>JBKOXW010000234.1:0-4971 GCA_046744115.1 Actinomycetota bacterium | reverse complement strand
TGACGGGTGCCGGGGCAGCGCCCATCCTGAGCGCGACGGAGGGAGCCCGATGAGCCCGACGCGACACCCCAGCTCGCGGGCCGGCCCGACGTGATCGACGTCGCTCCGGCCGACCTGCAGGCGGTCGTCGGCGTGCTGGTGATCGCCGGCATCGTGGCCGCCGCGCTGTGGGCCGGGGCGTTCCTCTGGCTCGACGCCCGCGGCCGGCGCCGGACCTCCCTGCTGGACCGTCCGGTGGCCGCGCGGCTGCCGCACCATGACCCGACCGCCGAGGCGACCCTGACCGCGGTACGGGTGGACCAGCTCAGCGCCGCCAGCCGGTGCGGCCGGCACGACGAGTACCGCTCCGCGTTCTGACGCCGTTCCCACCACCTGAGGAAGTCGCGATGACTGGTTGGCTCATCCTCCTCGGAGTCGTCATCGCGCTGATGGCGCTCCTCGCGGTCGGCGCGCGGCTGGAGCGTCGCCGCCGGATCGAGCGCGGCGCGCGCACCACGCGGTCGGATCTCGACCCGACCTCGTACGGCCAACTGCAGGAGTTCCGCCGGCACGAGGGACCGACCCTCGGCAGCAGGCCGATGTAGGTCCGGCGCGCGCCACGCGCGCCGTTACCCTGGGTACCCATGACGGTCGAGTCCCTGTTCCCGCGCCTGGAACCGCTGCTGCCGCTGGTGCAGAAGCCGATCCAGTACGTCGGCGGGGAGCTCAACAGCACCGTCAAGGACTGGGACTCGGTGGCCGTGCGCTGGTGCCTGATGTACCCGGACGCGTACGAGGTCGGCCTGCCGAACCAGGGCGTCATGATCCTCTACGAGCTGCTCAACGAGCGGCCGGACGCGCTCGCCGAGCGGACCTACAGCGTGTGGCCGGACCTGGAACGGCTGATGCGCGAGCGTGGCATCGGCCAGTTCACCGTCGACGCGCACCGCCCGGTCGGCGCGTTCGACCTGCTCGGTGTCTCGTTCGCGACCGAGCTCGGCTACACCAACCTGCTTACGGCGCTGGACCTGGCCGGCATCCCGCTCGACGCCGCGGACCGGACCGAGGAGCACCCGATCGTGCTCGCCGGCGGGCACGCGGCGTTCAACCCGGAGCCGATCGCCGACTTCCTCGACGCCGCGGTGCTCGGCGACGGCGAGCAGGCGGTGCTGGAGATCACCGACGCGGTTCGCGACTGGAAGGCCGAGGGCCGCCCGGGCGGCCGGGACGAGCTGCTGCTCCGACTCGCCCGCACCGGCGGCGTGTACGTGCCGCGCTTCTACGACGTCGACTACCTGCCGGACGGGCGCATCCGCCGGGTCGTGCCGAACCGGGCGGACGTCCCGTTCCGGGTGCAGAAGCGCACCGTCATGGACCTCGACCGGTGGCCGTATCCGAAGCAGCCGCTGGTGCCGCTGGCCGAGTCGGTGCACGAGCGGATGTCCGTGGAGATCTTCCGCGGGTGCACCCGGGGCTGCCGGTTCTGCCAGGCCGGCATGATCACCCGGCCGGTCCGGGAGCGGTCGATCACCGGCATCGGCGAGATGGTCGAGCGCGGCCTGGAGGCGACCGGGTTCGGCGAGGTCGGGCTGCTCTCGCTGTCGTCGGCGGACCACAGCGAGATCGGCGCGATCGCGTCCGGGCTCGCCGACCGGTACGAGGGCACGAACACCTCGCTGTCGCTGCCGTCCACCCGCGTCGACGCGTTCAACGTCACGCTCGCGAACGAGCTGTCCCGCAACGGCCGGCGGTCCGGCCTGACGTTCGCGCCGGAGGGCGGCTCGGAGCGGATGCGCCGCGTCATCAACAAGATGGTCTCCCGCGAGGACCTCATCCGGACCGTGACGACCGCGTACTCGCACGGGTGGCGACAGGTGAAGCTGTACTTCATGTGCGGCCTGCCGACCGAGACCGACGAGGACGTGCTGGAGATCGCGTCGATGGCGCACGACGTGATCCGCGCGGGCCGCACTGCGACCGGGTCTCGGGACGTGCGGTGCACGGTGTCGATCGGCGCGTTCGTGCCCAAGCCGCACACCCCGTTCCAGTGGGCCGGCCAGACCGACGCCGAGACCGTCGACAAGCGACTGAAGATGCTCCGCGACGCGATCAACTCCGACCGGTCCCTCGGCCGCGCGATCGGCTACCGCTACCACGACGGCCGACCTTCCATTGTGGAAGGCCTGCTGTCCCGCGGCGACCGCCGCGTCGGTGGCGTGATCCGTCGCGTGTGGACCGACGGCGGCCGGTTCGACGGCTGGCACGAGCACTTCTCGTACTCGCGGTGGGCGCGGGCCTGCGCCGAGGTGCTGCCGCCGCACGGCGTCTCGCTGGACTGGTACACCACCCGGGAGCGGGGCGAGGCCGAGGTGCTGCCGTGGGACCACCTCGACTCCGGGCTGGAGAAGGAGTGGCTCTGGGCGGACTGGCAGGACGCCCTCGACGAGCAGGAGCTCGACGACTGCCGCTGGACGCCGTGCTACGACTGCGGGGTCTGCCCCGGCATGGGCACCGAAATCCAGGTCGGCCCCACCGGCCGCACCCTGCTCCCGCTCACGCCGGTCGGGCACCGGTGACCGAACCGGTGGCGCCCGAGCCGGCGGTGACCGTCCGCTCGGCCGGGCCGCAGGATGTTGAGCGGCTAGCCGCGCTCCGCCAGGAGTATGCCGAGGAGGAGCAGGGGCGCACGGACGACCCGGGTTTCCGGGCGCGGTTCGCTGCCTGGCAGGCCGGGGCGGCCCAGCGGCGGCTGTTCTGGCTCGCCGAGGCCGGCCCGCGCCCCATCGGGATGCTCAACCTCTCGGTCTTCGAGCGGATGCCCCGGCCAGGCCGGCCGGAGAGTCGCTGGGGCTACATCGGGAACGTGTTCGTCCTCGCTGCGTACCGCAACCGGGGCATTGGGGCCCGACTGCTCGACGCGGCCGTGGCGTACGCCCGCGAGGCCGGTTTCGCCCGTGTCGTGCTGTCCCCGACCGAGCGCGCGACCCCGTTCTACGCCCGGGCCGGTTTCCGGCCGGCCACCTCGCTGATGGTCCTGGAGCCTGTGGACGACGGCTGCGGGAGCGACGCATGACCGACGACAATGAATCTCATGAGGGGGTGCCACCGATGACCGCCGCGCTGTCCGAGGACGTCACGCTGCGCATGCCACTGGGCCGTGACTGGACGTTCGAGGATTTGCTGCAGTTGCCTGACGACGGGCGCCGCTATGAGATCATCGACGGGAGTCTGCACGTGTCGCCCAGCCCGACCTCGGTTCATCAGCGTGCCGCCCGTCGACTCGCGGCCCTGCTCGAGGTGGCGGTGCCGGACGGCCTCGAGGTAGTCGAGGGGGTCGGCGTCGACTGCGGGCGGAATGTGCCGATCCCCGATGTGCTTGTGGCGCGGGTTGAGGCTTTCGGGCCGGCGGCCAAGTTCCTGCCGGCCGATGTGCTCCTCGCGGTCGAAGTCGTGTCGCCAGGATCGGTGCTGACCGACCGGTTGACCAAGCCGGCGGTGTTCGCTCAGGCGGGCGTGCCGGCGTACTGGCGAGTGGAGCTGGACGGGCCCGGAGCGCCGATCGTCGTTGTCTACGCGCTCGACGGCGCCGCCTACAGCGAGGTCGTCACGGCGCGGGCGGGGGAGACGGTCGCGGTGAATATGCCGTACCCGGTGGAGCTACGGCCGGCCGACCTGGTCGGGCCGCGGCGGAAGGGCTGAGACCTGCCTCGCCAGCCGGAGGGACCGCCGCCGGCGCCGGTCGTGCAGCGGGTGCGGATCCGGTACGCCAAGCGCGGCCGGCTGCGGTTCGCCTCGCACCGCGACTTCGCCCGGTCGTTCGAGCGCGCGCTGCGCCGGGCGGCCGTGCCGGTGGCGTACTCGGCCGGGTTCACCCCGCATCCCCGGGTCTCCTACCTCGGCGCCGCGCCGACCGGCGTCGCCAGCGAGGCGGAGTACCTGGAGATCGGCCTGGCCCAACGGGTCGACCTCGCGACGCTGCGCGCCGGCCTGGACGCCTCACTCCCGGACGGGCTGGACATCCTCGATTGCGTCGAGCCGGCTCCGGGTGCCGGCGCGTTCGCCGATCGGATCGACGCCAGCGCCTGGCGGATCGAGCTGCCCGGCGTCGCCGTGGACGAGCTCGCCCGCGCAGTCGAGGCGTTCCTCACTCGGCCGGCCATCCAGGTCGAGCGGCTGACCAAGGACGGCCGCCGCGCGCTGGACGCCCGCGGACCGGTGGTCAGCGCCGTGACTAGCGCGAGCGGGTCGGGCGCGTTGGGCGCGTTGGATCGGGGCCCCGATGGCCCATGTGCGATACTGGATGTGGTCGTGCGGCAGGCGACACCTGCAGTGCGACCCGACGACGTGCTTGCTGCGTTGCATGCCGTCGCCGGCCTGGCGCCGCCGGTGCCGCCGCGTGCGACGCGGCTGGCGCAGGGCCGAGTTGACGACAGCGGCCGGCTTGCCGACCCGCTCGCGGCGGATCGCCCGGTCGCCACCCATGCCACGGGGGGCGGGCCCGCGCAAGCCGCGGAGGGTGGACCCGGACAAACCGGGAACGAGGCGCCGTCCGTCGGCACGACCCCCGCGGGCTGATCGGGTTCTCCCGTCCGCCTGCGGTACGACCCAGACTTGCGCGGCTCGGCCTCGCTTCGAGGCACCGCCGCCACAGACCGCCCCCGTGCGGCCGCGTTGCCCGACAGGCGCGCGCCCGGGGGCCGAACGGAGAACCGCCGAATGCTCGATAACGAGCCAACAGGCGGGACGGGGCCGAACGAGTCCACGCCCGCCGAAGCACCACAGACGACAGAGACGACAGGCACGCGCCCCCGGACCTCCCGGCGCGCCACGCCGACCACCGAGGCTGCCGCCGCCGAGGCCGCGACCAGCCGAACAACGACCCGGCGCCGCCGATCGGTCGCCGATCCCGACCTGGCCGGGCCGTCGGCCGTGGCCGATGGGATGGCCGGCGAGGCCGCAGCGCCGACCCGGCGGCGCGCATCGCGGCGGGCC
>JBKOXW010000310.1:0-11470 GCA_046744115.1 Actinomycetota bacterium | reverse complement strand
ATCTCCGGGAACGTCAGCCCCGAGATCCACATGGCCTCGATGCGGATTCTTTCTTGCTGAGTGAGTCGAGGACCCGGCACGCGGACACCCTTCCAGTCGATCACCAGAACAGGCGTTGCAACCGCCGGTTGATTCTGGCGCTTCGGATTCCGCAATTTCACCAACTACCGGCTCCGCCTCCTCCTGCACTGCGGAATCCACTGGCAGACTCCCGCCGTCACCCCAATCCGAGGACGCCTACCACGCTTGGCTGCGTAGAGCCGTCAACCGGCGTTTCACCGACCTGTTCGAGTGGGGCCAGCGCAGCGCGCCGTTCACGCTGGCAGCCGAGATCCAACGCCGCCTGCTGCCGGCCTCGCTGACCTGCGAGGCCGGGCAGTTCACCATTGCCGGCGCGGTGGAACCAGCGGGGAAGATCGGCGGCGACACCTTCGACTACAGCCTCGACCGGGATCGGCTGCACGTGTCCCTCACCGACGCCATGGGCCATGCGGAGGAGGCCGCGCTGCTGGCGACGCTGCTGGTCGGCAGCCTGCGCAACAGCCGGCGGGGTGATGCGACCCTCGTCGAGCAGGCCGAACTCGCCAACTCGGCGCTGTTCGAGCATGGCCACGGCAACCAGTTCGTCACCGGCCAGCTACTGCGGGTCGACCTGACCGCCGGTACCGGCGCCGTGGTCAACGCCGGGCACCGCGCCCCGCTTCGCGTCCGCAACGGCCGAGTGGAACGCATCGAGCTTGCGGCCGACCTGCCGTCGGGATACTGCCCAGCCCCCGCTACCGGGTGCAGCCGCTGAGCCTGCTGCCCGGCGACCGCCTCGTGCTCGTCACCGACGGCGTACTCGAACGCAACGCCACCCGCGTCAACATCCTCGACCTGCTGGCGGCCACCGGCGGCCTGCACCCGCGCGAGGTGGTCCAAGAACTCACCAGAGCCGTCCTGCGTGCTGTCAGCGGGACGCTCCGCGACGACGCCACCGTGCTCTGCCTCGACTGGTACGGCGGAGGAGAACGGGACCGGCAAGCCGACGCCGGAGCCAACCATCACCGCGCGTTCCCACCCCGACCCGCTACCTGACCAGCACGTCCGCGGCCCGTGCCGGCCATCGTGGGGGGCCAAGTGCTTTCGGCCAACAGTTCAGCTAGCTTCGCTGTCCTCGGGTCGATGGCTCGATATGGCGCTGTTGCGTCCGCAGGACGCTAGTGGCGAGCACGTATGACAACTGGTGAAGGCTGGTCGGATGGAGCGTCGTGAGACGAGGCCGTGAGTTGCCAGGTCGGCGTTCGCCGGGTTCCGGTTCCCGCCAGACGTGATCACTGTCGCCGTCCGCCGGTACCTGCGCTACGGCCTGTCGCACCGCGAGGTTGAAGAGCTGCTCGCCGAGCGTGGCGTCGCCGGCGATCACGTCACGATCTACCGCTGGGTACTGCGGTTCACGCCGCTGTTCACCCACTTCGCCAGGCCGTGTCGGTATTCCACCGGCCAGTGGTTCGTCGACCTCGAGCCTCCTCCATGACGGGCGGAGCAACCGGGGCGCTTCGGCCGGCGGTAGGCACGCAAGTCCCGGTGCTCGGTTGGGCGTGGGGGTACGGTTCATGACCGTGCTTCCGCCTGACGGTCGGTTGCTGCGGTGGGTCGTTGGTGTTGCCGCGCCTGGGGCCGATGTTGCGGACGTTCGCGGCTTGCGCGATGGCGGTCCGCCCTGGTTGATCCGACTGGCCGGCCGTAGTGGGGAGCGCAGCGTGGTGTTGCGCGTCGGGAACGCCGCGAACCCGTCCCCGCTGCTGGTCGAGGTGGCGGCTCTGGACCTGGCCGCGCGGCACGACCTTCCGGCGCCACGGCTGCTTGCCGCCGAGCTGGCTGGCGACCCTCCCGCCGTGCTTGTCGAGGTGCTGGCCGGTAGTAGCGCGATTCCGGCACAGCCAGTGACGGCGCGGCTGCATGCTCTCGGCCGCGCCGCGGCGGCGTTGCATGCGATTGGCTTGGAGCCGGGTCCCGCGTTGCCCCGGCGAGATCGACCGATCGCCACGGAGGACTTCGCCGCGCTCCGCCGTCAACGGCCGGCGCAGCCCTTGCTGATGGAGGCCGAGGAGCGGGTGGCGGCTTGGCCCGTCCGGGAGGCCGACGTCTTCGTGCACGGGGACCTGTGGCAGGGCAACGCCCTCTGGGTAGGCGACCAGCTGACCGGGCTGATCGACTGGGATTGTGCCGGTGCCGGTCCGGCCGGCGTCGACCTGGGTTCGTTGCGCTGTGACGCAGCCGTCTGCTTCCACCTCGACGCCGCGGATGAGGTGCAGCGCGCGTGGGAACAGGCGGCAGGACGCCCTGCGGTGGACAGCGCCTACTGGGACGTAGTGGCGGCGTTGAGCACGCCCCCCGACATGGGTTGGTTTCCACAAGCCCTCGCCGGTCAAGGCCGCGCCGATCTCACTCAAGACGTGCTCGTCCGGCGCCGGGACACCTTCCTTCGCGCCGCCCTCGATCGGCTGGACGGCGCCCCCGGTTGACAACGACGTCGGTCAGCACGGCCTCACGCTTGCAGGTATGGCGGTACAACGGTCACCGCGTACCCGGCGGCTGATGCACCTCGCTGCTCTACCGGTGCCGTCCGACCCTCGGTCTGTGGAAAGGCCCCGTCGAACCGGGGCCTAGAGGACCGGCCGTGGGCGGGCCGTCCGGGTGATCTTGCGCCGGTGGCGCCGCAGAGCGTCGTCGGGAGTGTTAGATGATCCCCGCTCCCATCCTCCGCTCTCCGACAGGAGATTCCGATGTTCGCGATCATCGCCGCACTTATCTTCGCGCTGGCGCTCATCTTGGACTGGACCGACGCCAACGTCAGCGACGCGTTCACCCCACAGACCCTGCTGACGGCGGGCCTGCTCTGCATCGCACTACACCTGGCCGGCATCGGCACGTCCACCAGCTGGCCGGGTCGCCGGCGCCGGTAGCCGGACGGGCGCCGGGAGCCACTGCGCAGACTCCGACGTCGGTACAGGAGCGGGGGATGAAAACCGGCGCCCAGCTCCTGCTGGCACCGGCGATGGCGGTCGCCTGCCCGGCATGGTCATGCCGGTGCAGCCCGGGCTACGGCTGGTCAGGGCGGCGGGTCTGGTGTGGACGATCACCGCCGGCGGCCGACCGGCCCGGTTCACCGTCCGCGTCCGGAAACGAGGGGAATCCAGTCCACGGCCCAAGAACGCGGCACTGCACCACGAAGGGGTCGCGGACAGCGGCTACCATCGAGGCCCTGTCGCAGGCGCCGTCGAGTGCCGCCGACGGCAGACTGCTGAGGTGGTGCCCGTGAGCCTTGGTACGTCGGTCCAGTGGTCGGCCTACGACGCTAGTCGCGGCGTTGCCTATCCAAGGCCCCGGATGCGTGGCCTGCTGCACCATGCCTCGTTCGACATCACGCTCGTCCTCGGCACGCTGTTGGTCGTCAGCGCCCGCGGCTCGCTCGCCACCGCCGCCGTCGCAACCTACGCCGGCAGTGTCTGCGGAATGTTCGGTGTCAGCGCGCTCTACCACCGGGTGGCCTGGCGTCCATGTGTCCGCCGTTGGTTGCAGCGCCTCGACCACGCCGTGATCTTCTTGTTGATCGCCGGAACCTACACTCCGGTGCTGCTGCTGAAGACCCCACGGCCGTTCGGGGCGGCCCTGCTCGGCGTCGTCTGGGGTCTCGCGCTGACTGGCGTGGTCGTGCGCATGGTGTGGCTGGACGCGCCGGAACGTCTGGTGGGAGCGGTCTACCTCGGGCTGGGCTGGCTCGGGGTCATCGCGCTCCCGGTGCTGTGGCCGCGGGTCGGATTCGTCGGTGTCTGCCTCATCGTCGCCGGCGGAGTGCTCTACACCCTCGGCGCGCTGGTTTACCACCGCCGTTGGCCCGATCCCACGCCCGCAGTATTCGGCTTCCACGAGGTGTTCCACGCCTTCGTGTGCGCCGCCGTGGCGTGCCACTACGTCGCCATCGCCTTCTTCGTCGCCTGATGTTCCGGTGTTGGATGGCCAGGACAACAGCGCCGAACGGCTCGGGATGGTCCGCGGGGTCAACTCCGTGCTCTCCGTCCGCTGTAAGTCGGCGAGCGCGTCGGGACGGTCGTCGAGGTCGGCTTGGCCTACGGCGCTTCGGCTCTGGCGATCGGGGAGGCGCTGGTCGAGGTCGGTGCGCCGCGGCCGCTGCACGTCATCATCGATCCCCTGCAGGCCACCGCCTGGTCCGACGTCGGTTGGCAGCTGCTGCAGTCGGCCGGGCTCGGTCCGGTCGCTCGGCTGATCCAGCAGCCGTCCTCGTTGGCGTTGCCGCAGCTGATCGCCGAGGAGTTGGTCGCCGACGCGGCGTTCGTGGACGGCAGCCACCGGTTCCACGAGGTGTTCGTCGATCTGTACTTCCTGCGCAAGATCGTCCGGCCCGGTGCGTTCGTCGTCGTGGACGATCACTGGTGGCCCTCGGTGCGCCCGCCCGACCATATTGCCGCATCGCGAGCGAGGGCTCTCGCGACTGGCGCTCGCCGGCCGCGCAGCACGACGACGGCACGCTGCCTGGGTGCAGCGTCGCGAGCAGTTGCCACAGCGTCTCGTCGAGTCCGCCCGGCGGCGGGTGTGGTAGGCAGCCTCCGGCACCGCCGCGACCAGCCGCTCCCGCTGTAGCCGCCCGCCACCAGCTGACAGACCGGGTGACGATCACCCGGTGAACGTAGCCCTCAGTCGGACTGGCGGGCGGGTTCGGCGAGGAGTTGACGGGTTCGGCATCGACATGGGTTCGCCGCCGGCGTTGACTGGAGCTACCTCTACGACGCAGAGCCACCGGAGTCGCCATGATCATTCTCGTCGGATTGGTCATCCTCGTCGCTGCGGTGGTGGTCGGGGTGGCGGGTGTGCTGAGCAATGGCGGTGCCGGGCACACGCTGACCGACCAGTTCGCCGTGTTCGGCTACCACGTCACCGGCTCCACCGGCCTGCTGTTCCTCTACGGCATCGTGGTCGGGGCGGTGGGCCTGTTCGGGTTGAGCCTGCTGCTGGCCGGTGCTCGGCGGACCGCGCGTCGCGGCCGCACCGCCCGCAGCGAGCTCAAACAATCCCGTCGCGAGACGGCCGCAGCCAACCAGGACCGCGACGACCTCGCCCAAGCGCGGCAGCGGGAGACCGCGGGTGCCGACGCGGACGCGGACCACCGGGAAGGGCCACCGGGCTAGCGGGAAGAACCAGTCGACCAGACCCAACGGCAACACCAAGCAGGCCGGCGCGAACACAAGAGACGCCATCACACCGACCGGCCAGCGAGACCGGAAGGAACCGTCATGTCAGAACCGGGATCGCCGGAGGTAGCTCCTGGAACTACCGGGACCGCCGGCAGCACGGCGAGCCACCTGAACGGCGATGACTCACCTCAAGGAACAGTCCCAGCAAGGCCCACTCGGTCGACACGCGGCACCCGTCGGACACCCGAAGGGCGCCGGCTGACCCAACGGATCTCGCTCCTGCTCGGCCAGCGGACGAGCCTCAGCCAAGTGATGTTGGTCGTCCTGAGCGCCGCGCTGATTCTCGGGCTGATCGGCTTCGTCGTTCACGCCCTGTGGGTCGTTGCCGTCATCGTCATTGCACTCGGCCTGGGTTACATCGCCGCCAACAGCCGACGTGACCGGACCGACGCCGTCAACCAGCGCCAAGAAGACGAGCTCGACACCGAACGACGCGGGTGACGAACACACCCGGCGCCGCCGTCTGGAGCCCAGATCAAGTACGAGCAGCGCGAATGGGACCGAGTGGCCATCATCGTTGCGCTGCGTGTTGTTCTGGGTTCCCGGCGTGGTGGTCTGGCACGGTAGGAGTCGCTGCCGAGATCTATGAAGGGCTCGCAGACGGTCTACCTGACCGTGGTGGGTCGCGGGGCGGGCTCCCTGCCTGGAGCGTCGGGCAGGGCACCCCGGCGGCCGTGGATCTTGTCATTGACCGCAACCGGGCCTCGGTCTCGCCGCAGCAAGCACACTCAAGCGGCCGCGACCTGTCGGCCTCCGAGCCTCGGCTTCGCGGAGCCGCTCTGACGAGAAGCCGAAAACGAATGCGGCGTCGCGCATTCTCATGCAGCGGTTCGGCGCGCTGTCATCGGCATGAGCGCAAGATCAACAGGCCTGCTCAGCTAGTGACGGGTACCACGCGGGACAAGATCGCCAGCCTGGTTGCTCCTGCCGACGGTGGAGGGCGGTCGGTGTCGGATCGGCCTTGTCAACCCGATCCGCGGACGGCGACGGGGCGCGGGCCGACCCGGTCGGCCCGAGGGGAGTGATCGACGGTCCGGCGTGTGGCTGGCGGGCAGCCCGAGCAGCATCGCGCCGGCAGCTGTCGACCGGGCGGGCGGTTGCACGTTGGGCGAGTGGCGCGGGCCGTGCCAGGCCGACACGGGTCTCGGTCGCCCGATGGGCATCGGCGGTGCGCACAGGGCAGGCGGCTGCCGTGGCGGGAGTCAGCGGCGGCTGATCCTGCGGCTACCGGCTGCGGCGCGGAAGATCAGTGGCGCGATGACAGCTCCAGTCATTATGAGGAAACGATCTGATCACCTCTGGCGGCGTGCGCCTGGAGTGTCTGCCGGTCTGGCCGGCCGTGCCGGCTACTTGCTCATGATGTCGAGGTCGACGCGGCCGTCGATGCCGGCGACATGGGCATACCCGTGCACCTGCCAGATGGCCCAGCCGTCGTGACTGGGTCGCCGAAACAGTCGTCGTTCCCACCGCGGCCGCCGGAGCTCGTCGCGGACCCGGTGGCGCTGCTCGAAGTCGTCTCCCACATACAGCACGGCATCGGCGCGCCACGCGGCCTCCACCATGGTCAGGAAGGACGCGAGTTCCTGGCGCACTATGCGGGGATCGGGCCGGGCGCGGCAGTTGCCGGCCAACTCCAGATCGACCGCCGGCGGCAGGGCCGTACCGTCGGGCCGCGCGGTGTCGAGGAAGTGCCGAGCCTGCACCGTGCCGGACGTGCAGAGGCTGAAGAAGTGGTACGCGCCGACGGCGATCCCGGCCCGCCGCGCACCCGCCCAGTTGACCGCGAAGCGCCGGTCGACGAAGTCGCCGCCTTCCGTCGCCTTGATGTAGGCGAACGAGATGTCGTCGTGGGCGACCCGGTCCCAGTCGATGGAGCCCTGATGCGCCGAGACGTCGATGCCATACCGCTCGCCCGCGGCCAGGTCCGGCCGCCAGTTCGGCAACCACGCGAACCACACCAACGCCGCGACCGCGGTCAGCGACCCGACTCCGGCAACGCCGGCGCTGATCCAGCGTCGACGACCCTGGCTCATCCCGGCCACCTGCGCGCCCCCATTCGAACTTCGCCGCCAGAGGTCGACCTCATGCTGGTCGCGTTGTAGGCGCCCGGCAGGCGAATCCTGATGGCAAGACTTGTCGATCGACGCACGGAGTCGCGGACTGTCCATCCGGGAGCCAGGTCTGGCTCGGCAGAGCCGCGAGTGATGTCGGCAGCCGACGTGATCTCCGACCTAGCCCGGTGAAGGGGCACCTCAATGCGGATGCTTGACGCGACAGCCGCGGAGGGTACGCCCGACGTTACGCGCGGCCGGCTGGTCAACCCGCGACCGCCGTGGTAGCCACACCCGCGCCGAGCTCGACGACGGACGGTGCGACCCAGGCCGCTGCGCCCGCGCCGACCAGCGGCCGAACCACGACCCGCCCGACCAAGCCTGCGCCTCGGGGTCCATTCCGATGCCACACTGCGGATCTCAGCGTCAGCCTCGGCGAACAGGATTCTGGCATGGGCCACACGGGTCTCAACATCGCGCTTACCAACCGATCGACCCGCCCGTGCCGCCTGTACGGATACGGCGGGCTGCAGTTACTCGACGCCACTGGCGGTTGGTTGCCTACCGAGCAGGCACGCGTCCCCCAGCCGGCACCGCGGCTGATCACACTCGCGCCCGGCGCGAGCGCCTACTCAGGGCTCTATTGGGCCACCTCGCCGGACGCCGCGCCGTGCGAGCAGTCGGCCTTCCTGCTCGTCACCCCGCCGGACGAGACTGAGTCGCTCAGAACCACCTTCGCTCAGCGGGTCTGCCATCAGGGCCGCATCCAGCAGCACTCCTACCAGCCTGTGCCGATCTGATCGGCCGACCTCCCGAGCCGGCTGCGGCCGGCCGCGGGCGGCGGTTGCCGCTGCGCCAGCGAACGGCAAGCGCCCAGGCCACCGGTCGGAGCGGCGCATACGACGATCTCGAGGCGGCCGGGCGGCGGATCGCCGGCATCGTGGACGGGCTGCGCCCCACCGGCGACGTGCTGGAGCTGGCCTGCGGCACCGGGATGTGGACCTCGGCCCTGGTCCGGTAGCTCGGACACCTGTTCTGAGGCGAGGATCGTCTCGGAGAGGAGTCCTGGATGCCTGCACCTCATCCGCCGGAGTTCCGGCGGCGCGCGGTGGAGCTGGCTCGGCTGCGGGAGAAGCCGGTCCGGGAGATCGCGAAGGATCTCGGGATCAGCGAGTCGTGTCTGCGTACCTGGATGCACCAGGCGGAGGTCGATGGCGGCAACAAGCCGGGTTTGACCACCGGCGAGCGCGCTGAGCTGGTGCGGCTGCGCCGGTAGAACCGGGTGCAGGCGATGGAGATCGAGATCCTCAAGCGCGCCAGCGCATACTTCGCGCGGGAGAACGTGCTCCCAATTAGGGTTCCGGCTGGTCTGTGAGCTCGCCGACGACGGTTTCGACGTCGCGGTGGCGCGGGACTTCCAGCCGGCCAACCGCATGAGGTCGGTCTCTCCCCCGCCCTGGGCGAGCCAGGCATGGGCGAAGGTGTGGCGAAGCTGGTGGGCGTGCAGCCCCGGGAGGCCCGCCTGCTCGCCGCGGCGGCGGAGGACCTGCCGGACGCCGTAGGCAGTGAGCGGCCCGGCCCGGCCCAGCCAGAGCCACGGCAGGCCGGCCAGCTTATGCCGGGCTCGGACGCGCAGGTAGCGGTCGAGTGCCACCGCGGTGTTGCGGCCGAACGGCAGCGCCCGCTCGCGCCGGCCCTTGCCCAGCACAAGGGCCACGTCCAGGTCCAGGTCGAGGTCGGCGACGCGCAGGCCGGCCAGTTCGGCCCGGCGGGCGCCGGTGTCGAGCAGGAACATGACGATGGCGGTGTCGCGGCGGGCCTCGAAGGTCTTGCCGGCACAGACGGCCAGCAGCCGCCGCAAGCCGTCCTCGGGCACGATCGGGACCGCCTGCTCGGACACGATCGGCGGCTTCACCTTGGCCATGGGTTCTGGTCGATCTCGTCCTCCTCCTCCAGCCAGCGGTACAGGATGCGCAGCACCTTGTGGCGGGTGGCGGCGGTGCTGGCCGAGCGGCGGCTGAGCAGGTCGGCGAGGAAGGCTTCCAGGTCGGCGCGGCGGGCGTCGGTGAGGGTGCGGCCGCGGGCGGCCAGGAACGCCTCGGCCTGGCGGGCGCCGTCCATATAGCTGGCGATGGTGTTGTCGGAGCGGTTGAGGGCGCGCAGGTGCCGCTCGAAGGAGCGAAGCAGCGGGATGGAGGCGCCATGGTCCATGGACCGCAAGATGGCACAGGGATGTGCTCTTCATCCGTTATGCGGCCGTCAGATCGACCCTTGGAACGACAACTGACCAGCGTTTGCGCTGGTCAGCCTATGTGTGGAGCCCCCCGCCGGAACCGAACCGGCGACCCCATCCTTACCATGAATCTTGCACTCACCGCTGTGCGGACCAGCGTTTCCGCAGGTCGCCGCCGACCGTAGAGCGCTAAGTAATGTGCTCTACATCCGCCGGCAGCTTGTGCAGCTCACCAGCATCGTAGGCCAGGCTGATACTGGCGATGGCGCTATCAAGCGGCGTGACCGGGACGAAGGATGTGTGCTATTTGGCCCGTGTGGTTGTCAGCCAGCAATAGTGTGCCGCCGCGTTGCCGTGCGGCGTCTGTCCTAGAGCAGCTAGGAAGGACCCCGGATGTCTCACCGCTATGAGGTCCTGGTCAGGATCCCCGAGGACCTGAAGTTCATCCGAGACCGAGTCAACGAGGCGGACTCTGTCAGGACACCGGGTGCGAACAACGTCGATTATGGTGGCGGCCAGACGAGTTCAAGAGCTGTTTGCAGGAGCACCTATCCCGGCGTCCGACACCGACCCTCCATGGCACGGCTCCGTAATGATGCGGCGCCAACGCCCGCGTCCGGCCTGCTCGATGCAGCAGACCCGCAAGCGGGGATTAGTAGATAGGAGTGCGAGCAACTCCCGTAGGTGCCCGGCCCGCATCTCAGCACTGGACCTCGGCGCCCGTCAGGTGCTGGAGCTGGGGTTCAGGCGAGGGCCTTGGCCTTCAGGCGGTCGAACTCGGCCTGGTCGATTGTGCCGGCATCCACCAGCTGCTTGGTCCGGGCGATCTGGTCGGCCGGGCTGGTGGCATCACTGGTGGCGACGGTTCGGACGTAGCCTTCGAACTGGTCCTGGGCCTGCTGCTGGCGGGCCGCGGCCCGCTCGGCCATGTCCTTGCCCCGGGTGAACATGTAGACGAGCACGGCTAGGAAGGGCAGGAACACCAGGAACAGCACCCACAGGGTCTTGGCCCCGCCGGACAGCGAGTGATCGCGGAACAGGTCGCTGAAGATGTGGACCAGGATCATGATCCAGATGAACAGGAAGAAAAACCACAGTATCGACCAGAAGATATCGATGAACGAGACGTCAGCGACGATCATGGCATCCTCCTAGCGTTGTATTCCGTGACCGGGGCAACGGACTCTACAACCGGTTGGCAGCGTGGACATCATCACTTGCGATCCATTCGAGCCCATCTCGTCGCCGACCGCGTAGGCCATCGTCAGTCGAGGGATACATCGCAGCCGCAACCCGCGATCGCTGTCCTCGGGATTTCCGCACGGCAGGATACGGACGTTCCCGTCGTTCTGTTCGGACTGTGTAGTGACTCAGACTCCGCCGTCGGCTTGGCGGTTACGGTTGCCGGTGTCAGCGCACGTCGACGTAGGAGACCTCGATGGCGTTGTTGCCGTAGCCGAGGCGGTTCCAGGGTGGAACCTCGGGCTGCACGTTGCCGGCTGCGTCGGTCGCGCGGGCCCGGAGGCTATGGCGGCCGCGCTCGGTCGCCTCCCATGCGAACGACCAGTCCTGCCACTGGTACGGACCCTTCGGGGGTTCGACTTGCGCCGCGTGCCAGTCGCCTTCGCCGGTGAGGCTGACGTCGACGTTTGTGATCGGTCCGGTGCCCGACCAGGCTTTGCCGCGCACGGTGTAGGTCCCAGCGGGGATGGTCGCGCCGCGAGCGGGATCGGTGATCCGCGCGCGCACGCGCGTGACGGTGACGCGCTCAGGCGGACGATCGGCCCACTGGTACATGTAGTGGCCGGTCTCGAACTCGCCGACGTACGGCTCGGTCAGGACGTCGATGTGCTTGAGCCATTTCACGGAGGCGACGCCGTACCAGTGGGGCACGATGAGCCGGAAGGGCGCGCCGTGGTCGGGGTTGAGCG
>JBKOXW010000035.1:0-19173 GCA_046744115.1 Actinomycetota bacterium | reverse complement strand
CGTCGGCCGGCCCGAGCCCGGCGACCGGGTACTGCTGAATACGACGGCGCTCGCCCTCGGGCTCGGCACCGGCGGGCACGCGCTGGTGGTCGCCCTCCCGGACCGGCTGCCCGCCGACCCCGACGGGCCGGGTCACCTGGTTAAGGCCCGGTACACGCCGAGCCAGGTGACCGTGCTCGGGGTGGACGAGCAGGCGTCGCCGCACCACGCGGCGATCGCGGCGGCCACCGCCGTGGACGGGATGCCGGTCGTGGTCGCCGACCTGCACTCGGCGCTGCCCGCCGTGGTCGCCGGCATCCGCGAGGACCGGCCGCCGACCCGGATCGCCTACCTGATGACCGACGGCGGCGCGCTGCCGCTGTGGTACTCGCGGACGGTGGCCGGCCTGCGTTCGGCGGGCCTGCTGGTCGGCTCGGTGACCGTGGGCCAGGCGTTCGGCGGCGACCTGGAGGCGGTCACCGTGCACACCGGCCTGCTTGCCGCCAGGCACGTGCTCGACGCCGACGTCGTCGTCGTCACCCAGGGGCCGGGCAACCTGGGCACCGGGACACGGTGGGGGTTCTCCGGCGTGGCCGCCGGGGAGACGGTGAACGCGGTCGCCGCGCTCGGCGGCCGGCCGGTCGGCGCGCTGCGGCTGTCCGGGGCCGATCCGCGCGAGCGCCACCGCGGCGTCTCCCACCACACGCTGACCGCGTTCGGCCGGGTCGCGCTGGCGCCGGCGGACCTGGCCGTGCCCGACCCCCTGCCGCCCGATCTGGCCAGCACGGTCGACGACGATCTGGCGCCGCTGCAGGCCCGGCACCGGGTGGTCCGGGTCCCGGTCGAGGGGCTGGCCGAGGCGCTGCGCGCGCTCCCGGTGCCGCTGTCAACGATGGGCCGCGGGCTGGCCGAGGACCCGGATTACTTCGTGGCCGCGGCCGCCGCCGGCCGGCGCGCCGCCACGCTGCTCGAGGCGCCGCACCCCGCCACCGACGGAGAAGGTCCGCCGTGACGACTCAGCCCCCGCCGCCCGAGCCCGGTCCGCCAGAGGCCGCGGTCGACCCGCTCGCGCTGCTGGCCGCGCGGGCGGGCCGGTACGGCGGCCGCGGGACCGACCACGCCGGCGAGGAGTTCGCCGCGGAGGTCACCGTCGGCGTCGTCGCCGGTGGGGCGGCGGTGACGCTCGACGCCGCCACCACCGGAGCGGGCGGCGAGATCCAGCACGACGAGCACGGCATGCTCGCGCCCGGCGAGGACGGCACCGTGCGCTACACGACGGTGACCTCGAACGCGCGGTTCCTTCGCGTGTTCGCACTGCGCCGGACCGAGCGCGACGGGGACGCGACCCGGGCCGTGTTCGGTTGGGGCGGGCCGCCGATGGACGTCACGGGCTTCCGGGACGAGCTGACGCTCACCGCGTACCCCGGCGGCGACCTCGGGCTGGGTTGGGCGTGGGGACTGCCGGGCCAGCCGTTCGCCCCGCGCTCCGGGGTGCGCCTGCGCCGCGTCCCGGGCTAATTCACATGCTGGCGATCAGCTTCTCCACCCGCTCGTCCACCGACCGAAACGGGTCCTTGCACAGCACGGTCCGCTGCGCCTGGTCGTTCAGCTTCAGGTGCACCCAGTCGACGGTGAAGTCGCGCCGCTTCTCCTGAGCCCGGCGGATGAACTCGCCGCGCAGCCGGGCCCGGGTGGTCTGCGGCGGCACGTTCTTCGCCTCGAAGATCGCCACGTCGTGGCTGACCCGGTCCACCGCGCCCTTGCGTTCGAGCAGGTAGTAGAGCCCGCGGCGGCGGTGGATGTCGTGGTAGGCCAGGTCGAGCTGGGCGACCCGGGGCGAGGACAGGGACAGCCCGTGCTTGGCCCGGTACCGCTCGATGAGCTGGAGCTTCGTCGCCCAGTCGATCTCCCGGTCGATCAGGGACAGGTCGCCGGAGGCGATCGCGTCCAGCGCGCGTCCCCACAGTTCGATCACCCGCTTGGTCACCATGTCGGAGCCGCGGCGGCCGACGAAGTCGGACGCCTTCTGGTGGTACTCCCGCTGGATGTCCAGCGCGGTCGCCTCCCGGCCGTTGGCCAGCTTGATGCGCCGGCGGCAGGTGATGTCGTGCGAGACCTCGCGGATGGCCCGGATCGGGTTCTCCAGCGTCAGGTCCCGGAACACCACGCCGGCCTCGACCATCCGCAGCACCAGGTCCGTCGAGCCCACCTTGAGCAGTGTGGTGGTCTCGCTCATGTTCGAGTCGCCAACGATGACATGCAGCCGGCGGAACCGCTCGGCGTCGGCGTGCGGCTCGTCCCGGGTGTTGATGATCGGCCGGGACCGGGTGGTGGCCGAGGACACGCCCTCCCAGATGTGCTCGGCCCGCTGGCTGACGCAATACACCGCGCCACGCGGTGTCTGCAGCACCTTGCCCGCGCCGCAGATGATCTGGCGGGTGACCAGGAACGGGATGAGCACGTCGGCCAGCCGGCTGAACTCGCCGTGCCGGGCGACCAGGTAGTTCTCGTGGCAGCCGTAGGAGTTGCCGGCCGAGTCGGTGTTGTTCTTGAACAGGTAGATGTCGCCGGTGATGCCCTCCTCGTGCAGCCGGCGCTCGGCGTCGACGAGCAGGCCCTCCAGGATCCGCTCTCCCGCCTTGTCGTGCACGACGAGGTCGACCAGGTTGTCGCACTCCGGCGTGGCGTACTCGGGATGCGAGCCGACGTCGAGGTAGAGCCGCGCACCGTTGCGCAGGAACACGTTGCTGGACCGGCCCCACGACACCACCCGGCGGAACAGGTAGCGCGCGACCTCGTCCGGGGAGAGCCGGCGCTGGCCGTGGAACGTGCACGTGACGCCGTACTCGTTCTCGATGCCGAAGATGCGCCGGTCCATGACCGCCACACTACGGCTCTGCCGGCCCGTCCTCGCCCTTCGGTTCGGACTCCTCCGGCGCAGCCGGTGTCTCCGGCGCCTCCGACGGGGTCGTCTCGGCCGCCGCGGACTCGTCGCGAGCTGGCTTGTCCTGAGCGAGCAGCCGCTCCAGCGCCGGACCGAGCAGGCGCTTGAACTTACGGGTCGGCCGGGTCCGGTCCAGCACCGCGACCTCGAGCTGCTTGGCGGTGATCTGGCGGGGCGCACCGTTGCTGCCGACCGCGGCGAGCCCGCCCACCGCGACCGCGACCGCGTCGGCGAGCGACATCTCCGCCTGGTAGGTCTCGCGCAGCTTCGCGACGATCGGCTCGGTGTGCCCGCCCATCACCACGTACTCGGGCTCGTCGTCGACGGACCCGTCGTACGTCAGCCGGTACATCTGGTCGCCGGCCGGCGACTCGCCGACCTCGGCGACGCAGATCTCCACCTCGAACGGCTTCGTGCCCTGTTCGCTGAACAGCGTGCCCAGCGTCTGCGCGTAGAGGTTGGCCAGTGCGCGACCGGAGACGTCGCGGCGGTCGTAGGAGAAGCCCCGCACATCGGCGTACCGGACCCCGGCGATCCGCAGATTCTCGAACTCGGGGTACCGGCCGACGGCGGCGAAGCCGATCCGGTCGTAGATCTCGCTGACCTTGTGCAGCGCAGTCGACGGGTTCTCGGCGACGAAGAGCACGCCGTCTGCGTAGGTGAGCACGACCACGCTGCGCCCGCGCGCGATGCCCTTGCGCGCGTACTCCGAGCGGTCCCGCATGACCTGCTCGGCCGAGGCGTAGAACGGCAGGGTCATCTCCGCCTCCTCATCCGCCCGGGTTGGTCATGCGCTCGGTGACGACCGCCTCGGCCACCGCGGCGACCTGGTCGTCCGGCAGCCGGGCGGTGCCGTCGGCGGTGGCGACCATGACGATCGGGTAGAGCCGCCGGGTCATGTCCGGCCCGCCGGTGGCGGAGTCCTCGTCGGCGGCGTCGTAGAGGGCGTCGACCGCGACGCGCACCGCCTCGTCCCGGGACAGCCCCTCGCGCCAGCGTTTCTTCAGCGCCCCCTTGGCGAACACCGAGCCAGAGCCGATGCCGTGGTAGCCGTGCTCGTCGAAGCGACCGCCGGCGACGTCGTAGCTGTAGATCCGGGCCGCCTCGGCGGTGTCGGTGGCGTCTGTGTCGTAGCCGGCGAACAGCGGCAGCACCGCGAGCCCCTGCATGGCCGCGCCGAGGTTGCCGCGCAGCATCGTGGCCAGCCGGTTGGCCTTGCCCTCGAGGGTCAGCGGCGTGCCCTCGATCTTCTCGTAGTGCTCGAGCTCCACCTGGAACAGCCGCACCATCTCCGACCCGATACCGGCCATGCCGGCGAAGCCAACCAGGCTGTAGTCGTCCGCCGCGAAGACCTTCTCGATGTCCCGCTGGGCGATGAGGTTGCCCATCGTGGCGCGACGGTCGCCGGCCATCAGCACGCCGTCGGCGTAGGTGGCCGCCACGATCGTGGTCCCGTGTGGGGCCAGCGCGCCGGCGCTGCCCGGCGGCAGCGGCCGGCGGCCCGGCAGCAGTTCCGGTGCCGCGACGCTCAGGAACTCGGTGAAGGACGAGATGCCGGGCGCAAGGTAATACCCAGCGAAACGCCCTCCCGATCGATCAGCTCCGACCACGTGGCTCCTTGAGGTTGAACCTGAGAACGCCGCGAACCCTACCGGTCAGATGATCGTGAAAATGTGCTGAGCGGCAGCGTCCCTCGAATCGAACAAAAGGATCACTCCCCCCCTTTCTGTACATACCCTCGAATGAATTCCTCCGCGTTCTCCTCGAGGACCTCGTCTATCTCGTCGAGGATCGCGTCGACGTCCTCGCTGAGCTTCTCGTGTCGCTCCTGGACATCGGCGGTCGCGTCGACGGCCGTCTCGTCGACCTCGTCCTGGCGGCGGGTCGCCTTGGACTGGCCGCCCCCGGTCTCTCGCGTGGGCATGGGCACCTCCGTGCTCGGTAGCACCGACATTAGTCGGGCGCACCGACGAGGGCACGGAAGATCGGCCTCCGGCCGGGCCGCGTGCCTCAGCCCGCGGACAGCGCCTCGACCAGGTCCACCGCGGTCGGCGAGCGGTCCAGCAGCGCGCCGACGTGCGCCTTGGTGCCGCGCTGCGGCTCCAGCGTGGGCACCCGGACCAGCGACTCCCGGCCCAGGTCGAAGATCACCGAGTCCCAGGACGCCGCGGCGACCTGCGCCGGGTAACGTCGCAGGCACTCGCCCCGGAAGTAGGCGCGGGTGTCCTCGGGCGGGGAGTCGACCGCGCGGTCGACGTCGGACGGGTCCAGCAGCGTCTGGATCGACCCTCGCGCCACCAGCCGGTGGTAGAGGCCGCGGTCGGGCCGCACGTCGGAGTACTGCAGGTCGACCAGCTGCAGCCGGGGCGACCCCCAGCCCAGCCCGTCCCGGCTCCGGTACCCCTCCAGCAGCCGCAGCTTCGCCACCCAGTCCAGCTCCCCCGCGCACTGCATCGGGTCCAGCTCCAGCCGGCTCAGCACGGACTCCCACCGCGCGAGCACGTCCGCGGTCTGGGCGTCCACGTCGGCGCCGTACCGGTCCTCGACGTACTTGCGGGCCTGCTCCAGGTACTCCATCTGCAGCTGCACCGCGGTGAGCTGCCGGCCGCTGCGCAGCGTGACCTGGTGCCGGAGCGTCGCGTCGTGCGACACCGCGCGCAGTGCCGCCACCGGCTCCTCCACGGACAGGTCCGCGGTGAGGAACCGGTCCTCGATCATGGCCAGCACGAGCGCGGTCGTACCCAGCTTGAGGTACGTGGCGACCTCGGACAGGTTGGCGTCACCGATGATCACGTGCAGCCGCCGGTACCGCTCCGCGTCGGCGTGCGGCTCGTCCCGGGTGTTGATGATCGGCCGCTTCAGCGTCGTCTCGAGCCCGACCTCGACCTCGAAGAAGTCGGCCCGCTGCGAGATCTGGAACCCCTCGCCCCGCCCGTCCTGGCCGAGGCCGACCCGACCCTGCCCGCAGACGACCTGGCGGGTGACGAAGAACGGAGTGAGGTGCCGGACGATCTCGGCGAACGGCGTCGCCCGGGCCATCAGATAGTTCTCGTGCGAGCCGTACGAGGCGCCCTTGTTGTCCGTGTTGTTCTTGTACAGCTGGATCGGCGGCTGGCCCGGCACGGTCGCCGCGGCCCGCTTGGACGCCTCGGCCATGATCCGCTCGCCGGCCTTGTCCCACAGCAGCGCGTCGTGCGGGTTGGTCACCTCTGGCGTGGAGTACTCCGGGTGGGCGTGGTCGACGTAGAGCCGGGCGCCGTTGGTGAGGATCACGTTCGCCAGGCCCGCGTCGTCCTCGGCCTCCAGGTACTCCGGGCCGAGCGCGCTGCCGAGGTCGAAGCCGCGCGCGTCGCGCAGCGGCGACTCCTCCTCGAAGTCCCACCGGGGCCGCCGGGCCCGGGACGCGTCGCCGCGCCCCCCGTAGGCGTTGACGATCTGCGAGGAGAGCAGCATCGCGTTCGCGCCGGGCTGACCGGGCACCGCGATGCCGTACTCGACCTCGGTGCCCATCACCCTGCGTACGGTCATCAGGCGGCGGCCTCAGAGGTACTGACCGGTGTTCGAGATCGTGTCGATCGCCCGGCCCGACTCCGGGCCCTTGCCGGAGACGAGGGTCCGGATGTAGACGATGCGCTCGCCCTTCTTGCCCGAGATGCGCGCCCAGTCGTCCGGGTTCGTGGTGTTGGGCAGGTCCTCGTTCTCCCGGAACTCGTCCAGGCAGGCCGTCACCAGATGCTGCATGCGCAGGCCCTTCTGGCCGGTCTCCAGAAACTCCTTGATCGCCATCTTCTTCGCCCGGTCCACGATGTTCTGGATCATGGCGCCGGAGTTGAAGTCCTTGAAGTAGAGGACCTCCTTGTCCCCGTTGGCGTAGGTGACCTCGAGGAACCGGTTGTCCTCGCTCTCGGTGTACATGCGCTCGACCGCGCCCTGGATCATCGCCTGCAGCGTCGCGTCCCGGCTGCCGCCGTGCTCGGCGATGTCGTCCGGGTGGATCGGCAGGTCGGCGGTGACGTACTTGGAGAAGATGTCACGGGCCGCCTCCGCGTCGGGCCGCTCGATCTTGATCTTCACGTCCAGTCGCCCGGGCCGCAGGATGGCCGGGTCGATCATGTCCTCCCGGTTCGACGCGCCGATAACGATGACGTTCTCCAGGCCCTCGACGCCGTCGATCTCACTGAGCAGCTGCGGCACGATCGTGTTCTCCACGTCGCTGGACACGCCGGAGCCGCGGGTACGGAAGATCGAATCCATCTCGTCGAAGAACACGATCACCGGTTGGCCCTCACTGGCCTTCTCCCGGGCCCGCTGGAAGACCAGCCGGATGTGCCGCTCGGTCTCCCCCACGTACTTGTTCAGCAGCTCCGGGCCCTTGATGTTGAGGAAGAACGACTTCGCCTCGAGGGGCGTGTCGCCCGAGCCGCGCCGCTCGGCCACCTTGCGGGCCAGCGAGTTGGCCACCGCCTTGGCGATCAGCGTCTTGCCGCAGCCGGGCGGGCCGTAGAGCAGCACGCCCTTCGGCGGCCGCAACCGGTGCTCGGCAAACAGGTCGGCGTGCAGGAACGGCAGCTCCACCGCGTCCCGGATCTGCTCGATCTGCCGCGACAGGCCGCCGATGTCCGTGTAGCCGATGTCGGGAACCTCCTCCAGGATGAGCTCCTCGACCTCGCTCTTCGGGATCCGCTCGTACACGTAGGCCGAGCGCGGCTCCAGCAGCAGCGAGTCGCCGGCCCGCAGACGCTCGTCGGCCAGCGTGTCGGCGATATGGACGATCCGCTCCTCGTCGGCGTGCGCGATGACCAGCGCCCGGTCGCCGCCGTCGAGGATCTCTTTGAGCATGACGACCTCGCCGGCGCGCTCGAACTCGCGGGCGGCGACGATGTTGAGCGCCTCGTTGAGCATGACCTCCTGGCCCCGGCGCAGCGCGTCGACGTCGACGTTCGGCGAGACCGCGACACGCAGCTTGCGGCCGCCGGTGAAGACATCGACCGTGCCGTCGTCGAAGCTGGTGAGGAAGACCCCGTAGCCGCTGGGCGGCTGGGCCAGCCGGTCGACCTCCTCCTTCAGCGCGACGACCTGGTCGCGCGCCTCGCGGAGGGTGCCGGCGAGCTTCTCGTTCCGCTCGGTCAGCGCCGCCACCCGGCTCTGGGCCTCGGCGAGGCGCTCCTCCAGCACGCGAAGATGGCGAGGCGACTCGGTCAGTCGCCGGCGCAGCATGGCGACCTCCTCCTCGAGGAAGGACACCTGCGTCGTAAGGTCGTGCACGTCCTTCTCGTACCGCGAGGCACGAGACTCCGAGTCATCCCTCTCCGTGGCCACGATCACCCACCTCCCGCGGGTTTCTGCGGTCAAGTCACCCTACACAGCCAGCCGGCCGCTCGGCCTCTCCGCAGCGTCCCGATTGCGTGACGCTGGGTATGCCAGGGCGGCTGGTCGGGGCCCGACCGGGCCGGCCTACCCTGACGTTCGTGAGCGAGCCGCTGCGGGTCTGGGTGGACCAGGATCTGTGCACCGGGGACGGCCTGTGCGTGCAGTACGCCCCGGAGGTCTTCGAGTTCGACGTGGACGGGCTCGCGTACGTCAAGGGCCAGGATGGTGAGCTGCGCACCGCCAGCCGCTCGGCGGTCGACGTGCCGGAACGGCTGCGACTGGATGTGCTCGACTCGGCCCGGGAGTGCCCGGGCGAGTGCATCCATGTCGAGCGGGCGGCCGACGGTGTAGCCGTCGCGGGGCCTGACGCTACGCCCGCGCCGTCTTCGCAGGGCGGCGCTGCCGGACCGGCGGGCTGACCCCCTCGGCCAGCCGGCGGGCCGAGACGAGGAACGCGGTGTGCCCGACCATCCGGTGCTCGGGGCGCACCGCCAGCCCGACCACGTGCCACGGCCGGACCAGCGTCTCCCAGGCGGCCGGCTCGGTGAACGTGCCATGTGCCCGCAGCGCTTCGACCACTGTGGACAGCTGCGTGGTGGTGGCCACGTAGCCGATCAGCACGCCGCCGGGCACCAGCGCCGCGGACACCACGTCCAGCACCTCCCACGGGGAGAGCATGTCCAGCACGACCCGGTCGACGTCGCGGTCGGCGCACTCGGCGACGTCGGCCACCCGCAGCTCCCACGCCGGGTGCGGCCCGCCGAAGAACCGCTCCACGTTCGCCCGGGCGACCTCGGCGAACTCGGCGCGACGCTCGTACGAGGTGACCCGGCCGCGCTCGCCCACCGCGCGCAGCAGCGAGCAGGTCAGCGCGCCGGACCCGGCGCCGGCCTCGACCACGTGCGCGCCCGGGAACACGTCGCCGAGGGCCACAATCTGGGCGGCATCCTTCGGGTAGACCACGGCGGCGCCGCGCGGCATGGACAGCACGAAGTCGGACAGCAGCGGCCGCAGCGCGAGGTACGGGGTGCCGGATGGGCGAGCGGTGACGACGATGCCCTCCGGCCGGCCGATCAGCTCGTCGTGGTCGACGGCGCCGCGGTGGGTGTGGAACGACTTGCCCGGCTGCAGCAGCACGGAGTGCAGCCGGCCCTTCGGGTCGGTGAGCTGAACCAGGTCGCCCGGCCGGAACGGGCCCGTCGCCCGACCGGTCACGCCGCGGCCCCGGCGCCGGCCGGCTGCGCCTGCTGGAGCACCCGGGCGACGTCCACGGCGGCGAGCACGCCGACCGTGCGCCCGTCCCGGCCGACCACCAGGTACTCCGAGGCCGGCGTCCGGCGGAACGCCTCCAGCAGGTCCTCGCCGGCCATGGTGTCGCGCAGCACCAGGCCCGGCTCGATCGGGCGGGCCACGTCGGCGACCGGCGTCCACGGCCGGCGCGACTGCGGCACCGCCATCACGTGCGTTTCGGACACGATCGCCCGGGGCTTGCCGGTCCCGTCCACCACGACCAGCGCCCGCACGTGCGTCTGCCAGGCCCGGCGCAGCGCCTCGGCCACCGGCAGGTCCGGCGGGACCTCCAGCGTCGGGCGGACCAGCGTCTCGATGCGCAGCCCCGGCAGCCGGCTGGTGACCGTCGCGGCCGCCAGCGACTGGGAGGCGCCGATCCAGATGAACGTCGCCAGCAGGCTGGCCAGCACGATGTTGCCGATGGCGAGGCCGTCGTCGGGCTGCACGGTCAGCGCCGCGGCCAGCAGCACCAGCCCGGCGACGCCGCGGCCGCCCCACGCGCCGGCCTTCGTGCCGGTCAGCCGCGACCGGGTCAGCTGCCACACCCACGCGCGCAGCAGTCGCCCGCCGTCCAGGGGCAGGCCGGGCAGCAGGTTGAAGATCGCGACGGCGAGGTTGCTCCAGACCAGCAGGAGCAGCACGACCCGGACCACCGAGCCCGACTCGGCCAGCGGCAGCAGCCCGGCGCCGACCCCGGCGACGAACAGGGAGATCAGCGGGCCGGCGATTGCCACCAGGTACTCCTCGGCCGGCCGCTCCGGCTCGCGCTCGATCTCCGAGACGCCGCCGAGCAGGAAGATCACCACCCGCCGGACCGGGGTGCCGAAGGCGAGGCTCACCGCGGTGTGCCCGAGCTCGTGCGCCAGCAGCGACACGGCGAGCAGGACGGCGAAGCCGAACGCGACCGCGTACGAGCCGGCCGGGCTGATCCCTACGGCCGCGTCGGCGATCACGTCGGCGTACGCGACCGTGATGATCAGCGCGATGAGGAACCAGGACGGGGAGAAGTAGACCGGCACGCCGAAGAAGCGACCGACGGGCAGGCCCGCGCCGCGAGGACGCCCTCCGCCATCCGTCGGCCTCCTCGTCGACCCGGATGGGGGCGGCGTCGGCCCAGACACGGTCTCGATGCTAGTGCGGTCCGCTGCGAGCTCCGGCGCAGCGGCCGGAATCGCCTGATCCGAGGGGCGGAGGATTGTTCAGCACCCTCGTCCGTGACCTACCGTGATTTCGTGACCCGTCCTGGCCGCGGCCCGGGGCCGGCCGACCCCACGCGGTCTCCGCGGGCGGGCCGGCCGGCCGGATCGCCACGGCCCGCCGGCGACGGCGTGCGCCCCTGGGCGGATCCGGGTCCTCCAGCCGAGGACGACGACTGGGCCGAGCACAATCCGTACGCCCAGGACCCGTATCTCCGGCGCGGCGGTGCGGACCGGCAGACCAACGGCGCGGTCCGGCCGGCACCGCCCAACGGCACGCCCCTCACCCGGCTGCCCGGACCGCCCGGTGGCGACTCCGCGGTGCCGGAGCCTGCGGCGGGTCCGGTGCCGCCGTTGCCCGCGGCGTACGACGACCCGCCGACCGAGGTGCTGCGCCGCTACGTCCCCGCCAACGAGGTGCTCGAGCGGGAGACGCGCGACGGCACCAGCGCTGTGGCGCCGACCGGCACAGCGCACCCGCCGCGGGCGGTCGTGCGCCGCCGGCGGGCCCGGCGCCGCGCGCTGGAGTGGCCGTTCCTCGTCGTGTTCGCGCTGGTCGCGGCGTTCGGCATCCGCGCGCTCGCCGTGCAGACCTTCTACATCCCGTCCGGCTCGATGCACGAGACGCTGCTGGAGGGCGACCGGGTCCTGGTCAACAAGCTCAGCTACCGGCTGCACGACGTGCACCGCGGCGACGTGGTGGTCTTCCGTCGCCCGCCCGGCTTCCCCGTCCCGGACCAGGACCTGATCAAGCGGGTCATCGCGCTGCCCGGCGAGCGCGTCGAGGGCCGGGACCGGACCGTCTTCGTCGACGGGCGACCGCTGGTCGAGCCGTATGTGGAGCCGGTCTGCGACGGCACCGAGGCCTTCGGCCCGATCACCGTGCCGGCGGGGCAGCTGTGGGTGATGGGCGACAACCGGTGCGACTCCAGCGACAGCCGGGTGTTCGGGCCGATCGAGGACGACCTGGTCGTCGGCCGGGCTTTCATCCTCATCTGGCCGGTGGGTCGGATCGCCTGGCTTTGACCGGCGTGCCGTGCGGCCGATGTGTCGGACGGTCGGCCTAGGCTTCCGGATGTGACCACGACCGTGCCGGAGGCGCCGCCAGCGGCGGCGTCCGTGGTCGGGTCGCTGTCCCCGTCCCGGGCGAGCGACTTCAAGGCGTGCCCTCTGCTGTACCGGTTCCGCAGCATCGACAAGCTCCCCGAGCGGGCGTCGCCGGACCAGATCCGCGGCACGGTCGTGCACGCGGTGCTGGACCGGCTGTTCGACCTGCCGCCCGAGCAGCGGACGGTGCAGGCCGCGGCGGCGCTGGTCGAGCCCGAGTGGCGGCGGCTGGTGGAGGAGGCGCCTGAGGTCGAGGCGATGTTCGCCGACGACGTCGGCGGCAGCCGGCGGACCGGCTGGCTCGCCTCCGCCCGCGCCCTCGTCGACGGGTACTTCGCGCTCGAGGACCCGCGCCGGCTGGAGCCGGCCGCCCGCGAGCACCGGGTCGAGGTCCTGCTCGACGGCGGCATCCAGCTGCTCGGCTACGTGGACCGGCTGGACGTGGCGCCGACCGGCGAGGTGCGGGTCGTCGACTACAAGACCGGCGGCATCCCGCGCGAGGAGTACGAGGCGCGGGCGCTGTTCCAGCTGAAGTTCTACGCGGTCGTGCTGTGGCGGACGCGCGGCGAGGTGCCCCGCCAGCTCCGGCTGCTCTACCTCGGCGACCGCGACATGATCACGTACGTGCCGGAGGAGCAGGAGCTGGCCCGCTTCGAGCGCACGCTGGTCGCAATCTGGCGGGCCATCGAGCGCGCCACCGCCACCGGCGACTTCCGGGCCAGTCCCGGCCGGCTGTGCGACTGGTGCGACCACCGGCCGATCTGCCCGGCGCACGGCGGCACCCCACCGCCCTACCCCGGCCCACCAGCCCCGGGCGGCGACGGCAGCGGAGACCGGCCGGCCGGCTGACCGGCCGCGTCCCGCACAGGGGTGGGGTGCGGCCCGGACACCGAACATCGGGGTAACCCCCGATCTAAGTCGGGCGGATACCGGATGTTGCGGATCTGCCCGCGTCCCTAGCGTTTGTCGTGGCTGATCACGCTGCCCGCCGATGCCGTACCCGACGGCTTCCGACCGGCGAGGGGCGCCACGACAAGGGGAGAATCTGTGACTACGCACGCGTCCGACACGATCGTCGCCGCGCAGGCGGTGCAGGTCGGCAAGATCTACGGCTCCGGGGGGACCGCGGTCACCGCGCTGACCGGGGTGAGCGCGGACTTCCCGGCCAGCGAGTTCACCGCGATCATGGGGCCGTCCGGCTCGGGCAAGTCGACGCTCATGCACTGCCTGGCGGGGCTGGACACGGTCACGTCCGGCGAGGTGTACATCGGCGGCGAGCCGCTGTCCCGGATGTCCGACAAGCGGCTGACCCAGCTGCGCCGCGACCGCGTCGGCTTCGTCTTCCAGCAGTTCAACCTGCTGCCGGTGCTGACGGCCGAGGAGAACATCACGCTGCCGCTGGCGATCGCCGGCCGCAAGCCGGACCCGGCCTGGTTCGACGCCGTCGTGTCCGCCACCGGGCTGGGCGACCGGCTGCGACACCGCCCGAGCGAGCTGTCCGGCGGGCAGCAGCAGCGGGTGGCCTGCGCCCGGGCGCTGATCACCCGGCCGGCGGTCGTCTTCGCCGACGAGCCGACCGGCAACCTGGACTCGCACAGCAGCGCGGAGGTGCTCGACTTCCTTCGCCAGTCGGTGACCGACCTCGGCCAGACGGTCGTCGTGGTCACCCACGAGCCGAGCGCCGCCGCGTACGCCGACCGCGTCCTGTTCCTCACCGACGGCCGGCTCGTCGACGAGCTGTACGCGCCGACGGCCGAGTCCGTGCTCGACCGGATGAAGGGCCTCGACGGCGGGGAACGGCCGGTCACGAAGCACGCCGACAACGCGCGTAGCGGTCGGGGGGCGTGATGCTGCGCACCACGTTCAAGTCGCTGGTCGGCCGCCGGCTGCGCTTGCTGCTGTCGGTGGTGGCGATCGCGATCGGCGTCTCCGGCGTGGTGGGCGCGTTCGTGCTCACCGACAGCTTGGGCCGGACGTTCGACGACCTGTTCGCGACCGTGAACAAGAACATCGCGGTCGACGTGCGGGGCACCGAGACGGCCGACGGCACCGCCACGACGGACCCAACCGGCACCGGCCGACACGACGTGCCGGCGTCGACGCTGCAGACCGTCCGCGGCGTCGACGGGGTGGCGGAGGCGCAGCCGGCCATGTTCGGCACCGCGGTGCTGGTCGGCTCCGACAACAAGCCGGTGACCACGTTCGGGCCCACGATCGGCACCAACTGGGTGGACTCCGACGTGCTCAATCCGCTGCGGGTGGTCGAGGGCAACCCGCCGCGCGCGCCGGACGAGATCGTCATCGACTCCGATCTGGCCGACGAGGCGGGCAAGGGCGTCGGCGACGACGCGGTCGTGCTCGCCGACACCGGTCAGCAGCGCTTCCGGATCGTCGGCATCACGAACTACTTCAACGGCAAGGGCTCGCTCGGCGGCGAGACGCTCGTCACGTTCACCACCTCGACCGCGCAGAAGGTGCTCGACGTCCCGTCCGGCTACACCGAGATCCAGGTGGCCGCCGAGGACGGGGTGAGCCAGGCGGAGCTCCGCGACCGGGTCGCCGCGGCGCTGCCGGCGAACACCGAGGCGATCACCGGCGCGCAGCTCGTCGACGAGCAGTCCAGCGACGTCCAGGAAGGGCTCGGCTTCGTCAACACCTTCCTGCTCGTCTTCGCCGGGGTCGTGCTCTTCGTCGGCGCGTTCATCATCTTCAACACGTTCACGATTCTGATCGCGCAGCGGACCCGGGAGCTCGCGCTGCTCCGGGCGATGGGCGCGAGCCGCCGCCAGGTCACCCGCTCGGTGCTGATCGAGGCGCTGGTCGTCGGCACGATCTCGGCGGCGATCGGGGTCGGCGCCGGGCTCGGCGTCGCGGTCGGGTTGCAGGCGCTGTTCGGCGCGATGGGCGCCGGCCTGCCCGACTCGCCGCTGGTACTGGAGCCGCGCACGATCATCGTCGGCTTCGCGGTCGGCGTCCTGGTCACCGCGGTGTCGGCGTACATCCCGGCGCGCCGGGCGGCGAAGGTGCCGCCGGTCGCCGCGATGCGCGACGCCGAGACCCCGGACCGGCCGCTGACCCGGCAGACCGTCGGCGGCAGCGTGCTGCTGGTGCTCGGCGCGGCCGGCATGGCGGTCGGCCTGACCGGCAACGGGCTGTGGTTCCTCGGCCTCGGCACGCTCCTCGCGTTCGTCGGCGTGGCCATGCTGTCGCCGCTGGTCAGCCGGCCGGTCACCCGCCTGCTCGGGGCGCCGCTCTCGGCCCGGATCGCCGGCCGGCTCGGCAAGCTGAACTCGCAGCGCAACCCGCGGCGCACGGCGGCCACCGCGGCCGCGCTGATGATCGGGCTGGCGCTGGTCGCGGCGGTCGGCGTGCTCGGCGCGTCGTTCAAGCAGAGCGTGCGCAAGGTCGCCGACGTCTCGGTCGGGGCCGACTTCATCCTCAACACCGTCGCCACCGGCATCGGCCAGCAGACGCTCGACGACGTCGCCGCCGAGCCCGGCGTGGCCCAGGTGACCGGGTTGAAGTTCGACGACGTGCGGATCGACGACGCGCGCGTCGCCGGCGAGGACCAGTTCGTCACGGCGCTGCCGGCGGCCGCGATCAACTCGACAGTCACGCTCGAGCAGGAGCGCGGGACCGTGACCGACCTCGGCCCCGGCCGGATGCTGGTCTCCGACGAGCTCGCCACCGACAACGGCTGGTCGGTCGGCACGACGCTGGATGCGCGGTTCTCGAGCGGGAAGACCGAACCGCTCGAGATCGTGGGCACGTACAAGGGCAACGAGCTGGTCGGCGACTACCTGCTGGACGAGAGCGCGGCGGCCAACTTCACCGGCCAGCTGTACGGGGTCGGCCTGGTGAAGGCGGATCCGGGCACGGACGCCGGCCAGCTGCGCCGCACGCTGGAGCAGGCGGTCGCGCCGTACCCGAACATCGAGCTGCAGGACCGGACCGACTTCGTCGGCGAGGTGACCCGGGAGATCGACCAGCTCGTGCAGTTCTTCACGGTGCTGCTCGCGCTGTCGGTGCTGATCGCGCTGCTCGGCATAGTGAACACGCTCGGGCTGTCGGTGCTGGAACGCACCCGGGAGCTGGGCCTGCTGCGCGCGGTGGGCCTCAGCCGGCGGCAGACCAAGCGCATGATCCGGGTCGAGTCGGTGCTGATCGCGGTGTTCGGCGGGCTGCTCGGGCTCGCGGTCGGCAGCGTCTTCGGGGTGGCGCTGCAGCGGGCCCTGACCGAGCAGGGCGTCACCGAGCTGGCGTTCCCGTTCGGGCAGCTCGGCGGCTATCTGGTGGTCGCCGCCCTGGCCGGAGTGCTCGCCGCCTGGCTGCCCGCCCGCCGGGCGTCCCGGCTGAACGTGCTGGAGGCGATCGCCGCCGAGTAGCGCGAGGAACCGAGACGGCGCCGGGCTTCCCACGAGAGCCCGGCGCCCTCGCGCGCGCCGCGGGCGGCGGGGCTGACCGCCGCCGACTCAGGCGGCGACGCGGAGCAGGCCGGTCAGGTCGGCGACGGTGATGCCGACGAGGTCGGCGACGACGGTCCGGCCGGGGCCCGGCGGGACTCGCACCTCGCTCGGCGCGACCAGGACCGGGCAGCCGGCCGCCTCGGCCGAGGCGACCCCCGCCGGCGAGTCCTCGATCGCGACGCACCGGGCCGGGTCGGCACCGAGCAGCGCTGCCGCGCGAAGGTACGGCTCCGGGTGCGGCTTGGTGTGCCGCACCTCGTCACCGCAGACGACCGCGTCGAAGCTGGCGGCGCCGAGCGTGCCCATCGCCAGGTCGACCAGCTCGCGCGGTGTGGAGGTCACCAGCGCGGCCGGCAGCCGCGCCGCGCGCACCGCCGCGATCAGCTCCTGCGCGCCGGGTCGCCATGGCAGCGGACGGCGGAAGTGCTCAAGCGTGCGGGCCACCAGGTACGCCTCGGTCTGTGCATCGTCGATGTCCATGCCCAGATCTGCCCGCAGCAGCCGGAGCGTTGCCGCCATGTCCGTGCCGACCATCGCCGCACGACCGGCGGCGGACAGCTCGCCGCCCAGCCAGCGCGCGGTGTCGGCAAGCGTGATGTCCCAGACCTTCTCCGAGTCCACCAGCGTGCCGTCCATGTCGAACAGCACCGCCGCGAGGCGGCCAGCGCTCGCCGTTCCGGTCACGTCGCGAAGTACTTCGCCTCGGGGTGGTGCGCGATGATCGCCGACGTGGACTGCTCCGGGTGCAGCTGGAACTCCTCGGACAGGCTCACCCCGATCCGCGCCGGGTCGAGCAGCTGCACGATCTGCTGCTGCTGCTCCAGGTCGGGGCAGGCCGGATAGCCGAACGAGTACCGGGCCCCGCGGTAGCCGAGCCGGAAGAACTGGTCCAGCTCGTCCGGGTCCTCCCGGCCGAAGCCGAGCTCGTCCCGGACCCGGGCGTGCCAGTACTCCGCCAGCGCCTCGGTGAGCTGCACGGACAGGCCGTGCACCTCCAGGTAGTCGCGATAGGCGTTGGCCTCGAACAGCTGGTGCGCGAAGTCGCTGATCCGCTGGCCCATCGTCACCACGGTGAACGCGACGACGTCGGTCTGTCCGGACTCTTCCGGCCGGAAGAAGTCGGCCAGGCACAGCCGCCGGTCCCGCTTCTGCCGCGGGAACGTGAACCGCACCCGCTCGCCGCCCGCGCCCGGCCCGTCGTGGCCCAGCACGACCAGGTCCTCGCCCTTGCTCACGCACGGGAAGTAGCCGTACACCACGGCCGCCTCCAGCACGTTCTCCGTCTGGAACCGGTCCAGCCAATGCCGCAGCCGCGGCCGGCCCTCGCGCTCGACCAGCTCCTCGTACGTCGGGCCCTTGCCGCCCCGGCCGCCGCGCAGGCCCCACTGGCCCATGAACGTCGCCCGCTCGTCGAGCATCGCGGCGTAGTCGGCGAGCGCGATCCCCTTGACCACCCGGCTGCCCCAGAAGGGCGGCTCGGGGACCGGGTTGTCCGTGGCCACGTCGGAGCGCGCCGGGCCCTCGGCGGGTGCTGGCGCGGCATCCTCGGCGGCGCGCCGCTCGGCGGCGATCTGCAGCGAACGCTCGCGCCGCGCCTTCCGCTCGGCGCGACGCCGGGCGTCCTCGTCGAGCGCGGTCCCGTCGGCGCCGGCACCGGCGGTCACCGCGACCCGCGCCTCGTCCGGAGCGGTCGGGATCGCCGCGGCCGGCACGCTGCCCTGCCGCGCGCCCATCAGCGCGTCCATCAGCCGGAGGCCCTCGAACGCGTCCCGGGCGTACCGGACATCGCCGCGGTAGACCTCCGACAGGTCGTGCTCGACGTACGCCCGGGTCAGGGCAGCGCCGCCGAGCACCACCGGCCAGCGGTCGGCGACACCTCGGGAGTTCATCTCCTCGAGGTTTTCCTTCATGATCACGGTGGACTTGACCAGCAGGCCGGACATGCCGATCACGTCCGCGGCGTGCTCCTCGGCGGCGTCCAGGATCGCCGAAATCGGCTGCTTGATGCCGATGTTCACGACCGAGTAGCCGTTGTTGGACAGGATGATGTCGACCAGGTTCTTTCCGATGTCGTGCACGTCCCCCTTCACGGTGGCGAGCACGATCCTGCCTTTGTGACCAGCACCGTCGGACGCGTCCGTTTTGTCCATGTGCGGCTCGAGGTAGGCGACCGCGGCCTTCATCACCTCCGCGGACTGCAGCACGAACGGCAGCTGCATCTCGCCGGACCCGAACAGGTCACCGACGGTCTTCATGCCGGCCAGCAACGTGTCGTTGATGATCTCCAGGGCGGAGCGCCGGGTCAGCGCCTCGTCCAGGTCGGCCTCCAGCCCGTTCCGCTCGCCGTCGATGATCCGCCGCTCCAGCCGCTCCGAGAGCGGCAGCGCGGCCAGCTCCTCGGCCTTCGACTGCCGGGACGAGGTGGCGTCGACGCCCTCGAACAGCTGCAGGAACCGCTGCAGCGGGTCGTAGGCTTCGCGGCCATCGGCCTCCGGGCTGCGCCTGTCATAGATCATGTCGAGCACGACCTCGCGCTGCTCGTCCGGGATCCTCGACATCGGCAGGATCTTCGACGCGTGCACGATTGCCGAGTCCAGGCCCGCGTTCACGCACTCGTGCAGGAACACCGAGTTGAGCACCTGCCGGGCCGCCGGGTTCAGTCCGAACGAGACGTTCGACAGGCCGAGCGTGGTCTGCACGTCGGGGTGACGTCGCTTGAGCTCGCGGATCGCCTCGATCGTCTCCAGCGCGTCGCGGCGGCTCTCGTCCAGGCCGGTGCCGATCGTGAACGTCAGGCAGTCGACCAGGATGTCCGATTCGC
>JBKOXW010000042.1:0-11629 GCA_046744115.1 Actinomycetota bacterium | reverse complement strand
GCCAGGCCAGCGTGTCCGGGCCGGCGTCCAACCCCTGCTCGGCCAGCTGCTTCCGCAGCCGGACGATCAACTCAACCACGCCGGCCGGCAGCGCCGTGGGCGAGCGGTGCGGCCGGCGCGAGCGGGGCTCGAACGCCGCCTCACCCTCGGCGCGGTAGCGGGCCACGAGCCGGCTCACCCAGCCCTGGGACACCCCGTACGCCCGCGCGACCTCGCCCTGTGTACGCCCCTCCACAACGACAGCAGTGATCAACAAACGCGCCCTCGACACCGGCCAGACGGTCTCGGTCCACTATTCCGATGTCTTGAGACACGCCATTCCTATGTCCTGATGGACGACACCACCGGGGGCACGTCCGGTGACCGAGACCCCCTCTGCACGGTGCTGACCCGGTCCTCTCGGAGACCGTGACCGCAGTCTGCGACGCACGGCTCGCGCATCGCCCGGCCTGCACCGGCGCCTGGCCTCCGTGGAGCAGCCGGCCAGAAGCGGCTATAGAGGTTGGCCGCCGGTGACCGCGAGGACCTCGGCGGTGACGTAGCTGGACTCCTGCGAGGCGAAGAAGACGAAGGCCGGGGCGACTTCGGCGGGCTGTCCCACTCGACCGAGCGGGGTCTGCTGCCCGAATGACTCCACCTTCTCCTCCGGCATGGTCGCCGGAATCAGCGGTGTCCAGATCGGACCCGGCGCGACGGAGTTCACCCGGATGCCCCTGTCCGCGATCATGGCGCCGAGGCCCTTGGTGAAGTTGACGATGCCGCCCTTCGTGGTGGCGTAGTCCAACAGTTCTGGGGACGGATTGGACGACTGGATGGAGGATGTGTTGATGATGCTGGAGCCGGCTGGCATGTGTGGGATCGCCTTCTTGCACAGCCAGAACATGGCGTACAGGTTGGTCTTGACAACCCGGTCGAACTGCGCCGTGGAAATGTGCTCGATGCCGCCGGGTTGAGCCATCTGGTACGCGGCGTTGTTGACCAGAACGTCAATCCGGCCGAACTCGGCAACGGCACGGTCGACGACCCGCTGGCATTGCTCTTCCTCGGTGAGGTCCCCGGGTACGGTGACCGCCCTGCCCCCGGCGTCCTGGATCAGCCTGACGGTCTCCTGGGCGTCGGCGTCCTCGGATTCCAGGTAGGAGATGAGTACGTCCGCGCCCTCGCGAGCGAACGCGAGTGCGACGGCGCGCCCGATCCCGGAGTCGCCGCCGGTGACGACGGCCTTCCTTCCCTGCAGACGGCCGCTGCCCCGGTAGGACAGCTCGCCGTGGTCCGGCTTCTCGCCCATGGCCCCGGTGCTTCCAGGGTGGGCGAGCTGCTCGCCCTCGGTATCAGGCTGGGGATGTTGCTGGCGGGGATCCTGGCCGGTGTACTGGTCCGCGCCCATGCCGTGCCTCTCTCGTGGTTGTCCCGGGCCGCCCGCGCTGGGGCAGACGCATGATGCCCACCCCACCCGGCGCGAAACCGGAACGGGACTCCCGCGGTTTGGCCGGTCCGTGTGGGGGTAGTTCGACGTTCCGGGTTGAGGTCACTGCCGTCCACCAGGAATCCCATATCGGAGTTCTGTCGCCGTGCCGCTGGCCCGGGGGGCGTCAACTGGCGTTCGTCGTCGGCGCGCCACGTACAACTTCAGGATGGAGCCGGTTCTTCTGAACACCGAGCAGATAGCGGGACAATGCAAGCCCGCCGAGCAAGATCGACGCCAACCCGGCACAGGCAGTCTCTCGAACGTCGCCGTCCCGCTCCTTCCGGGTGGAATTCCATGGCGCGTACGGCAGCTCGATCCTGGAGATCGCCGGCTTGTCGGCGACATGTACGCCGGGCTTTCCGACCGATCCCGGCACGACAGGTTTCAGATCTCTCCGCAGCGGCTTTCGGAGAGTTACCTGCGTGTCCTCGTGGACGAGGTTGATCAGATCGACCATGTCGCGCTCGTCGCATTCGCGCCCGCCGGTAGCCCGGCGGAGCGGCCGGTGGGGGTCGGCCGGATCGTTCGCTACCCCGTGACCGCGACCACAACGGAGGACACATGAGTCTCGCGGACAAGGCGAAGAACAAGATCGAGGAAGCAACAGGCGCGGCCAAGGAGAAGCTCGGCCAGGCCATCGGCGACGAAGACGTCGAGGCCGAAGGCCGGGTCGACCAGGCTGAGGGGAAGACCAAGCAAGCCGGCGAGCACATCAAGGACGCCGGCCGCGACGTCAAGGACTCCACCAAGGACGCGTTCGGCAGGTAACCGTCCCCTTTGGACAGGGCCCCGGCTCTCGACGACCCGGGGCCCTGTCGAATCCAGCCTGACGACGTCCTCGAGCCGACCTCACCATCGAACATCAGCGATGACCCATCGCCTCGTGTTCACCACCGTCCTGGACGGCCCGCCAGACCCGGACGGCATCGACCTAGCGGGTCCCGGCCAGAGCGTCGATGCGGCGCAGCTCGTCCGCGGTGAGAGCGAAGCCGAACAGGTCGAAGTTGGCCGCGATCCGCTCGGGCGTGCGCGACTTGGGGATCACCACCACGCCGTGGTCGACATGCCAGCGCAGCACGACCTGCGCCGGGCTCACCCCGTGCGCGGCGGCGATCTCGGTGAGCACCGGGTGGCGCAGGTTGGTGTTCTTCAGCGCGCTGTAGCCCTCCAGCACCACGCCGCGCTCTCGGTGATCGGCGTCGACCGCCTCGTCGTACAGGCTCGGCGCCCACTCGGTCTGGTTGATCGCGGGCAGCTCGCCGGTGACGGCGGCCAGCTCGTCGAGCTGGACCGTGTCGTAGTTGCTCACCCCGACCGCGCGGGCTAGGCCCGCATCTCGGGCGGCCAGGAACTCCCGCCACGTCGCCGGAGCGGCCCTTCCCCGCGGCGGCCAGTGGATCAGCCAGAGGTCGACGTAGCCGGTGCCGAGCGCGCGCAGGCTGTCCCGAAGGGTGCTCCGCTCGTGGCCGGCGAGGCTCGGCGGCAGCTTGGTGGTGATGAACACGTCCTCGCGCGGTAGCCCGCTGTCGGCCACCGCGCGTCCGACCTCGGACTCGTTGCGGTAGATGGTCGCGGTGTCCAGGAGGCGGTAGCCGACGTCGAGCGCGGATCGCACGGCGTTGTAGCAGGCCCGACCGGTCAGCTGCCAGGTGCCGAAACCGACGATCGGGATCGACCCGTCGCCGCGCAGGTCGAGGCTGCGCACGCGCTGCTCGGTCATGCCCGGCAACCTACCCGGCTCAGGCGACCCGCAGCGCGGCCATCACGCCGTCGCGGATCGGCACGATGCTGCCCACGTAGCGGCGGTCCTCGGCGACCAACCGGTTGTGCTCGCGGATGGCGGCGGTCGCGCCGGGGGCGCCCTCGCGCTCGACGCCGGTGGCTACCCGCCCGCTCCACAGCACGTTGTCGCACAGGTACAGCCCACCGACCCGGATGCGCTCGGCGGCCGCCCGCCAGCAGTCGGGGTAGCCGAGCTTGTCCACATCGCAGTAGACGACGTCGAAGTCGCCGGTCTCGGCGGCCAGCCCGGCCAGCGCGTCGCCCACCCGGTAGCGCACCCGGTCCCACATCCCGGCCTTGCCCAGGTACGCCTCGGCGAGCGTGGCATTGGCCGGGTCGCCATCGGTGCAGACCACCTCGCCGTCCGGCCCGGTGGCCCGGGCGAACCAGTACGCCGAGTAGCCGTAGCCGGAGCCGAGCTCTATGACGCGTGTCGCGCCGACCGAGCGCGCGGCCAGCTCGAGGTAGCGCCCCGTGGCGCGCCCGACGATGGGGAAGCCGTGCTCGGCGGCCCGTGCCTCCATCTCGACCAGCACCGGATCGTGGTGCTCGATCTCGGCCTGCGCGGTGAGGTACGCCTCGACCGCGTCGTCCATCCACCGGCTCACACGCCGACGCTATCGTGTGGCGACCGTCGACTCCGCGAGGAGGTGGGCCGCCCGTGAGCGACCCTGGTGCGCCACCCGGGCCGGCCGGTCCGTCCGGCCAGCCGAGGGCCCGACGCCGGATCACCGTGTCCTCGCGAACCGTGCTGGTCGCGGTCCTGGCGGTGCTCGCGGTCGTGTTCGTCGTGCAGAACCGGCAGGAGACTGAGATACGGGCCATCGTGCCCGAGCTGACCATGCCGCTCTGGCTCGCGCTGCTCGCCACCCTGCTCATCGGCTGGGTCATCGGCTACCTCGGCCGCCGCCGGAGGCGCTGATGGACCCGACGCTCTCGCTGTCCGCCGGCACCCGCGGCACGGCCGGTGTGCTCCTGCTGACGATCGTCGCCGTTGAGTACGGCGGCACGTTCATGCTGCGCCTGGTGCGCGGCACAGTGACGGCGACGGACTTCCAGAAGTCCTTCGCCCGGGCCGGGCACGCGCACGCGGGCGTGCTCGTGATCCTGTCGCTGGTCGGCCTGCTGCTCGCGGACGGCGCGGCCATGAGCGGCCTGCACGAGGTCCTCGCCCGCAACGGCATCTGGCTCGCGGCGATCCTCATGCCGGCCGGGTTCTTCTTCTCCTCGGCCGGGCGCGGCCGGACCGAGCCCAACCGGTTCATCGTGCTGCTCTACCTGGGCGCGCTGTCGCTTGCCACCGGCGTGGTCGCGCTGGGCATCGCGCTGCTCACCACCTAGCGCGCCGGCCCGGGGCGGGTCGTAGCGTGCGGCCCATGGCCGACCCCGACCGTGCGCCGCACATGACACCGGAGGAATTCCGCCGCCATGGGCACCGGGTGGTGGACTGGATCGCCGACTACTACCAGCGGGTCGAGTCGCTGCCGGTGCTCTCGCCGGTCGCGCCGGGCGAGGTCCGGGCCGCGCTGCCGGCGCACCCTCCGGAGACGGGTGAGCCGTTCGAGCGGCTGCTCGAGGACCTGGACCGGGTCGTGCTGCCCGGCATCACGCACTGGCAGCACCCGAGCTTCTTCGCCTACTTCCCGGCGAACGGGAGCGGCCCGGCGATCCTCGGCGACCTGCTCTCGTCCGGGCTCGGCGTGCAGGGGATGCTCTGGGCCACCTCGCCGGCCTGCACCGAGCTGGAGTCGCACGTGCTCGACTGGCTGGCCGAGCTGCTCGACCTGCCGGAGCGGTTCCGCTCCACCGGCGCCGGCGGCGGGGTCATCCAGGACACCGCCTCCACCTCGGTGCTGGTGGCGCTGCTGGCCGCGCTGCACCGGGGCAGCGGCGGCGAGAGCGGCCGGACCGGGGTCGGCGCGGGCCGGTACGCGGTCTACGCCTCCGCCGAGGCCCACTCGGCCGTGCTCAAGGCGGTACGGATCGCCGGCCTCGGCGACGCCGCGCTCCGCTCGGTCGAGGTGGACCCGGCGACCCTGGCGCTGCGCCCGGACCGGCTGGCCGATCTGCTCGCGGCCGACCGGGCGGCGGGTCGCACGCCGGTCATGGTCGTCGCCACCGTCGGCACCACGTCCACCACGGCGATCGACCCGGTGCCGGAGATCGGCGCGCTGTGCCGGCCGTACGGGTGCTGGCTGCACGTCGACGCGGCGTACGCCGGCGCCGCCGCGGTCTGCCCGGAGCTGCGCTGGACCCATGCGGGCGTCGGCGAGCACGCGGACTCATACGCGATGAACCCGCACAAGTGGCTACTCACCAACTTCGACTGCGACGCGTTCTGGGTGGCCGACCGCTCCGCCCTGATCGGCGCGCTGTCCGTGCTGCCCGAGTTCCTGCGCAACACCGCGAGCGAAACCGGCCTCGTCGTCGACTACCGCGACTGGCAGATCCAGCTCGGCCGCCGGTTCCGGGCGCTGAAGCTGTGGGCGGTGCTGCGCTGGTACGGCGCCGCGGGCCTGCGCGCACATATCCGCGGCCACATCGCGCTCGCCCAGGAGCTCGCCGGTTGGGTGGCCGCGGACCCGCGGTTCGAGCTGATGGCGCCGCACCCGCTGTCGCTGGTCTGCTTCCGGCTGCGCGGTGAAGGCGCCGACACCGACGCGGCCACCGAGGCGCTGCTGCGCCGGCTCAACGACAGCGGCGCGGTCTACCTCACCCACACCCGGGTGCGCGGCCGGTACACGCTGCGGCTGGCCATCGGCGGCACGCTCACCGAGCGCCGGCACGTCGCCGCCGCGTGGGACCTGATCCGCACGCTCGCCCCGCGCGAGTGACACGCTCGCCCCGCGAGTGATCAGTTCGCGGCCCGAGCGCTGAGCCGTAGCTCAGCACTCGGTGGGGCAAGTCACCATCCGCGGAAGGAGGTCGCCACTCGCGGAGGGACGCCATCACTCGGGGAGGGAGTCAGCGGCCGGTGCGGAGCTGGCGGACCAGGCCCTCCTGCACGACGGTGACCACGTACCGGCCGTCGGCGGCCCAGATCCGGCCGGTGGCCAGGCCCCGGGCGCCGGACGTCGAGGGGCTCTGCGACTCGTACAGCAGCCACTCGTCGGCCCGGAACGGCCGGTGGAACCACATCGCATGGTCCAGGCTCGCCGCCTGCAGCCGGTCCAGCCCGAACGACATGCCGTGCGGCACCAGCACCGACTCCAGCAGCGTGATGTCGCTGGCGTAGGTCAGCGCGCACACGTGCACGAGCGGGTCGTCCGGCAGCGCGCCGTCGGTGCGCAGCCAGACCCGGTTGGAGCCGTCGCCGTCCGGTCCGTCGGGTTGCCGCAGCCACGGCGGGTCGTCCACGTACCGCAGGTCGATGGGGCGAGGCAGCGTCGCGAACGCGCCGAGCTTGTCGGCCACCGGCGCGTACCGCTCGGCCAGCGTGGGCAGCGACGCCGGGTCCGGCACCGCCGGCATCCGCCCCTGGTGGTCCAGCCCCGACTCGCCCCGCTGGAACGACGCGGCCAGGTTGAAGATCGCCAGCCCGTGCTGGATCGCCACCACGCGCCGGGTGGTGAACGAGCGGCCGTCCCGGATACGGTCCACCTGGTACACGATCGGGATCGCCGGGTCGCCGGGTCGCAGGAAGTACGCGTGCAGGGAGTGCACCGGGCGGTCGGCCGGCACGGTGCGGCCCGCCGCGACCAGCGCCTGGCCGGCGACCTGACCGCCGAACACCCGCTGCAGCGACACCTTCGGGCTGCGGCCGCGGAAGATGTCGACCTCGATTCGCTCCAGGTCGAGCAGCATGACCAGCCCGTCCACTACGGCCTGCCCGGACATCGGCACCTCGGAGCCGTCCGGACGGACGTGGTCGGGCGGTTCAGCCGCGGTCATCGGCCGAGCCCAGCCGGTGCACCCGGAGCAGGTTGGTGGTGCCGGGGGTGGACGGCGGGCTGCCGGCCACGATGACGACGAGGTCGCCGGGCTCCCCTCGCCCGTGCTCCAGCATCGCGGAGTCCACCTGGCGCACCATCTCGTCGGTGTGCTGGACGGTCGGCGTGATGAACGTCTCGACGCCCCAGGTGAGCGACAACTGGCTGCGCACGCTCTGCTCCGGCGTGAACGCCAGCAACGGGATGGGGCAGTGATGCCGCGACAGCCGGCGGACCGTGTCGCCGGTCTGGGTGAACGCGACGAGCGCCTTCGCGCCGAGCACCTCGCCGATCTCCGCGGCGGCCCTGGCGATCGCGCCTCCGGTGGTGCGCGGGCTGTGCAGCAGGCCGGGCACGGCGGTGCTCGCGCTCTCCACGGTGTCGACGATCCGCGCCATGGTGGCCACGGTCTGCACCGGGTATCGACCGATGCTGGTCTCGCCGGAGAGCATCACCGCGTCGGCGCCGTCGAGGACCGCGTTGGCCACGTCGGACGCCTCTGCCCGGGTGGGCCGGGAGTGCTCGATCATCGACTCCAGCATCTGGGTCGCCACGATCACCGGCTTGGCCACCTCCCGGCAGGCCTGGATCGCGCGCTTCTGCACCAGCGGCACCTGTTCCAGCGGCATCTCGACGCCCAGATCGCCGCGGGCGACCATGACGCCGTCGAAGGCGCCGATCACGCCGTCCAGGCGCGCCACCGCCTCCGGCTTCTCCAGCTTGGCGACCACCGGTAGCCGGCAGCCGGCCGCGTCCATCACCGCGTGCACCAGCGTCACGTCCGACGGCGCCCGGACGAACGACAGGGCCACCAGGTCGACCCGCAGCCCGAGCGCGAACCGCAGGTCGTCGGCGTCCTTGGCGGACAGCGCCGGCGCGCTGACCGCGATCCCGGGCAGGCTCAACCCCTTGTGGTCGCTGACGATGCCGCCCTCGACCACGTCGCACAGCACGTCCGTGCCGTCGATCGCGATGACGACGAGCGCGACGTTGCCGTCGTCGACGAGCAGCCGGTCGCCGGGCCGGACGTCCTCGGGCAGCAGCCGATACGTGGTCGACACGCGCTTCGCGTCCCCGAGCACCGGCTCGGTGGTGATCGCGACCCGGTCGCCGGTGGCCCACTCGGCCGACCCACCGGCGAACGTGCCCAGCCGGATCTTCGGGCCCTGCAGGTCGGCGACCACGCCGACGCTGCGGCCGCTCGCGTCGGACGCCTCGCGTACCAGCCGGTAGGCGCGGGCGTGGTCGGCGTGGGTGCCGTGGCTGAAGTTGAGCCGGGCGACGTCCATCCCCGCCTCGACGAGCCCGCGCACCCGCTCCTCGGTCGTGGTGGCGGGGCCGAGCGTGCAGACGATCTTCGCGCGGCGCGTCACGGCGCTCACCCTATCGGCGCCGCCGGGCGATCCAGGAGCGTCGAACGGCCGGACCGTACCGGCGCTCCCCGGATCCGAGAACTCGAACGGCCCAGCGCCGCCGGCGCCTAGGATCCGTCGTGATCATCCGACGCGCAGGGACAGGTCGTGCTCCGGATCGGCCAGCCGGAATCCCTCGCCACGAACCGCGAGCAGGAGGGTGGGACGGCTGGGATCGGACTCGATCAGGCGGCGAATGCGTCGGACGTGGGCGAACACCCGCTCGCGGTCATTGCCGATCCGTTCCCCGTAGACCGCACGAGACAGCTCTTCGACGGTGACGACACCACCCTCGGCCTGACAGAGCGCCCAGAGCAGTCGGAACTGGTGTCTGGTCAGGTGCAGCTCGGCCCCTGCCCGGAACACCCGCCGGGACCACCGGTCCAGCAGCAGATCGCCCCAGCTGAGCCGCTGGGGCGATGTGTCGCTCTCGACCGGTCGCGGACGCTGGTCCTTGAGCAGCGCCCACAGATGTGCGCCTACCAGCTCGAGCGGCCACGACGGGTCGAGCACCTCCACTGCCTCCATGCGTGGCATGCCTCCTCCGTGGCCGAGAACCGCGACGCGCGGCACGCCCTGCGGGGACACGCACTTCAGCACCGATCCGAGGGGGTCCCCGCCGAGTCGGGCATCCAACACCACGAGATCGGCCGTGCACGCCTGCACCGTCACCAGCAGGCTCGGGACGTCATGGCAGGTCAGGGAGGAGAAGCCCCAGCGAGCCAGCGCCCGGAGCACGGCCAGCATTGCGGGCACCGACGTCAGGGCGAGTATCGCGACGAACTCGGGGGCGTCGGTCCGCGTGGACGTACGCCACGCCGTCGACCCGTTCTGCCCGACCGTCGTCGACCAGTGGTGCCCGGCCATCACCGACCTGTTGTGCCCGACCATCGCCGCCCCTCGCACCGATAGTCACTGTCCGCACCGATAGGTCCCCGACCGGCCCGGATCTGCCGGACCCTACCTCGCCCGGCCGGTAACTGTCGGCGTTCTGTCGGTTAACTGTCGGCAATTGGTCTCTTCCCGCTCCGACCGCCCGCTGTCACATTCGCGGTCAGGCGGCACCGCTCGGCGCCGTCACCGGCACCGGGCGCGCGGGCGTCCCGGCGACGTGGGGGGCTGCCATGACGTGCGCTCGCCGAACGCTGTGGATCTTCTCAACGATCGTAGCTGTCCTGGCGCTGACCGTCGCCGGAGTGCACGCCCCACCAGGGAAGTTCGGCGGCCCGGCGGTGGCCGGGGCAGCGGTCGGCGACGCGGTCGACGTCCTCGCCCCGACGCTGGTCCGCTCGAGCGGCCCCGAGCTGCGCTGGACCAGGTACACCGGCCCGTCCGGCGCGCCCTTCGACAAGTACGAGGTGCACCGGTCGGCGACGACCGCGTTCACCCCGTCTGCCTCGACGCTGCTCACCACGATCCGGGACCGCGACACCACCATCTGGCAGGACACGACTGCCGCGCCGTCGAGGACGTTCTACTACAAGGTGGTGGCCAACACCTCGCCGTCGACCGAGCGCGCGGTGACCACGCCGGCGACCGGCAACGCGACGCTGACGTTGCAGCCCGACGCGCGCGCCGGGAAGGCGAGCTACGTCGCGCGGGACACGACCAGCCCGGTTGGCTGCTACGACTGGAACAACTACGGCGCCGCCACCAACCTGCGCATCGGCACCGCCACCAACGGCGTGGTGCACCGGCCGCTGCTCGGGTTCGACCTGCGCGACATCCCGACCGGGGCGACGGTCTCCGCGGCGACGCTGACGCTGTGGTATCCGCTGACGAGCGCCACGGGTGCGCAGATCAACCTGCACCGGGTGACCCGCGCCTGGCAGGAGGGCACCGCGGCCTACCCCGGCGCGTGCAACGGTTCGGGAGCAAACTGGAACGAGGCGCAGGGCGGTGTCCGCTGGACCGGCGGCGGTGCCATCGACACCACGGCGGACGCCAGCATCGCAGCGAAGGCCCGGACCGTCGCGGGCTCGGACAGCTTCAACGTCCTCAACCTGGTGCGCGAGTGGGCCAGCGCGAGCGCGCCGAACCACGGGATGGTGCTCAAGCTGGCGAGTGAGGCGATCCCCACCAGCGGGGCGTACTACTTCGACTACTACTCCGACGATCACGCGACCGGCACGCGGCCGAGGCTCACCGTGACCTTCGCCGACGGCAGCAAGGCGAAGGGCCCGCGGGCCACGGTGTCCGCGCCGGGTCCCGGAACGACGGTGCGCGGCGGGGCGGTCCGGCTGGCCGCCGCGGCCGGTGACGACCGGCGGGTGGACAGGGTCGAGTTCCTGGTCGACGCCGTCGTCGTCGGCTCCGATACGACCGCGCCGTACGAGATGACCTGGAACTCCGCCACGGTCGTGAACGGCAACCACAACGTGACCGTCCGCGCCACCGACGACGTCGGGAACGTCACCACGTCGAGCGCCGTGACGGTCAAGGTCGACAACACCGCGCTGCCAAACGTCACCGTGACCGGGCCGAGCGCCAACACGACCGTGGGTGGCACGGTCAGCGTCTCGGCCACGGCCAGCGACGACGTGTCGGTCTCCTACGTCGAGTTCTACATGGACGGGCAGCGGTTCGGCCGGGACGCCACCGCGCCGTACTCCGCCCCGTGGAACACCCTGGACGACCTGATGACCGCCCACGACGGGACGCACACGCTGACCGCGAGGGCATACGACTCCGGCGGTCAGGAGAAGATCTCGGCGGGCGTGCCGGTGAACGTCGACAACACCACCGGCACGCAGTACCAGGCGAGCTACGACCTGAACCAGCTGGGTCCGAGCGACGACCCGTTCGCGATCCCCCCGACGATCCTCAGCAACGAGCTCGCCACGCCCATCGACCCGTACTCCGGGAGCACGACCAACCGCACCCTGCCCTCCGAGCCGGAGGACAGCTCGGCCGAGTACTCCTGGTCGCCGTCCTCGGCCGAGACGTCGAAGACCGACTCCTCGGTCCAGCCCGACGTGATTCTGATCCCGCCGCCGGAGGATCCGAAGTCGGCGAGCGCCTTCCAGTGCGAGGTGACC
>JBKOXW010000155.1:0-14236 GCA_046744115.1 Actinomycetota bacterium | reverse complement strand
CGCGTCCCGCACGGCCTGCTCCACCTGCAGCCCCACCGCCAGCCCGTCCGGGCGGGGGAGGCCGTGCGCGAGCAGGGTGCTCTCCAGGGCGACCACCGCCCGCCCGGCCGACAGCGCCGCGGCCACCTCGGGCGCCACCTGAAGCGGGTTGGACACACTGCACCGTAGCCGGCGGCGGAGTCGGCAGCGCCGCCACCGGCGGCGGGACCGCCGGGCCTCGATGGCATCATGGGCGTGGCGCGCGTGCCGCGCCGCGACGAGGAGAGCGACGTGACGACGATCCCGGAGCCGGGCAGGACCACGACGGTCGAGGAGCGGACCGACGAACGGACCGAACCCGGCGATCACGAGCGGCTCGCGCACTACGTGCCGAAGGATCGGCTGATGCAGGCGCTGGTCGAGGGCACGCCGGTGCGGGCGCTGTGCGGCAAGCTGTGGACCCCGTCGCGGGACCCGAAGCGGTTCCCGGTCTGCCCGGAGTGCAAGGAGATCTGGGAGAGCCTGCCCGACCGGCGCGACGGCGAGGGCGGCTAGCCGGCCGGCTGCGACGCCCCAGCCGCGGCGGCCGCTGCCTCGGTCCGCCGGTGCGCCTGGCGGCGTTGCCGCCAGGTTGGCTTGGACGGCCAGATCTGCTCGATCGTGGCGTTCAGCTCCGCGCCCATCAGCACGGCGAGGGCGAGCACGTAGAAGAACAGCAGCGCGAGGATCGGCGCGGCCAGTGTGCCGTAGGTGAACCCCTGACCCAGCACGAACCCGACATACGCGCGCAGCGCCATGCTGCCGAGCAGGAACACGGCCATCGCGAACAGCGCGCCCGGCACCCCGCGGTGCCACGGCAGCCGCTTCGGCACTGCCAGGTGGTAGAAGGTGGTCAGCCCGATCAGCAGCACCCCGCCGACGACCGGCCAGTACGCCTCGCTGACGAACCGAGCGACGTCCGGTCGCGCCGTCTCCGGGATCAGCTCCAGCAGCACCGACGGGCCGAGCACCAGCATCGGCAGCAGCGCCAGGCCGAGGACGACCGAGCCGAGATAGAGGCCGAGCGCCAGCAGCCGGCTGTGCACCGCGCCCCGGAGATCGCGCATCCCGTACGCGATCGTCACGGTGTTCACGAACGTGGCCGTGGCCGAGGATCCGGCCCAGATCGCGATGAGGAAGCCGATGCTGATCACGTCCGCACGTCCCTGCCGGAGCACCTCGCTCACCGTCGGCGCGATGACCTCGTCCACCACGGTCGGGCTGAAGCCGCGGGAGAAGGCGTCCAGCAGCTCCCGCTCGACCTCGTTCACCGTGTCCGCGCCGAGCGCGCCGGACAGGTAGCCGAGGCTGCCGAGCAGGGCGAGGAACAACGGCGGCAGCGAGAGCAGCTGCCAGAAGGCGGTCTCCGCGGACAGCCCGAGCACCCGGTCGGCCCAGGCGCGGCTCAGCGTGCGCCGGATCAGGTGGACCGGCCGGTGCCGCACGACCGGCGTGACCACCGCGGCCAGCCGCGGGCCGCGGCCGGCCCCGCTGATCGCCCGCTCCAGCGCGCGCCGCGCGGGGGAGCCGGCGAGGCCGTCGGCACGTACCGAGTCGGGCGCTACCACGGGGCACAGTGTGCCCGGCCTGGCCTGATGCGACACAGCCGGCCGCCCGACCGGAGTGTCGGGGCCGGCCTCCTAGTCGGTGGCGACGAACGCGTCGTAGCGGCCGCAGTGCAGGCAGCGGAACAGGTACCCGGTCGGGCCCTCACCGTCGGCCCGCAGCCGCAGCACGAAGTCCCCGTCGGCGAGCGGGCGCCGCGGGTCGTCGCCAGCCGCGTTGCGCACGGCGGCCCGCGCCTCAGCCGGAAGCTCGCGGTAGGCCTGCACGCCGACCGGACCGAGGTAGGCCGACGCCTCGCCATGGTGGTCCAGCCAGTGCTCCTGCTGGACGCACAGGAACGACGGGGTGCGGAACTCCAGCTCGAACAGCGCGTCGGCGGACATCTGTCCCAGCGCGATAGCCGACAGGTAGGTCGGCTCGACGAAGGACGCGCCCCACTTCTGGGCCGCCGATCCGTCCGCGATGCACCAGGGGCAGATCTCGTCGCCGTTCGCGAAGTGCGCGTCCGGGCTGCCGTACGGCCCGATGTAGGCGTAGTCCCGCGCCAGCTCGCAGACTCCGCAGACGAAGTCGGCCGTGCGGGGCACCACGTTGCCGGTGGCGACCGGATCAGGGTGGTAGCGGAACGCGGGCAGCGCCGGCGCGCTCATGTTGCCCGCTCTTCGCGCAAGCGCTCATCGCCCCGCTCGCCGCGCTCCTCGGCGCCATGGCGCCCCGATGCTCGCGCGCTCACGCGTCCTCCCAGAGCGCGTCGACGACGAACTCGGCCTCCCCCGCGGAGGTGGCGACGGTGAGTGTCACCAGGTCACCGTAGCGCTCGACCCGGGTGGCGGCCGGTGCCGCCCCGGCGGCCCCCGCCCGGACGATCCAGATCTCGACCGCGGCGTTGGCCTCGGTCGGCTCGCAGCCGACGGCCACCGCGTACGGCGGGCCGCTCGCCCACAGCGCGACGGTGTGGAACGGGGTCGGCGGCGGTCCAGCGACGAGGAACCCGCCCTCGACCCGGGCCACCACGCCGTGCGCCGGCACCGGCCCATCCGCCGGGACCGACTGATCGGCCGAGATCGACTGGGCGCGGATCACCAGCCGCAGCAGCCGGGGCCGGTCCAGCCGCTCGCGCAGCACCACCTCGACCGGCGGCCGGACGGCCGTCACTCTGTCGTCCAGAGGGCCGTCACCGCGCCGGTACCGGGGTCGGCTGGCGCTGGTCGCCGCCGCCTAAGGGGAGGAAATCGTCCGGGATGGGGGAGACCCGGCCGGTGCGCAGCCAGTCGTTGAGGTACGCGTCGTTCGGATACCGCCAGCCGGTCGGGTCGTACGCCGCGTGCTGCCAGGCCTGGCGCGGGATCTGGGCGCCGCCGCCCGAGCTGATCGGTATCGGCTCGTGGCTGAGCTGCACCGGCATCTGGGTGCGTGTCACCGGGTCGAAGTGCTGCGGCGCGCGGCCGTTGGCCAGCAGCGCCCGATCCGCGTCGGCGAACAGGTCGCCGTACCGGGCGGCGAAGTCGGCGTCGTTGTCTAGCCCGTGGCGAACGTTGGACCAGAATCGATCCCGCTGCACGCTGCGGATCAGGTCGCGACCCGACCCCAGCGACCGCCAGGCCTCCTCGGGCGACATGCCGCCGCGGACCAGGTCGTCGAAGGTGCGCTCGGCCCTCGTGACGACCGCCTGCGGGCGGTGCCCCACGGTCCACCGGCCGACGGCCGCGGGCAGGTTGTTGACGTGGCTCGCCAGCCGCTCGAAGGCGCGGGTGGACGGCGCCAGCCGGGAGAGCTGGAAGACGCCCTGCTGGACGGCCTGGCTGGCGGTGCGGGCACCGGCCGTGATCCCGCGGGTGAGGCCCGGCGCGGCCCGGCCGAGCAGCCGCCCGCCGGCCGCGAGCGGGGCACCGAGCATCTTGGTGAGCCTGCCGCCGGGGACCAGGGTGAGCACAGCGTCCAGGGCGATCCCGCCCCAGCTCCCCTCGCCGGTGGCGAGCTTCACCGCGACATCGATGAGCAGCGAGACGGCGCCGGCGGTGAGGGCCAGGGCGCCGAAGAAAACCCCGACGACCGGGATGAAGCTGAGCACCGCGCAGACCGCGGAGACGATCTTGAGCACACCGGAGATCGTCTTCAGCACGTCCGCGTTGTCGCGGACCCAGTCCATGAAGCCGTCCCAGGCCTTCTGCCACCAGCTCGGTTCCTCGTACGGCGCGTCGGCGGCCGCCCGGATCCGGCCCGCGGCGCGATCGGCCTCGGCGGCGAGCGCGGACTGCAGGCGCTGCGCCTCCGCCCGGATCGCGGCCAGCCGGTCGCCGTACTGGCCCGCCCGCCCGCTCGCGTCCCGCGCCTGCGACTCCAGGCTCGGCCGGGTACTCGCGTCGGCCGAGGAGAGCCGGCCGCGGATGCTGTCGGCCTGGGCCATCGCCGCCTGCTGCTGGCGCAGCGCTTCGGCCGCTTCCCGCTCCAGCGTGCGCGCTCGCCGCTGCCCGGAGTCGAGCGCGCTGGCATAACCGGCGAGCGCCGCCCCGGTGGCCTCGTGGGCCGCCCGGGAGCGGTCCAGGTCGCGGGGGAGGTCCTTGATCTTCTCCCGGAACGCGTCGCCGGCCTCGCCGATCCAGGAGTCGGCGGTCATCCGGTTCAGCGTGGCGACGTCGCCGGCGAGCCGCTGGGCGAATCCGCGGCTCGCGTCGGCGCCCGCGCTCACCGTGGCCGGATCGCCGGGCGCGGGATCGAACCCCAGGGCGGGGAACTCGTAGGTGGGCACGCCCTAACTCACCCCCCGGGACATCCCTGGACAGAAGGCACGACCACCGCTGGAATCGCGTCGACGCGTAGCGTACGCTGATTAGCACGGTTGGTCCAGATTAACCCTGATTTGGGGGGATGGACGTGGGCCGGATCGAGGTCGATCCCGACGAGCTGACCCGGTTGTCCGGCAGCCTGCGGGCGTTCGCCTCGGCGAAGGACGGCACGCGGGACCGGCTGCGGGGCATCGGCCCGGCACAGGCCGGGCACGGCGGCCTGGCGGACGCGGTGTCGCATTTCGTCGACGAGTGGGACTATTCGCTGAAGAAGATCGGTGAGAACGCCGCGGCCATCGCGGACAAGCTGGGCAAGTCCGGCGAGGGGTACCGCACCACCGACCAGGCGATCGCCGACGCCGCCGCCGGCAGCGGCCAGCCGCAGTGACCGAGATCGGCGTTGACCCGGCCGCCCCCCGGCCCGAGGTCGGCTTCCGGGTGCACGTGCCGGACTCGTGGCTCACGCTCGACCTCGATCCGGCCACCTCGGACCGGTGGGTGGAGCGGGTGCTGGACCAGCGGATCGCCGAGCATCCCGACGCGGCCCGGCACCGCGGGCACATGCGCCGCATCCTGCAGGCACTCGTCGCCGAGCAGCGCGCCGCCGGCGTCTTCGTGGCGGCCGTGCTGGCCGCGGGCAGCCGCCCAGGTGAGATGATCGGGGCGAGCCTGTCGCTGTCCTGGCGGCGGCTGCACAGCACCGGCGCGGACGTGGCGTGGCTCGCCCGCTTCTTCGCGGAGGAGGAGCCGGCGCCGGGGGAGGACATCGAGGCCCGTCGGGTCGACCTCGTCGACCTGCCGGCCGGGCCGGCCGTACGGATCAGGTCCTGCGTGCTCGCCCCGGTGCCGGAGTCGTCCCGGCGGCAGCGGGTCGCGGTGAACCAGATCGTCGTGCCGGTCCCGGGCTCGCCCTGGCTGGCCGTGCTCGTCGTGTCGACGCCGAACCTCGGGCTCGCCGACACGTTCGCCACGATGGCCGACGAGGTCGCGCGGAGCCTGGAGTTCCTCGCCCCGGCGGAGTCGCCGGCCGCCGATCCGGCGGCGGCTACGCCTCGCTGACCGCGCCGTCGCCGACGACCCGGGCGCCGGCCACGCCGTCGCCGACCGCTACGTCGCTGACCACTGCGGCCGCGACCGACCGGATCGTGTCCTCGAACTTGCGGGCGTGGTGGCCGCAGAAGACCAGCTCGCCACCGCCGCTGAGGATCACCCGCGTGGTGCCCCGGGCCCCGCACCGGTCGCAGCGGTCCGCCGCGGTCAACGGGGCGGTGGAGCGGGCCGGGATCAGGGTCGGTGTCATGGCCTCTCCCCTCTCGGCGGGCGTCACTGTCGGCGGCACCAGTGACAACCACGATCCCGCATGATTGTTCCGGCTGTGTAAACCACTAGACGCGATCAGGGATCGGCCGGTTCAACACGCCGCGCCTGACCGGGATCCTCAGTTGATCGACGGCTCCTCGGACGGGACAACCTCGGCCGCCACCGCGCGGATCGTCTCGTCGTACTCACGGGCGTGATGCCCGCAGAAGACCAGGTCGCCGCCTGCGGCGAGGACCACCCGGATCTTGCCCTGGGCACCGCATCGGTCACACCGGTCCGCGCCCGAGGGCGGGGCGACCGAGGACGACGTGGTCAGGGTCGGCGACACGGCGGTTCCTTCTCGTCCGGGACGTGCTGGGTCATCGTGCACGTACGTGAGCCACAACTTCCGGACAGCGTTCGTCGTTCCCGGTTCGTATGCCGCGAACCTCACACGGCCGTCAGTCGAGGTAGTCGCGCAGCACCTGCGAGCGGGAGGGATGGCGCAGCTTCGACATCGTCTTCGACTCGATTTGCCGGATGCGCTCCCGGGTGACGCCGTAGACCTGACCGATCTCGTCGAGCGTGCGCGGCTGGCCGTCGGTAAGGCCGAACCGGAGCCGCACCACGCCGGCCTCGCGCTCGGACAGCGTCTGCAGCACCGACTGGAGCTGATCCTGCAGCAGGGTGAAGCTCACCGCGTCGACGGCGACGACGGCCTCGGAGTCCTCGATGAAGTCGCCTAGCTGGCTGTCGCCTTCGTCGCCGATCGTCTGGTCCAGCGAGATCGGCTCGCGCGCGTACTGCTGGATCTCCAGCACCTTCTCCGGCGTGATGTCCATCTCCTTCGCGAGCTCGTCCGGAGTGGGCTCGCGCCCGAGGTCCTGCAGTAGCTCGCGCTGGATGCGGCCCAGCTTGTTGATCACCTCGACCATGTGCACGGGGATGCGGATGGTCCGGGCCTGGTCGGCCATCGCCCGGGTGATCGCCTGCCGGATCCACCAGGTGGCGTACGTGGAGAACTTGTAGCCCTTGGTGTAGTCGAACTTCTCGACCGCGCGGATCAGGCCGAGGTTGCCCTCCTGGATGAGGTCGAGGAAGGCCATGCCGCGGCCGGTATACCGCTTGGCCAGGGAGACGACCAGCCGCAGGTTCGCCTCGAGCAGGTGGTTCTTCGCCCGCTCGCCGTCCCGGACGATCCACAGCAGGTCGCGGCGCAGCTGGGTGGTGGTCGACTCGCCCTTCTTGCCCTGCGCGCGCGAGTCCTCGGCCTTGCGCAGCCGCTCCGCGGCGTACAGCCCGGCCTCGATCCGCTTGGCGAGGTCGACCTCCTCCTCCGCGTTGAGGAGGGCGACCTTGCCGATCTGCTTGAGGTACGCCCGGACGGAGTCGGCGGACGCGGTGAGCTCGGCGTCCTTGCGTGCCTGGCGCAGCGCCTCGGACTCCTCGTCCTCCTCGTCCCAGGCGAACTCCTCGGCCTCCTCCTCGGCGGCCGCGAGCTCGACGGGCTCGTCGATGGCGATGCCCACGGCCGCCGCTTCCAGCGCGACCGCCTCGGCCACAACCTCGGGCGGCAGGTCGGCGGGCTCGGCGGGGTCGGCGTCGGGGGTCGGGGCGTCGGAGGCGGGGGCGTCGGTCGCCGCGGGCGGTGCCGCCGCCTGGCGGTCGCCGCGCTGGCCGGCTGACCTCGCCCGGCCCTTTCCGCCCGACCGCCCGGTGGGCTGCTGGGCCGGCGGCTGCTGAGCCTGCTGCTGGGCCGGCTCTGGATCGGGGACCGCCTGCACGGCCGCCGCCTTGGCCGACTTCGCGGCCGGCTTCGACGGGCCCTTTGCGGTGCTCTTCGTCACCGCGGCCCGTGTCGACGCCGCGGCGGCGGTACGGGTGGAGCCGCGCCGCCGGCCGGCAGCGGAGCCATCGACCATGACCGTCACTCCCGAGTCGCTGAGTGTCCGGAGAAGCGTGTCCCGTTCCGCCGCCGGTACCGCCGCCTGCCGACAGGCGCGATCGACCTCGTCCGCGAGCAGGTGGCCCTGGCGGCGTGCGCGGTGCAGGAGTCGTTTGCCGACCTCGAGGGTCGCGTCGGATACGGCGGCGCGGGAAGCGGTGCTGTCGGAGCGGGAATCAGCGGCTGCCACGAACGCCCTTTCACGATTGGTGCCTCTCCGTCAGCGGGGAGGCCACTCGCGCGACCGGCCCACGCCGCCATTGTCGGGCAGCTGGGGGAGGTGCGGTCGAGTCGGTCGGATCCGGCCGGCCCGAGCCGCGCGTACCAGTGTAACTTCGCTCGGGCCGTGGTCGCCGCAACGGCGCCGGACAGCGCCGCTGGATGCGCCGTCGATGGCCACCGGCTGACGTATTCCGGTCACTGACGGCAACCAGGGATCGGCGCAGCCACTACTGGCCGCGGCGCTCGTGCGCGGCCAGCGCAGCGCCGACGATGCCCGCGTTGTTGAGCAGCTCCGCGGTGCGGACCGGTGTCCGCAGGTCGAGCAGCGGCACCCACTTCTCCGCGTTCCTGCTCACGCCTCCGCCGAGCACGAACAGGTCCGGGCTGAACAGCATCTCCACGTGCGCGAGGTACCGCTGCACCCGCTTGGCCCACTGCTTGAAGCTCAGCCCCTCGGCGTCCTTGGCCGAGGAGGCGGCACGCTTCTCCGCCTCGTGGCCGTCGAGCTCGAGATGGCCCAGCTCGGTGTTCGGGACGAGCCGACCGTCCACGAGCATCGCGCTGCCGATCCCGGTGCCGAACGTGAGCAGGATGACCAGGCCGGGCACGTCCTTCGCGGCTCCGTACCGGGACTCGGCTAGGCCGGCGGCGTCGGCGTCGTTGAGCACCGTGACGTCGCAGCCGGTGGCCTTGGTGAACACCGCGTCGGCGTCGGTGCCGATCCAGCTGCGGTCGACGTTCGCCGCGGTGCGGGCGACGCCGTGCTTGATGACGGCCGGCACGGTCGCGCCGACCAGCTCGGTCCACTCCACCTCGCGCACCAGCCGGGCCACCACGTCGGCCACCGCCTCCGGCGTCGACGGCTGCGGCGTCGGGTACTTCACCCGCGGTGTCGCCAGTTCACCGCGACCGAGATCGACGATCGCGCCCTTGATCCCGCTGCCACCGATGTCGACCCCGTACGCGGTGGGGGGCTTCGTCCTCGCCACGGCGGCCTCCTCCGGGTCTGGCTGCGGGTCCACGCGGCCCGCCGGCACCTGCACAAGTATCGCCGCGATGCCCACTGTCACGGCATCCCGCCGGCTGTGGTCGGATGACCGCATGGCCGAGCCGGGGTCGCCCGCGGAGCGCACCGAGCTGCTGGAGCTCGCGGCCGACCTGGCCCGCCGCGCGGGTGCGCTGGTGCAGGAGACTCGCGGCCAGGCAGGTCCGGACGGCGCCGCGCTGGACGTCGCGACCAAGGCGACGCCGACCGACCTGGTCACCGAGGCGGACCGGCGGGCGGAGCGGTTCCTCGCAAGCGAGCTGCACACGCGCCGCCCGGCCGATGCGGTGCTCGGCGAGGAGGGCGCGGAGCGCGCCGGCAGCACGGGGGTGAACTGGCTGCTCGACCCGATCGACGGGACCGTGAACTACCTGTACGGGGTGCCGCACTACGCGGTCTCCGTCGCCGCAGAGCGGGATGGCGAGACGGTGGTGGGCTGCGTGCACGACCCGGTGTCCGGCGAGACGTTCTCGGCCGGCCGCGGGCTGGGCGCCTGGCTGGACGGCCGGCGCCTGACCGCCACCGGTCCAGCCACCACCCTGGACCAGGCCGTGCTGGGCACCGGCTTCTCCTACGACGCCGGCGTGCGCGCGGCGCAGGGCCGGGTGCTCGCCGGCGTGCTGCCGCGGGTGGCGAACGTGCGCCGGCTCGGGGCGGCCAGCCTGGACCTCTGCTACGTGGCCGCCGGCCGCCTGGATGGCTACTTCGAGCAGTGCCTCGGCCCGTGGGACATGGCCGCCGGCGGCCTCGTCGTGGAGCAGGCCGGCGCCGTGCTGACCGGGCTGTATGGCCGGCCGCCCGGCCGGCAGATCGTCGTCGCCGCCACGCCGGCGGTGGCGGCCGAGCTCGTCGAGCTGCTCACCGAGCTGCGCGCGGACGAGGTGGGCTGAGCGCGCGCCGGCATCGGCCCTCGGCCTTGTGTCAGCAGTCGGTGGGCTGCTCGGCCCGAGCCCTGTCGGCCGCGCGCTGCTTGGCCTGCTCGACCTGGGCGCCAGTGGCCAGCCGGGTGAACTTCGGGCCGAGCGCGAGGTCGACGACGGAGTCGGTGCGGGCGTCCTTCAGCAGGGCGACCCCGGGGACGTGCAGGCTGATCAGGATGGCCTGCTCGGTGCCCTGCTCGCCGTAGCGCAGCTCGCCGACACCCTGCACCGGGCGGGTCTCGGCGAGCGGGTCGTTGCTCATCGCCGCGATGGCGAACTTCCGCTGGCGCAGCTGCCCGCCGACCGTGCGGGCCAGCCCGGCGCGCTCGGTCGCGTTGTAGACCCGGACCCGGACCGTGCGCGGGTCCAGCGACAGCGCGGCCAGCGTCGGAGTCGTCGTGCAGGGCGCGGCGGCGCTCTCGGCCGGCTCGGTCCGGTTCAGCACCCGCCACCACACCACGGCGGCGAGCACGGACAGCGCGACGAGCAGGATGACCGCCGGTACCGGCCGGCGGCGGCGCCGGCGCCGGCGCGCGACGGGACGGCGCTGCGGCACCCGCCCCAGCGGGCTCAGCATGGTCACGAGGCCACGTCCAGCGCGGTCATCGGGGCGTCCTCGCCGAGGACATGCGGCGAGGGTAGCCCGCGCAATGTCTCAGACGGGTGACGCGCGGTGGGTGTCCGCAGGTCGATCAGCGATGGCCGCGCTGGCGCATCTCGCGGGCCAGCGCTCGCCAGCGCCTGCGCGCCTCGGCGCGGAGGCGGGCGTCATAGCGCTCCTCGAGCCAGGCGATCTCGCGCTGCAGCTTGGCGTGGCTGGCCGCCCGGCGGGCGGACAGCCGGCCGTCGGCGATCGCCGCCGCGATCGCGCAGCCGGGCTCGCCGTTGTGCCGGCAGTCCCGGAACCTGCAGTGTTCCGCGATCTCCAGCACGTCGGCGAAGGTCCGCTCCAACCCCTCGTCGGCGTCCCACATCTGAACGCCGCGCAGGCCGGGCGTGTCCAGCACGACTCCGAGGCCCGGCAGCACGACCAGGTCCCGGGCGGCCGTGGTGTGCCGGCCCTTCCCGTCGGCGCGGATCGGCGCCACCCGCGCCACGTCGGTCCCGGCCAGCGCGTTGACCAGGCTGGACTTGCCGGCGCCGGAGCTGCCGATCAGCGCGACGGTACGGCCCGGCGCCAGCTGGTCGCGCAGCTCGGCCAGGCCGCGGCCGTCGACCACGCTGGTCAGCAGCACCGGCACGGCGGGGGCGGCGTCGGCGACCTCGTCGCGTTCGGACTGCGCGGTCGGGCTGAGGTCGGCCTTGGTGAGCACGACAACCGGCTGGGCGCCGCTGTCCCAGGCGAGGGTGAGCAGCCGGTCCAGCCGGGCCAGGTTCGGCGCGCTGCTGAGGGCTACGACGAGAAGCACGACGTCGACGTTGGCGGCGAGCACCTGCGCACGGGTGTCGCGCCGGCCGGCGCCGCGGACGAGCGCCGCCCGGCGGGGGAGTGCCACCCGCAGCGTCTCGTCGGCGAGCAGAACCCAGTCGCCGGTGATGACGTCCACGCCGGCGAGCAGGGCGTGCGTCTCGCCGGTCGCGGTGTGCACCAGGGCGTGGGTCCGGTCGGCGCGGGCGACCCGGCCGGGTACGAGGTCCGGGTGCGCGGCGGCGGCCCGCTGGGCCTCCCACTCGGCGTCCCAGCCGAGCGCGGCAAGTCGATCAGCCGGGTCGGTCCCGGCGGCGGAATCGGTATGTGCTGAGGTGGTCACAGCGGTCTCCCGAAGGATGAAGGGCGGAGTCGGCGGAGCTGAGGCGGGGCAGGGCGCAGCAGACGGGCACGGTCATGTCCTCACCTCCGTCGATCGGGCCACGACACGCTGTGTGGCGGGGGTACATCCTCGTCGTCCGGCACGGTAACGTTCCGCGGCTCCCCGCACCGAGCGAGTTTCGGCGCCGGCCGCAAATCGCGTTCGAGATCGGGCACAACCAGGGCGCCTGATGCGTTACTCACGCGCCACCCGCACGCACCTCAGGAGACCAGCAATGGCAACCGACTACGACGCCCCTCGGCGGAGCGAGGTAGACGAGCTCGGCGAAGACTCGCTGGAGGAGTTGAAGGCTCGCCGCGCAGAGGCACAGTCCGGCTCGATCGACGTCGACGAGGCCGAGCTCAACGAGTCGCTGGAGCTGCCCGGAGCGGACCTGTCCGGCGAGGAGCTGACCGTCAAGGTCCTCCCGAAGCAGGAGGACGAGTTCACCTGTTCCAGCTGCTTCCTGGTCCACCACCGCAGCCGGCTCGCCGGCGAGCGGAACGGCCGGCCGATCTGCCGGGACTGCGCCGCCTGACCGCGGGTAGACCCCACGCATGACGTCCGTGCCCCCGCAACGCCCATCCCGCGCCGCCGAACCGGCGCGGGATGCCGACGTGGAGCCGTCCTCGGAGGACCTCGGCGATCTCGTCGTCCGGGTGACGCGGACCGGCGACGACGCCGCCGAACGGCGGCGGGTGCTGGCCAGCCTCGGGCATGCCCTGGCCGCGAGCGCGCGGCGGGCCGGAGGCCGCGCGGTCGGCGGCGGCCGCTGGCTCGCCGATGTGGTCGCCGAGATCGCGCCGCGGATCCCGATCCGGGACCGCGCCACGCTGCGGGCGCACCACCCCGGCCGGTCCGACGAGGAGATCGCGGACGCGCTCGTGCGCGGCGCGACCGTCGCCACCGCCGGGATGGGTGCGGCCGCCGGCGCGGTGGCAACCGTGGAGTTCGCCGCGCCGCCCACGCTGCTGGCCATGCCGTTCCTGCTGGCCGCCGAGGCGGTCGCGATCGCCGCGGTCGAGATCAAGCTGGTGGCCGAGCTGCACGAGCTGCACGGCCGGGCCGTGCCGGGCTCGCTGACCGAGCGCGGCTCCACCTACCTGATGAGCTGGGTACGCCAGCGCGCGGTCGAGCCGGCGATCGCGGGTACCGGCCTCGCCACCGTCCTCGGCTACGCGGCCAAGCGCGAGCTGCGTGCGCGGATGCTGCGCCGGATGGGGCGCAACACGTTTGCCCTCGCCCCGTTTCTGGCCGGGGCGGTCGCCGGCGCGGAGGTCAACCGCCGGGCGACCCGGGCGCTGGCCGCCAAGGTGCGGGCGGATCTGAGGAACCGGCGCCGCTAAGAGTCCCGACCGCGGCGCTCGGGATCGGGCGCACCGGTCGGCGAGGGTAGCCTTGCCCGCTGTGTCGCCCACCGAGCCGATCCGGCCCGTCGCGCCCTGTCCGCCGCCCGCTCGTACGGCGGAACGGGCGGCCGACCGGCCGGTCGAGGTGCTCGTGCAGCGACTCGACCCCGATGTGCCGCTGCCCTCCTACGCGATGCCCGGCGACGCCGGCGCGGACATCGCGACAGCCTCCGACGTCGAGCTCGCCCCCGGTGAGCGGGCGGTGTTGCCGACCGGCCTAGCGCTCGCCCTGCCGGCCGGCTACGCCGCCTTCGTCCATCCCCGTTCCGGGCTGGCCGCGCGCTGCGGGATGGCGCTGGTGAACGCTCCCGGTACCGTCGACTCGGGCTACCGGGGCGAGGTCAAGGTGATCGTCATCAACCACGACCCGCGCGAGGCGCTTCGACTCGCCCGCGGCGACCGGATCGCGCAGCTGGTCATCCAGCGGGTGGAGCAGGCGGCGTTCCGCGTGGTGGACGTGCTGCCGGCGTCGGCGCGCGGCGACGGCGGTCATGGTTCGACCGGCGGTCACGCCCGGCTTGGCCACGGTGCCGGCCCGACTGGCGGCCCGCCTGGCGGCGCCGCCGAGGGAGGGCGCTAGATGGTGTTCGGTCGCCGGTCCAAGCGCTCGGAGCGGGCCAAGCTCGACGCGACGCCGCCGTGGCAGGAGGAGAAGGAGCGCGACACCCCGGTCACCAGCGGCCCGTGGGACGAGCAGGACGCGCCCGATGATGGCATCGAGCGGCTCGACCTCGGGGCGCTGCGCATCCCGGTGATCACCGGGGTGGAGATCCGGGTGGACGTGAACCCGGAGGGTCACGTCGCCGCGGCCACGCTGTCCACGGGCGGCGGCGAGGTGCAGCTCGGTGTGTTCGCGGCGCCGCGGACGGCGGGCATCTGGGACGCGGTGCGGCGGGAGATCCGCGGCTCGATCGCCGGACAGGGCGGCACCGCGCAGGACACGGCCGGCCCGTTCGGCACGGAGCTGACCGGGCGGGTGCCGGTCCAGGGCGGCTACCAGAGCGTTCGCTTCGCCGGTGTGGACGGCCCGCGCTGGTTCCTCCAGGCGCTGTTCACCGGCCCGGGCGCGACCGACCCGGTGCGCGCGGCGGCGCTCGAGGACGCGCTGCGCCGCGTCGTCGTGGTCCGCGGGCCGGACCCCATGCCGGTGCGCGACCCGCTGCCGCTGCGGTTGCCGAAGGAGGTCGCCGAGGGAGCCGTACTGCAGGCGCAGTCCGGCGGTGCCCCCGCCAGCAC
>JBKOXW010000257.1:0-5006 GCA_046744115.1 Actinomycetota bacterium | reverse complement strand
CCGCCCCGCTCTTCGCGCAAGCGCTCATCGCCCCGCTCGCTGCGCTCCTCGGCGCCAACGCGCCTCGATGCTCGCTCGCTCATGCCGCCCCCTCGTCGGCGTCCTCGTCCGCATCCTCGTCGGCGGGAACGAGCACGGCGGCACGGCGCCGCTCGGCGTCGGTGTCGTCGTAGGCGTGCACCAGCCGGGCGTACCCGGGCGTGCTGGCGAGCAGCTCGGCGTGGGCGCCCCGGCCGACCACCCGGCCCTGCTCGACGTAGACGACCTCGTCGGCCAGCGCGATCGTGGCCCGCCGGTAGGCCACCACGACGACCGTCGCGGCCAGGTCCGCCGCCCGCAGCCCGCGCAGGATCGCGGCCTCCACTGCGGGGTCGACGCTGCTGGTCGCGTCGTCCAGCACGAGCAGCCGAGGCCGGCGCACCAGCGCCCGAGCCAGCGCGAGCCGCTGCCGCTGCCCGCCGGAGAGCGTGGTCCCCCGCTCCCCGATGCGGGTGTCCAGGCCCTTCGGCAGCGCGCGCACGAACCGGTCCGCCTGGGCCAGCCGGAGCGCGCGCCACACCTGCTCGTCGGGCAGGTCCGCGCCGAGCGTCACGTTGCCGCGCACGGTGTCGTCGAACAGGAACGTCGCCTGGCTGACCACCGCGGCGTGCTCGGCGATGCCGCCCTGACGCAGCGCGCGCAGGTCGGCGCCGTCCAGCAGGACCGCACCGGTGTCGGGGTCGACGAGGCGGACCAGCAGCGTGACGAGGGTGGACTTGCCGCTGCCGGTCGGCCCGACCACCGCGACCGTGCGCCCGGGCCGCACGTTGAACGTGACGCCGTGCAGCACCGGGGCCTGGCCGCCGTCGTAGGCGAAGCCGATGCCGTCGACCGCGAGCCCGGCCGGCTCGGCGGTCGGGGGCAGCTCGGCGGCGCCGTACCGCTGCCCGCCGCCGGCGCGCAGCACGTTCTGCACCCGGTCCCAGCCGACGACCGCCCTCGGCAGCTCGCCGAGCACCCAGCCGATGGCGCGGACCGGCATCGCCAGGATCGTGAACAGGTAGGCCACGCTGACCAGCTCGCCCACCTCGGTGTCGCCGGTGCGCAGCCGGGCCGCGCCGACCAGCAGGACCGCGAGCGTGCCGAGCGCCGGCAGGGCCTCCATCAGCGGGTCGAACACGCCGCGGATGCGGCCGACCGCGACCATCGCGTCGCGCAGCTCGCCAGACCGCTCGCCGAACCGCTCGGTCTCGCGCTCCTCGCCGCCGAGCGTCTTGACGACCAGCGCGCCGTCGAAGCTCTCGTGCGCCGCGCCGCTGACCTCGGCGCGCAGGTGCTGGGCCTGTGTCATGCGCGGCGACATGCGGCGGGAGTAGACGAAGTTGACCGCGAACACGGCCGGGAACACCACGAAGCCGACCAGCGCCAGGACGGGGTCGGTCACCACCAGCGCCACGCCGGTGATGACCAGCATCAGCAGCGCGCCGCAGGCGAACGGCAGCGGCGCGATCGGGTAGAAGGCCGACTCCACGTCGGCGTTCGCGTTCGACAGCAGCGTGCCGGTGGGGTGCCGCTGGTGCCAGGCGAGCGGCAGCCGCAGGTACTGCCGGGTGACCCGGCGGCGGTAGGACGCCTGCAACCGGTACTGCATCACCCCGGCGCCGACCCGGCGGGCGACGATGCCGAGCACCTTGACCACGGCGACGCCGATGATCGCCAGCGCCGCGGCGGTGACCGCGCCGGCCGTGGTCCGGCCGTCGGCGAACGCGGGCAGGATTACCCGGGCGGTGACCGCGCCCATGACGAACGCGCTGGCCACGGTCATCGTGCCGTAGACGGCGCTGCCGGTGACCGCGATCGCGAACACCCGCCATTGCTCGCGGATCGCCGTCCCGAGTACGCGCAACCCGCGTCCGAGGGTGTCGGACGGCGTCCTGGTCACGCGGCAGCTCCCTGCTCTGGCGGTGTCGTGCGCTGATGCCCCCGGCTGGCTCGGACGCGGGCGGGCGCGCGCTGGGGGGCAACACGCGCCGCCGCCCGCGTACTCCCACCCTAACCGCGGCTCGTTAGGGACGCTAAGCATTTGTAGGCTGGGCCGGTGACCAGCCATGCCGCCGCAGAGCGGGCGGCCCTGTGCGACCTGTTCGACTCGCTCGGCCCGGACGCGCCGACGCTGTGCGAGGGGTGGACGACGTACGACCTCGCCGCTCATCTCGCCGCCAGGGACCGGGTGCCGGCGTCCTGGCCCGGCCTCGCGCTGCCGCGGTTCGCCGACCGCTCCGAGCGGGTCATGCAGTCGATGAAGGCCGAGTACTCCTACCCCGAGGTGGTCGCGCTGGTACGGCGCGGCGCCCCGGTGTGGAACCCGATGGGCGCGCCGATCATCCGCGACGCGGTGAACCTGATCGAGTACCTGGTGCACCACGAGGACGCCCGGCGCGCGCAGCCGGGCTGGACGCCCCGGGCCGTCTCGACCGAGTTCGCGGACGCGGTCTGGTCGCACCTGCGCTGGGTGGCCCGGCCCGCGTTCCGGCAGGCGCGAGACGGCGTCCTGCTGCGCCGCGCCGGCAACCCCGACGCGACGATCACCGCGAGGCGGGGCAGGCTCGTGGTCACCGTGACGGGCGACCCGGTCGAGCTCACCATGTTCGGGTTCAACCGGCGCTCGGCCGCCCGGGTCGACGTCCGCGGCGACGACGCCGCCGTCGCCCGCCTCGCCGCCGCCCAGCTCGGCATCTGACCCGCGGGGATTCGTACCAGGAAGTGGGGTGATAGCCCCCGCTTCCTGGTACGAAAGGCCGTCAGCGGACGGTGGCGCCGGCGGCGCGCAGCGCCGCCTTGGCGTCGGCGATGCGCATGACGCCGAAGTGGAAGACGCTCGCGGCGAGGACCGCGTCGGCGCCGGCGGCCACGGCCGGGGCGAAGTCGGCGGCCGCGCCCGCGCCCCCGCTTGCCACCACCGGCACCGTGACCGCGGCCCGCACGGCGCGGATCATCGGCAGGTCGTAGCCGTCCCGGGTGCCGTCGGCGTCGATCGAGTTGAGCAGGATCTCGCCGGCGCCCAGCTCCTGCCCGCGCGCGACCCAGTCGACCGCGTCGATGCCGGTGCCGCGGCGGCCGCCGTGCGTGGTCACCTCGTACCCGGACGGCGTCGGAGGCGCGCCCGGCGGCACCCGGCGGGCGTCCACCGAGAGCACCACGCACTGCGAGCCGAACCGCTCGGCCGCCTCGCGCAGCAGCTCCGGCCGGGCCACCGCGGCCGTGTTCACGCCGACCTTGTCCGCCCCCGCCCGCAACAGGGCGTCCACATCGGACGCCGAGCGGACGCCCCCGCCGACGGTCAGCGGGATGAACACCTGCTCGGCGGTCCGCCGCACCACGTCGTACGTGGTCTCCCGGCCGGCGCTGGACGCGGTGATGTCGAGGAACGTGAGCTCGTCCGCGCCCTCCGCGTCATAGACCCGCGCCATCTCGACCGGGTCGCCGGCGTCGCGCAGGTCGGTGAAGTTGACGCCCTTGACCACCCGGCCGGCGTCCACGTCGAGGCAGGGGATCACGCGGACCGCGACCGTCATTCCCGCCCGACCCCCGGCCGGTAGGCCACCGCCTCGACCTCGACCAGCATCCGCGGGTCGATCAGCCGGGAGACCTCCACCATCGACGTCGCCGGCATGGCCGCGCCGAGCAGCTCCCCGTGCGCACGGCCGTACTCCTCCCAGCGGGCGATGTCGGTGACGAAGATCCGGGTGCGGACCACGTCGGCCAGCGAGCAGCCGAGCCCGGCCAGCGCCGCCTCGACGTTGCGGATCGCCTGCAGGGTCTGCGCGTACGCGTCGCCGTCGTGGACGACCTCGCCGTCGGCGATCGGCGTGCAGCCGCTGACGAACACGTAGTCGCCCGCGGCGATGGCGCGGCTGTAGCCGACGATCGGCTCCCATCTCGTGCCCGAGGACACCCGGCGGACGCGCCGGGCGGGCTCGCGCTCGCTCATCGCACCGACGCGCCGGCGACGGCCGCGAGCGCCTCGGGCAGCGTGAACGCTCCGGCGTAGAGCGCCTTGCCCACGATCGCCCCCTCCACGCCGAGCGGGCCGAGCGCGGCCAGCTCGCGCAGGTCGTCCAGGGTGGACACGCCTCCGCTGGCGACGACCGGGCGGTCGGTGGCCGCGCAGACCGACCGAAGCAGCGCGGTGTTCGGGCCGGTGAGGGTGCCGTCGCGGTGCACGTCGGTGACCACGTAGCGGGCGCAGCCGTCGGCGTCGAGCCGGGCCAGCGTGTCGAACAGCTCGCCGCCGTTGCGGGTCCAGCCGCGTGCGGCCAGCGTCGTGCCGCGCACGTCCAGGCCGACCGCGATCCGGTCGCCGACCCTGGCGATCGCGGCGGCCACCCAGTCCGGGTCCTCCAGCGCGGCGGTGCCGAGGTTGACCCGCGCGGCCCCCGTGGCCAGCGCCGCGTCGAGGGACTCGTCTTCGCGGATCCCGCCGGAGAGCTCGACGCTGACGTCCAGCGTGCCGACCACGCGGGCCAGCAACGCCCGGTTGCTGCCCCGGCCGAACGCGGCGTCCAGGTCGACCAGGTGGATCCACGCCGCGCCGTCGGCCTGCCAGGCCAGCGCGGCCTCGAGCGGGTCGCCGTACCCGGTCTCGGTGCCCGCCTCGCCGCGCACCAGGCGCACCGCCCGGCCGCCGGCCACGTCCACCGCGGGCAGCAGGTCGAACGTCATCGGGTGCTCCGGTCCAGCGTGAGCGTGACGACCGCCGGGGCGGCCAGCAGCGCGACGAGCGCGATCGCGACGCGCAGGCTCCACGAGTCGACGAGGACGAAGGTGAGGACCAGCACGGCGACGAGGGTGGCGGCGATCGCGGCGCGCTGGCCGCGGGTACGGCGGCTCCAGCGCTGGCCCGGAAGCCACGGCAGCACCGACCGGATGGCCGCACGGCGCCGGTCGCGGCGCCGTCGCCGCTCGGCGATGGCCCGGGCGTGCTCGGTCGCCGCGGCGGACCGCCGGGCGGCCTCGGCCTCCCGCGC
>JBKOXW010000110.1:0-6928 GCA_046744115.1 Actinomycetota bacterium | reverse complement strand
CGTACCGCCGTCGACCCGACTAAGAATGCACGAGGCGGCCGCATCCACAGTGGACACGGCCGCCTCAGTCCGTCAGACCGTCCGAACGTGCTCGGCCTGCGGGCCCTTCTTGCCTTGGGTGATCTCGAACTCCACCCGCTGGTTCTCGTCGAGGCTGCGGTAGCCTTCCGAGTCGATCGACGAGTAGTGGACGAAGACGTCCGCGCCGCCACCGTCAGGAGCGATGAAGCCGAAGCCCTTCTCGCCGTTGAACCATTTCACGCTGCCTTGAGCCATCTGCTTCTCCTTGGTGGAAGGCCCTCTTCCGGGAGCCACACGCCGTCGCTCCCGGGTTGCCTAAGCGCTGGATCCAGCTCGGGAGCAACCGAACAACACACAACGCCCGCGGTCAGACTCCCGCGGGCGCTTTGAGAAACGTTCGAGGAAATGCAACTGCTGCAACGGGCTCACTGTAGCACGCCGATCGTGCCGCAGTCGCCGCAGGACAGACGAGCCGGGTATGGCTAACTCCGGCTGGCCCGGCGCCGCGCCTCCTCGAGTTGCTGCCTGGCGGCGACGGCGGCGTGACCGGCGGCGCGGTCGTCCGGGTCGGCGGCTGCGATCTGCTCGAGCAGGGCGGCCTTGCGCTCGTAGAAGGCGAACCGCTCGCCGAGCGACGCGCCGCGATGGGTCAGCTCATAACCGTCGTGGCGGAGCTCGACAGCGGCCTCCAGCATGCTCTGTGGCCCCTGCTGGCCGGACACCGGATGCTCGCCGGTATCCCGGTCAGGACTCTCCCGGTGCCGGATCACCCACTTGTCCAGCCGCCTGCCCCACCACTCGGGGTCCTCGGCGCCGGCGGGAAGCCGCTGCGCCAGCCGGCCGCCAGGGCCAGCCTCCGCGTAGGGCCGGCGCAGCGCGTCCTGCCAGCGTCGCTCGACGTCGGCGAACCGTTCGTGGGCGGTCTGCCGGCTCACGCCGAGCGCGGCGCCAATCGTCTGCCACGAGGCGCCTCGCTCTCGCTCGTAGACCACGGCGCGCTCGAGGACTTCACGAGTGTCATCGACCAGCTGCACGGCCCGTTCCACGATCTCGCCTGCACCGCTCCCGCGGTCGTCGGACGGCACCAGGCCGCGCGCGTAGTCGCTGGCCCGCTGCGCTGCGGCGGACAGCGCGAGCCTGGCCTGTGCCTTGTGGCTGTACTGACCATTCATGGTGTCAGGCTAGCCCTGACGCATCGGTCAGGCAATCCCTGACAGGTGCGGACGGGGTTCTATGGTGCCTGTCCATGGCAGAGATCGCGTTGCGCGTTCGGCTCATCGGTGGCGACCGCATCGATGTCACCTACGGCGAAGCCGACACCGCGCAGCCGGAGGTTATCGAGCACGCCATCTCCGCTCTTGCCGACGAGTCCGGTGTTCTTCGCAGCCGACACGGCGATCGGCTCGTGGTGCTCTACGGCCGAGGCGTAGCAGCCGTCGAGGTGGCGCCCCGAGGCGCGGTCCTGTGATCCGCGCCGGCGCCCCGCCTGTTGGACGAGACGCGACGTTGGCGGTGGTTCTTGATCATGCGATCAAGGTCCGTTGTCCACGCCCGTGGGTTGCACTTGTCGCGACCGGGCTCGGGGGCGATGATCGGCGCGGCACCGCGTGACCGCTGGGGCCGGCCCCGACGGCTGACGGTGCGGGTTGGCGGTCGACATGGGCAGCAGTCGGACGGGGCCCGCGCGCCGGTGGTCGGGCCTGGTCATCGCGCTGGCGGTGCTGGTGCCGGTCGCTCTCACGCCGACCGCCGCGGCCGCCGGAGTGCAGCCGGTGCATGCCGGCTTCGACTACCTCGCGCTGGGTGACTCGGTGGCGTTCGGGTATCGGCCCCCTGCGGTCACACCGCCCGCGGACTACTTCGACCCTGACAGCTTCGTGGGATACCCCGAAAACCTCGCCGCGGCGAGATCACTCAGGCTCGCCAACGCCTCGTGTCCCGGCGAGACGTCGGCCAGCATGATCACCGCCGGGGCGCAGAGCAACGGCTGCGAGAACTCGCTCGGGTCGCCGGTCGGCTACCGCACCCTCTTCCCGTTGCACGTCGACTACTCCGGCACGCAACTGGCCTACGCCATCGACTATCTGCGCAACCATCCCCGTACCCGGCTGGTCACCATCAACATCGGCGCCAACGACGTGTTCATCTGCCAGGCGACCACGACCGACCGCTGCACCGGCGCAGCCTTCCCGGCCGTCCTGCAACAGATCGGCGCCAACCTGTCGACCGCCCTCACCGCGCTGCGGCGGGCGGCGCACTACCACCACAACCTGGTGCTGCTCACCTACTACTCGCTCAACTACGCCGACCCGGTCCAGGTCGCCGGCACGACCGCGCTGAATGCCGCGCTGACTGCCGCCGCTGCCACGTTCGGCGTTGTCGTCGCCGACGGGTTCGCCGCCTTCCAGCGCGCGTCGGCAGCCGCCGGCGGCCACCCTTGCGCAGCGGGCCTGCTCATCCCGCTGCCCACCGGCGGTTGCGACGTCCACCCCTCCGCCCTGGGACACCAGGTCCTCGCGGCAGCCATCGACAGCGTCATCCGCACGCCGCACTGATCGCATGGTGTCGATCCGGACACCGGACCAGCGCATGGTGGCCGCAGAAGCCGACCATTTCGTCGCCGGATGCCGGACCGCTTCAGCGATGGGCGCGGCCTGCTCGCTCCTGGAACCATGCGACCGTGGTGGCAACGGCCTGGTGGTGCGGTGTGGGCTGGAAGGGGCCGAAGGCGCGCTGGAACTTCGAGGCGTCAAGCACGAATGGGCGCTCCCACTGATACAGCATCTCGGCGCTCTCCCGTGCCCGAGGATCGAAGACGCCAGCGATCCGTAGCGCCAGGCGGGAGGTCGCCGTGACCTTGACGGGTCGGCCGAGCGCGGCGGCGATGAGCTGCACGAACTGCCGGCCGGTCAGGGGTTCGGCAGCCGGGAGGTGCCAGACCTCGCCCAGCGCTTCCGGTCGCGCTCCAAGGGTGATCAGCGCCCTGGCCACGTCCTGGAGGTAGTTCAGGGCGTGCGGCACGTCCAGGCGGCCCAGCCAGCGGGCTCGTTTGCCCTTGACGGCCGAGCCGAACAGGATGTCGCCGACGAAGCTGTTGGCCCCGCCCGGTCCGTAGTAGTCCGACGAGCGTCCGATGGCCACCTGGAGGCTTCCCGAGCGGTGGGCGGCCAGCAGCCGCTCGGCCATCAGCGCGCGGACCCGGCCTTTCCTGGTAGTAGCCAGCGCGGGTAGGTCCTCGGTGAGAGGCCCGTCCACCGGCCCGTAGGCGTAGAGGTTGTCCGCGTAGACGAGCCTGGCCCCAGCGGCGGCGGTCGCTTCGGCGATGCTCTGGGTCAGCGTGGGGAACTCCGCCGCCCAACGCTCGTAGGGCGGCTGTGCGCAGTGGTAGACGACCGTGGCTCCCCCGCAGGCCGTGCGGGCCTGGGCCGGGTCGGCGGCGTCGGCGGCCAACTGCTCCACGCCCTCGGGCAGGCCTGTGGCCGGCTTCCTGCTGACCGCCCGGACCCGATGGCCCCGGCCGGCCAGCTCCCTGACAATGGCGCCCCCCGCGCCCCCGGTCGCGCCGAGGACCACGTGCAGCTGGTCATCCGCGTTCATGGCGGCTCCTTCGGTCGGTGCACCGTGTTTGCAGGCAAGATCTGCCGGAACGGGATCCTTTCACGTCGCCTGCTTGACGCAACTCGCCGGTTGCGATAGTGTAGCAACCGATCGATTGCTACTCGGTGGAGGACGTCATGGGTTTTCCTGATCGCATCGAGCGGACGGTGGAGATCGCTCACCCACCGGGCAAGGTGTGGGCGGCACTCACCACGGCCGAGGGGCTGGGCGCCTGGTTCGGCAACGAGGCGACGATCGACCTGCGCCCGGGTGGGTCGGCCCGGATGAGGTGGACCGACGGGCCCGCGGTCAACATGCGGGTGGAACGGGTAGAAGAGCCGACGGTCTTCGGGTTCACCTGGCAGATCTACGGGCTGCCCGCCGACGATCCGCGCCGGACCTACGTCGAGTTCACCCTCGAACCGGTCGGTGGGGGTACGCGGCTAACGGTGGTCGAGACCGGTTTCGCCCAGCTGCCCGCGGACGCCTACCACACGGCGTACGACGGCAACACCAAGGGTTGGGCGCGCGAGCTGGGCGAACTGATCGACTACCTCGATGCCGCCTGACATCGAGGCAACCGCCGAGCAGGTCTTCACTGCCCTGGCCGACCCGACCCGCCGCGCCATCCTGGCCGCGCTGGCCTCAGGGGGCCCGGCGACGGCCACCGACCTGGCCCATCGTCTGCCGGTCACGCGGCAGGCAATCGCCAAACACCTGGCCCTGCTGGCCGAGGCCGGCCTGGTGACGGCCGAGCCGGGAGAACGGCGCCGGGTGCGGTACCGGCTCCGTTCGGCGCCGATGCAGGTGGCGCAGCAGTTCCTAGCCGCGCTGGCGCGCGATTGGGACCGCGCGCTCGAGGCGCTGACGGAGCACCTCGACCGGTCCGCTCGCGAGCCCGCCACAACCCCACTCGAGGAAGCCCGAGGGCACCATGCCTGATCACCGATTCACCTCCGCTTTCGCCGTGGACCGGAACCCGACGGAAGCCTTCGACACCAGCCCCGCCGCGATGACGAGAGGTAGCACGGCCGCGACGGCGGCCGTGCTGACGGCGACGCTCGGGGTCGCCGCCGCATCCTGGGTCGTCGCGGTCTGGCAGATGAGCGGAATGGACATGGGCGCTGCGACCAAGCTCGGTTCATTCGGTGCCTTTACCGCGCTGTGGGTCTCGATGATGGCGGCGATGATGCTGCCGGGTGCGGCCCCGGCAGTCATCAGACACGTTCATGCCGGCCGTCGTGTGCGCGCCGTTCCGCTGTTCGTCGGCTCCTACCTTGCCGTCTGGACACTCGTGGGCGCCGCGGTGTACGCGGTGTACCGGCCGCACGGGTCTGTCGCCGCCGGCGCGGTTGTGATCGCGGCCGGAATCTATGAGTTCACGCCGCTCAAGCGGCGCTTCCGCCGGCGCTGCCGCGAGAGCGTCCGCTCCGGATTCGAGTTCGGGTTCTGCTGCGTCGGCTCGAGCATCGGATTGATGCTGGTGCTGGTGGCGCTGGGCGTCATGAGCGTCACCTGGATGTCGGTGATCGCCGTCGTCGCCCTCGCCCAGAAGCTCCTGCCCGCGAAGGCCGCTATCGATGTGCCGCTGGCGCTGGCGATCGTCGGACTCGGTATCGGCATCGTCATCGCGCCTGCGTCGGTTCCCGGACTCACTCCACCGATGTGAAGGAGAGAGAGAGAAATGACCAGTCACAAGATCGGAACTCGTGAAGAGTGGCTCGCGGCCCGGCTTGACCTGCTCGAGGCCGAGAAGGCGCTGACCCGGCGCAGCGACGAGCTGGCGCGGCAGCGCCAGGAGCTCCCGTGGGTTCGCATCGACGAGGAGTACCTCTTCGACACCGACGAGGGCACCGCGTCCCTCGCCGATCTGTTCAGGGGGCGTTCGCAGCTGCTCATCTATCACTTCATGTTCGGCCCCGAGTACACGGCCGGCTGTCCGGCCTGCTCAGCGATCGCGGACGGCTTCAACGGGTTCGCCGTACACCTGGCGAACCATGACGTGATGCTCTGGGCGGTGTCGCGGGCTCCGCTGGCGAAACTGCGGGCGTACAAGCAGCGGATGGGGTGGAGCTTCCCGTGGGCGTCGTCATACGGCAGCGACTTCAACCAGCACTTCCAGGCCGGCTACAGCGAGGAGCAGCGGCAGTCCGGAGTCGGCGAGTATAACTTCCGCGCGTTCGACCTGAGGTCGGCCGCGGAGGTCGGCAACCAGCGGCCATTCGCCGAGTGGGCAGCCACGACCGGCACGGACTGGGCGACCTACACACAGGAGGCTCCCGGAATGAGCGCGTTCGCCCTCGACGACGGCGTCGTCTACCACACCTACTCGGCCTATGCGCGCGGGCTCGACGGGCTCTGGGGCATGTACCAGTGGCTCGACCGGGCACCGCGAGGGCGCAACGAGGCACGCACCCCCGACGCCCCTCTCAACTGGTTCCGTCGCCACGACGAGTACGACAGCCAGTGATGCGTGCGGACAGAAGCGACACCGACCTCGCCGCGCAACGAGCGGCTACTCGGTTGGTGCCCGGCCGGTGGTGCGCCCACTCGCAGCAGGGCACACCGAGAGTCCACCGCGCGGTCGGAAGGCGATTGGTCCAACGGGCTGCATCGGTCGCGGCCGCGGGTGTTTGATCGCGGGGTGGCTGCCGCGACCGAGCTGAGGGCGCTGCTGGAGACGATGGTGGGCGCGCGCCTGCCGGTGCGGGTGCGCTGCTGGGACGGCAGCGAGTCCGGTCCCGCGGACGCGGCCGCCACGGTGGTCTTCCGCCGTCGTCGGGCGTTGCGCCGGCTCGCCTGGGCGCCGAACGAGCTGGGCCTCGCCCGCGCGTACGTATCCGGTGACCTCGACTTCGACGGCGATATCTTCGCGGTGCTCGACCTGCGTGAGCTCGTCGCCCGGTTCGGCGCGGACGAACGGATCGGGCTGTCCGGCCGGCAGCGGCTCGACGCGGCCCGCGCCGCCCTGCGCCTGGGCGCACTCGGCCCGCCCCCGCGGCTGCCACCGGAGGAGGTACGCCCGGCCCGCGGCCGCAAGCACAGCCGGGACCGGGACGCGCGCTCGGTCTCGCACCACTACGACGTCGGCAACGACTTCTATCGGCTGGTGCTCGGCCCCGGCCTGGTCTACTCCTGCGCCTACTGGACCAGGCCGTCAGGCGCCGCCGGGTACGGCCTGGACGACGCGCAGCGGGACAAGCTCGAGCTGATCTGCGTCAAGCTGGGGCTCCGGCCCGGAATGCGGCTGCTCGATGTCGGCTGCGGCTGGGGCAGCCTGCTGCTGCACGCCGCAACCGAGCACGGGGTG
>JBKOXW010000302.1:0-18243 GCA_046744115.1 Actinomycetota bacterium | reverse complement strand
GACCATCACCCCCTCCAGCGCGCCCTGCCGCAGCTCGCCGGTGAGCAGCCGGCGGAGAAAGCGCTGCTCGACCTCGGTCGCCCGGGCCAGCACCGCGGCCAGCAGCTGCCGCCGCGCCGCCTGCGACCCCGGGCCCGACTGCGTACCGATCTCGGCGAACGCGCGGTCCACCTCGCCGAGGGTGAGGCTCGGTTCGGCGGCCGGTGCCGGCGCCTCCCGCAGGCTGGCCCAGCCGACCCCGATCTGCCGCTGGGTCAGCTCGCCGGACAGGAACGCTACGCCGACGCCGACCTCGTCCGGCGCCATCCCGGCCAGGCAGTCCGCCAGCCGGTCCACTTTGCCCAGGCGTGCCGACGTCGCCGCCACCGCCTCCGAGGTCTCGGCGACCCGCCGCAGCAACACCGTGCCACCCCTCGCCTGCGCTCGACCCTACGGCTCGTACACCACGTCGGCCGCGCGGCAGGCGCGCAGCGCCGCGACGGCCTGCGCCTCGTCGTCGATCGCTGATCGAGCCGCGGCCGGCTGGGACACGAATCGGCTCACGCTCACCTTCAGCGCGGCACCCTGCTTCCGGGCCCGCCACGAGGCGACGAGGCGGCCGTCGAGGAGGACGGCGCCGGGGTTGACGTTCGCCCGCCACAGCCGCTGGCGGGCGGCCTTGTCCGGCATCAGCGTCTCCCGGTCGCGCAGCAGCAGGTACGGATCGTTCGGCGGGAGCAGCCGGATGCCGGTGGCCGCGGGCGGGTCGTCCAGGGCCGCTCGATCGGCCGCCACCAGCCAGGCCCGCCGGCCATCGATCGCGACCTCCACCAGCTCGCCGCCGAGTGCGTCGAACGACGTCCGCGCGTCCGCCCGCCCGATGTCGGCCCAGGCGGCAAAGTCAGCCGGTCGGGACGGGCCGTAGCAACGCAGGTAGCGACGCAGCAGCTCGGCCCGCGCTGCCTCGCGGTCGGCCACCGGGTCGGGCGCCGGCCGGTCCAGCCACTGATCCAGCCGGGCCAGGGTGGTTACCCGGTCGGCGGCGTCCTGCGGCGCGGCGAAGCAGTACACCCCCCGAAGGCCGACGAGCCGGAACAGCGTCTCGTCCGGATGGTGTGTCCGGCAGCGCGGGCACCACGGTGCCAGCGCCGGCGGTACCCGCTCGGCCATCGCGCCGCTGAGCTCGGCCCGGCTGAGCGTCCGCCCGTCCAGCAGCTCACTGGCCACATCGGACAGTCGGATCAGCGCACGTGCCACAGGGATGCCGGCCTGGTCGAGGACGTCGACGCCGGAGTACAGAGGATGCCGCAGCGACGCCTCGTCCGCGGGGAGCGCACCGACCGTGAACGCGGCCAGGTCGCCGACCGGCACCAGGTATCGCGCGCCGCGCGGCCCGTACAGCCCCACCAGCACCCGGTCACCCAGCGTCGCGTCCAGGGCATCCGCCGTGACGTCATCGACCCGGGCGTGGAATCCGAGCAGCGCCGACCCGGGCGGCGTGTCCCGCATCCCGCACGCCGCCGCGGCCGGCACCAGGCTTCCGGGCGGCAGCCGCCGGGCGAGATGGTGGCCGGCTAGCCGGAACGCCAGCACCCGCTCCCGGTCCACCCGTAGCGCCGCCGCCATCGGCACGCCCTCCGCTCGCCGATCCGCACCGTCGGCCGGGACACTATCCGCCCTCCCCGACAGAACCCGTTGCTCAGGGCGGAAGACGACTGTGCTCAGCGCACCGGCGGGCGTACCTCCCGCGCCGCCGCGAGCCGGATCCGCTCCGTGGACCTGTCCATGAACCGGAACAGCCGCATCGGGCTGCGCTGCCCGGGCGGGACGATCAGCCCGATCGAGCCGAGCGGGTCGGCCGGGCCGTCGCCGGTCTCACAGCTGCCGCCGGTGTAGTGGATGCCGAGCTTGTGGTCGGGCAGCCGGGCCGTGCCGCGCGTGGTCGTCGGCTGGCGAGCCTCGCGGGCCGCCTCCACCGCGATCCGGTGCGGGAAGCTGTACCGCCCGCCGCCGCCGACCGAGGAGACCAGGGCGAGCTTCGGCGCGACCCGCTCGACGAGCTCGAGCGTGACGCCGTGCTTGGAGGCGTGGTGGGACAGCTTGAACACGTCGGCGCGCAGATAGTCCCGGCCGCGCACCGCGCGTAGCTCCCTGGCCAGCGCCCGGTTCGTGCCCTGGCGCAGCTCCGGAAAGTCCACTGTGGCCTGCGCCCAGGAGGCGAACTGGGCGTCCGCGCCGAGCAGCAGCCGCCGCCCGAGGCCGGGCAGGTACCGCCGGTTGCGGCTGTCCGGCCGGTCGGCCGGTCGCTGCGCGATCCGCATGCCGGGGAACTCGACCATCAGCGTCAGCGAGGCGTCGTTGACGTTGATCCCGTACGTGTCGAACCGCGTGCGCAACCCGACCCCGGGACCGATCACGGTGATCTTGACGCTGTCCAGGAACCGGGTCGTACCGCTGGTCGGCTGCAGCCGGCGGATCCAGGGCCGCTCCTCCAGCTCGACCATCAGGTCGACGAAGCTCGGGCTCGGGTGGTAGTAGCCGGGCTCCCAGAAGTCACCGATGCACACCGGCGCCGGCCCGCCGAAGCGGTCGAGGAACTCGACCATGCCGCCGATGTGGTCGTCGTGCGGGTGGGTCGCGACCAGCAGCGGGAACGAGCGCTCGCTGTGCGGGTCGGTGAGCAGCCCCGCGTCGTGCAGGGCCGCGACGAGTGCGGGCAGCTTCCGGGTGGAGGCAACGTCGACCACGATCGCTCGGCGCTCCCCGTCGTTGCTGTGCGGGGGGAGCACGAGCAGCTGGGTGTCGCCGTCGCCGACGTTGAGCAGGAAGTAGAGCAGCGCATCCGGGTTGTCCCGGCACGCCCCGACGAACGCGCCGGCGCCCGCGGCGGCCGGCGCCAGCACCCGGGCCGGCAGGACCGGCGGCAGCGGCTCGGTCATCGCGCGGTCATCGCTCGGTCATAGCTCGCGGACGGGCGCCGGGGTGGTCGGGTCCTGCTCGGGCACGGCAACCCCCCACTGCTCGAGCTTCGGCGCCGGGATCACCGCGCTCACCGACCCGTAGTAGGCGAGCTTGGCCAGCACCCGCCCCTCCGCGCTGAGGTCGTACACCGCCCCGTCGAAGACCGCCGCGAGATCGTCCACCGCCCCCGACTCGTCCAGCTCCCCAGCCACGCCCGGCCGGAGCCGGCTGGCGAACAGGTCCCCGGGCCGCGGCTCCCGCTGCCGGAACCGCCGGTACAGCTGGCGGCGCACCTCGGCCAGCCGCGCGGTCAGCGTGACCTGGTCGTCCCGGCGACCGAAGCGGACCCGGCCCAGCGGGTCGGCGCCCGGCCACGGATGCACGAGGAACGTGACGATGCCGACCACGATCTCGTCGAGCAGCACGTACGACAGCGTGGTGACCGTCTCGGCGGTGAAGCCCTGCCGCGCCAGGCTCGGCGGCAGCCACGGTCGCAGCGGCTCGGTCACGCTCCCCCCACTCTGCTGGCCTCACGCTGGACCGGCGCCGCCGGGCCGCGGCCTACCCGCGGCGACGCCGGGCGGCGAACGCGGCGATGTTGACGCCGGCGATCGCGCCCCAGGCCGCCAGCGCGACCAGGATCGAGCCGTCGCCCTCGAACGCGGTGGCCGCCCCGGTTATCGGGATGCCCAGCGCGATCGAGCCGAGCGCGTACCCCGGCCCCCAGTCGCCGCCGCCGGACGACTTCGACTTGCCGACCGACGGGTCGACCGACCGCCACTGCGCCACCCTCGCGTCGACCTGCGTCTCCACCCGGGCGTCGATGCGCCGGCCCATCCGGTCGAGGAACGAGTCGATGACCGCTTCCTCGGCGTCCGCTCCCAGCGCCCGGCGGCCCGCGACCGACCCGGCCACCTCGTCTGGCGGCACCTGCAGCCGCCGCTCGGACTCGCCCATGTCGCGAGCCTAGGCGATCGGCGACCGCAGGTCAGCCCGTCAGGAGACGACAAGGGCGCGGGAGGCGACCAGATCCGGTCCGGCGTACCCGTCGAGCCGGAGCGTCCCGTCCGCCACCCCGTCGACGGTGAGCTCGGTCGTGCCGTCGGTGACGTCGAATGAGGCGCGCGGCCGGCCGTCGACGTAGACGTCGAGCCGGTCCAGGCCGGCCAGGTCGAGCGCCAGCGCCAGCGCGGACCCGGCCACCGCCGCGGACTGCACGACGAGCCGGCGCACCGGCAACGCAGCGAGCAGCCGCCCGGCGTGGTCGAGCAGGTCCCGGTTGTCGAGCACGAGATCGTCCCGGGTCATGTCGTGCCGCTCGTCGGGCACCACACCGAGATCCTCGACCGGCGTGCCGGCCAGCGCCCCCACCCGCAGCGTGCGACGGATCGAGACCCGCATGTTCGCGCCGCGCGGCAGCGTCCGGTACGGCGACTGCGGGTCGACCGAGGGCAGCTCCAGCAATTGCTTGAGCAGCCCGTGGGTCCACACGTTCGCCCCGCCGGCGCCGGTGTTGGCGTCCACGCCGAGCACCGGCCCGATCCCATGGTCGGCGAAGCCGGCCGCGAAGATGTCGGTGGCCGAGTAGCAGCGGGCGTCGGTCACGAGCACAACCGGGCCGGTGTACTGCTGGCCGATCGCGTTCGCCCCGTCCTCCGGGGTGATCGGCTGCGCCGCGGAGAACGCGGCGCCGGTCTCGGTCGTCTGTGCCAGCGACGCGACCCACGGCGTGAGGTCGATCTGACCGGTTGGGTCACCCTCGTGCTGCCGGCAGATCCGAAGGTTCAGCGGGGTACCGATGAACTGCACCGGCTCCGGCGAGATCCGCCGCGGCGTCAGCGTCTGCAGCGCGAACTCGCTGGCGAAGATGTGCCCGCCGCCGTTGCCGCGGACGTCGACGATCAGCCCGTTCTGCGGCAGCAGGCCGATCAGCCGGACGAACTCGGCGACGAAGCCGTCCGGGTCGTCGACGGAGAACGTGAAGATGCGGATATGGCCGAACGTGCCGGACGCGGTGGTGACCGGCCGGGCCCGGAACACGCCGGGCATCGTGGTCGGCACGTCCGCGTCTGAAGTGGCAACGGGGCCGGTCGCGGCGCCGGCCTGCTCGCTGGCAGCCACGATCGGGGCGAAGAGGAGCTTGCGGGCCCGGCCCGCCTCGTCGCCGCCGAGGTCGAGGCCGGTGTTGGCGGCGGTGACGCTGACCTGGTCGAGGTCGGCGAACGGCGGCAGGTTCGTCGCGACCAGCCACGGCTGGCGCAGCTCGCGCGCGGTGCCGTCGAGGCCGACGTACCCGACGGTCACCCACTCCTCGTCCGGCGGGAGGTGGATGCGCAGCGGGCGCAGCGTCAGCGACTCGACCCCGCGGGAGTGCCGGGCCGCGGCGTTGCTGCCGGCGAAGCGCGCGGCGTTCAGGTCGACCGCGCGGTCGATCGGCACACCGTTCCAGTGCGTCACCTCGGCGCCGGACCCGAAGCCGGGTGCGGCGAAGCCGTCCACCACCTTGGTCACCACATACCGCCGGGTGCCGGCGTCGACGTACTCCTCGATGAGGAACGGCAGGTACGCGATCTTGCCCGCGAACGGCTGCGGCAGCAGATAGTTGGTGTGCAGGTCGCGCATCGAGTGGAAGATCTCGCTCATCTCGGCGTGAAACTGCAGCTCCGGCACGTCGTCGACGCTCGACTGGCGGGACAGCCGGGCCCGCATCAACCGCAGCCGCTGCACCGGGTTGACCGCGTGCATCGCGGCCTTCAGCGGCAGGTGCACGTAGTTCTGCTCGATCAGGACCAGTGCCTGGTCCACCAGCAGCCGGCGCTCGTCGAGCGTCAGCAGCCCCGCGGTCCGGCGGAAGTCGCGCAGCTCCACGGACCCGGCGAGGATGTCGCGTACCTCGTCCGGCGCGTCGGCGAGCAGTCCCGCCGCCGGCCCGTCCGCGGCCCGCCCGACCGCGCGCTCGGTCATCTCGGTCATGGTTCGGCCCCCTCACCCGGCGCAGCCGTGCGCCACCCGGTCGCCAGTGTGAGCCACGGGGCCGTGGCCCAGATACCCGGAGGCCGGCCGATAGGCTGGGACTGCCGTTGGTACGCCCGCCGCACCCTGGGGAGATCACGTGGTGACGTCGACCGTGCTGGGCTACCCGCGCATCGGGCCACGGCGCGAGCTGAAGCGGGTGACCGAGGACTTCTGGGCCAGCCGGGCGGGCGCGAGCGAGATCGCCGAGGTGGGCGCGCGGCTGCGGGCGCAGACCTGGCAGACGCTTCGCGACGCCGGGCTCGACCAGCTGCCGTCGAACACGTTCTCCCTATACGACCACGTGCTCGATACCGCCGTGCTGGTCGGCGCGGTGCCGGAGCAGCACCTGCGGGCCGGCGGCGACGACCCGGGCTCGCTGCAGACGTACTTCGCGATGGCCCGCGGCGGGCCGGACACCCCGCCGCTGGAGATGACGAAGTGGTTCGACACGAACTACCACTACCTGGTGCCCGAGCTCGGCCCGCGGACCAGGTTCGGCCTGGTCGGGCGCAAGCCGATGGACGAGTTCGCCGAGGCGCTGGCGCTCGGCGTGCGCACCCGGCCGGTGCTGGTCGGACCGGTGACGTTCCTGCTGCTGGCCAAGCCCGCCGAGGGGGCCGCCGACTTCCGGCCGCTGGACCTGCTCGAGGACCTGCTGCCGGTGTACGGGCAGCTGCTCGGCGAGCTGGCCGACGCCGGGGCGGTCGACGTGCAGCTTGACGAGCCGGCGCTGGTGGCCGACCGGACGCCGGCCGAGCTCGCCGCCGCGACCCGCGCGTACCAGTGGCTCGGCGACCTTCCGCGCCGGCCGCGGCTGTTGGTGGCCAGCTACTTCGGCCACCTCGGCGACGCGCTGCCCGTCCTCGCCCGAACCCCGGTCGAGGCGATCGGCCTGGACCTGGTGGCCGGTGCCGGCAGCCTCGAGCAGCTCGCCGCCGGCGGCGGGTTGCCGGGTAAGACGGTGGTGGCCGGCGTGGTAAACGGGCGCAACGTGTGGCGGACGAACCTGCGGCGTGCGCTCGCCACCTGCGCGACCGCGCTCGGCCTGTGCCAGGACCTCGTGGTGAGCACGTCCTGCTCGCTCCAGCACGTCCCGCTCGACCTCGAGGCCGAGGCTGGCACTCCCGGAATGGATGCCGAGCTGCGCGGCTGGCTGGCGTTCGCCCGGCAGAAGGTGGACGAGGTGGTGCTGCTCTCCCGGGCGCTGCGGGAAGGCACCGCGGCCGTCGAACCGGCCCTCGCCGCGGGCGACGCGGCCGAGCGGAGCCGGCGCGAGTCGCCGCGGGTGCGGGACGGGGCGGTCCGCGCCCGGGTCGCCGCGCTCCGCCCGGAGGACTCCCGCCGGGCCACCGACGCCGACACCCGGGCCAAGGTGCAGCGCGAGGCGCTGGGCCTGCCGCTGCTGCCGACGACGACGATCGGCTCGTTCCCGCAGACCGGCGAGGTGCGGTCGGCCCGGGCCGCACACCGGGCCGGGCGGCTGGACGACGCGGCGTACCGGGAGTTCATGCGGACCGAGATCGACACGGTGATCCGGCTGCAGGAGGAGATCGGCCTCGACGTGCTCGTGCACGGCGAGCCGGAGCGCAACGACATGGTGCAGTACTTCGCCGAGCGGCTGGCCGGGTACGCGATCACCGAGTACGGCTGGGTGCAGTCGTACGGCACCCGGTACACCCGGCCTCCGATCCTGTACGGCGACGTGTCGCGGCCTGAGCCGATCACCGTGGACTGGGCGGCCTGGGCGCAGTCGCGGACCCGGCGACCGGTCAAGGGCATGCTCACCGGGCCGGTGACGATGCTGAAGTGGTCGTACGTCCGGGACGACCTGCCCAGGCCGGACGCCGTTCGGCAGGTGGCGCTGGCACTGCGCGACGAGGTCGCGGACCTGCACGCGGCCGGCATCGGCATCATCCAGATGGACGAGCCGGCGCTGCGGGAGGGGCTGCCGCTACGGCACGACGGCTGGGCGGCGTACCTGGACTGGGCGACCGCCGCATTCCGGCTGGCGACCTCCGGCGTGCCGGACGAGGTCCAGGTGCACACGCACATGTGCTACTCGGAGTTCGGCGAGATCGTGGACGCGATCGCCGGCCTGGACGCCGACGTGACCAGCGTGGAGGCGGCTCGGTCCCGGATGGAGCTGGTCGGCGACCTGGACCGGGCCGGCTTCCGCCTCGGCATCGGTCCGGGCGTGTGGGACATCCACTCGCCGCGGGTGCCGTCGGTCGAGGAGATGTCCGCCGCGCTGGAGCTCGCGCTCGACGCGGTCGACCCCGACCTGCTGTGGGTCAACCCGGACTGCGGGCTCAAGACCCGCGGGTACGCCGAGATCGAGCCGGCCTTGCGGAACATGGCCGCGGCAGCGCGAGAGGTACGCGCTCGCATGCCGACGGGCTGAGCCTACAGTTCGCCCATGAGGGCGGCGGTGCACACCAGGTACGGTCCGCCGGACGTCGTTCGGATCTCCGAGGTGGACAAACCGAGGCCCGCGGACAACGAGGTGCTCGTCAAGGTTCACGCGGCGACCGTGAATCGGACGGACTGCGGCTTCCGGGCGGCCAAGCCGTTCATTGTGCGGTTCTTCACCGGGCTGATCAGACCGCGGGTGACGATCCTCGGGAATGAGTTCGCGGGAGAGGTCGAGGCGGTCGGCACAGGTGTCACGACCCTCGCTGTCGGCGACCGGGTGTTCGGGTACAACGACACGACGTTCGGTGCGCATGCTGAGTACCTGACTATTCCCGAGAGCGGCTCGGTCGCCACCATTCCGGCGAACCTGAGCTACGACGAGGCGGCACCCGGTACCGAGGGGTCGCACTATGCCCTCTCGCTCATCAGGGGTGCGGGGATCCGAGGCGGGCAGGACGTCCTCGTCCACGGCGGGACCGGTGCCATCGGTTCCGCGGCGGTCCAGCTCCTGGCCAGTCTCGGTGCCACCGTGACCGCGACCAGCGCCACCGCGCAGATGGATCTCGTCAAGCGCCTGGGCGCCGGTCGGGTCATCGACCACACCGCCGAGGACTTCACGAAGGACGAGCAGCAGTACGACGTGGTGCTCGACGCGGTCGGAAAGAGCTCGTTCAGCCGATGCAGGCGATTGCTGAAACCGGACGGGATCTACCTTTCGACGGACCTGGGTCCGCTCTCCCAGAACCCATTCCTGGCGCTCATCACCCCGCTCGGCCGCGGCCGGAGGGTCAAGTTTCCCATCCCGAGGGACAACGCCGAGATCGTGCGGCACCTCAAGGACCTGATCGAGGCCGGAGACTTCACGCCCCTCATCGACCGGCGGTATCCACTGGACGAGATCGTCGACGCCTATCGATACGTCGAGTCAGGTCAAAAGATCGGCAACGTCGTCATCACGGTCGCTGGTTGACGGCCCTCACGCATGCGTCGCCAGCGCGCCTCGCAAGAGCGGTTACTTCTGGCGTCAGACGCCGGGCGCGGTCCTCACTCGGGCATCCGTCGGCACCAGCTGCTCGGTACTCGACTGGGTTCCCGTCTCGAGCGGCTGGACCGTCTCGGGCGGCTGGACCGCCTCGTTCGGCTGGGCCGCCTCAGGCGGCTGGGTGGCCGCGCCGGGAAGGGTGGCGCTCTCCAGGAACCGGAGGAGCTCGACCGGGAAGGGGAGGACGACGGTGGAGTTCTTCTCCGCCGCGACCTCCACCATGGTTTGCAGCAGCCGCAGCTGGAGCGCGGCCGGCGTCGCCGCCATGGCAGCCGCCGCCTGGGACAGCTTCTGCGAAGCCTGCAGCTCGCCGTCCGCTGTGATGACGCGGGCCCGACGCTCCCGCTCGGCCTCGGCCTGCCGGGACATCGACCGCTTCATCGACTCCGGCAGCGCGACGTCCTTGATGTCCACCCGTTCGATGTGGATGCCCCAGTTGAGCGCGGGACTGTCCAGCATCAGCTCAAGTCCCTGGTTGAGTCGCTCCCGGTTGGACAGCAGGTCGTCGAGGTCGCTCTTGCCGATGATTGAGCGCAGCGATGTCTGGGCGACCTGCCCGATCGCGAACAGGTAGTCCTGCACGGCCACGATCGCGGTGACCGGCTCGTCCACCCGGAAGTAGACGACCGCATCGACCCGAACCGTGACGTTGTCGCGGGTGATGCCGTCCTGCGCCGGCACCGGCATCGTGACGATCTGCATGTTGACTTTCTTCAGCCGGTCGACCATCGGCACGATCCGGGTCAGCCCGGGCTCGCGAGCCTGACGTTGGACCCGCCCCAGCCGGAACACGACGCCGCGCTCGAACTGCCGGACCACGCGAAGCCCGGAGGCGACCCACAGGACGGCGAGGACGGCGAGGGCGACGATCCCGATGAGCAGATCGATGAGGATCATGCCTGCCTCCCACTCCCCTGCCATCGTACGTCCGCCCGCGCGGGCGAACCGCGCATTAGGCTGTGGCATCGAGAGGCGCGACAACCGTGGCCGACGACGTGCTGAGGCTGGACGACCCGTGGACCGTCCCCGGGCGGCACTGGCAGCTGCTCGCAGACGGCCGGATCCAGTGCGACGTCTGCCCGCGCGCGTGCCGATTGCACGAGGGTCAGCGCGGCCTGTGTTTCGTCCGCGGTCGGGTCGGCGACCAAGTGGTGCTGACCACGTACGGGCGGTCCAGCGGCTTCTGCGTCGACCCGGTGGAGAAGAAGCCTCTCAACCATTTCCTGCCGGGCAGCGCGGTGCTGTCGTTCGGCACCGCCGGGTGCAACCTTGCCTGCAAGTTCTGTCAGAACTGGGACATCTCGAAGAGCCGCGAGGTGGACACGCTCACCTCAGCGGCCTCGCCGGAGGCACTCGCCAACGCTGCCGAGCGCCTCGGCTGTGCCAGCGTCGCGTTCACGTACAACGACCCGGTGATCTTCCTGGAGTATGCCGCCGACGCGGCCGACGCTTGCCGCGAGCGCGGGATCAACGCGATCGCCGTCACCGCCGGGTACATCACAGATGCCGCGCGCCCGGACTTCTATGCGCACATGGACGCGGCCAATGTCGATCTCAAGGGTTTCACCGAGGAGTTCTACGCCAAGACGTGCGCAGCGCACCTGCGGCCGGTGCTCGACACGCTCGTCTATCTCCGGCACGAGACCGACGTCTGGTTCGAGATCACCACCCTGCTCATTCCCGGCAAGAACGACTCGGACGCCGAGATCGACGCGGAGACCCGCTGGATCGCTGAGTACCTCGGCGTCGACGTGCCGGTGCACTTCACCGCGTTCCACCCGGACTACAAGATGCGCGACGTGCCGCCGACCCCCGCCACGACGCTGACCCGGGCCCGCCGGATCGCGCTCGGCAACGGGCTGCGGTACGTCTACACCGGGAACGTGCACGACCGCGAAGGGGGAAGCACGTACTGCCCCGGCTGCGGACGGGTTGTCGTCGAGCGCGACTGGTACGACATCGGCCGCTACGCGCTCACCGACGACGGGTGCTGCGCGCGGTGTGGCGCCCGGATCGCCGGCCGGTTCGCCGGTCCGGCGGGGTCGTGGGGACGGCGGCGGCTCCCGGTCCGCATCGCCACCCCCTGACCGTGGTGGACCTGGCGGGATGGCGACGTCTGGTAGCCGGGCAGCCCGGGCCTCAGTCGACACCCTGAACGGCGACCATGCGCAGATGCGCGGCGCCGTCCCGCAGCCGCTTCGCCTGCTGGTAGACCTCCGACTCGTACCAGCGCTTGGCTGCGGCCAGATCGTCGAATTCGAGCACTACCAGGCGGGACGGCTGCCAGTCGCCCTCGAGGATGGCCAGCTCGCCGCCACGCGCCAGGAACCGGCCGCCCCCGGCGGCGATCGCTCCCGGTGACGCGGCCTTGTACTTCTCGTACTGCTCCGGATCGGTGATATCGGTCTCAACGATGACGTACGCCGCCATGGTCGGAACCTACTCGACCCCGCGACTGGGGGACGGATCCGCGCGGACGCTGCCGGCGATCACCGCCGCCCCGCTGGCTTCCATGGGCGCAGGCGCGGTCGCCACGCGGGCACCGCCCGCCGGTATTCCTGGTAGCGCTCGCCGAGCCGACGCCACCACTGCCGGCCTCGGTGCACATCCTCGGCACCGCTTAGCTGACTCAAGCCGAGTAAATGGCGGCGGGTGCGGCGCCCTCGGGAAGCCGGATCGCGGCGAGCTGATAGCCGGTGGCGACCAGGTGGCCGCGGCTGTCCCACACCTCGCAGTGCTCGTCGACCCGATCGGCCGTCACCAGCCCGGCCCGCAGTCGTGCCCGCAGCGGACCGGACGCCGGCACACCCCGCACGTAGACGGTGAGCTCGAGCGTCGGAACCCAGGCGCCGAGCACGCCGAGGTCGAATGTCGCGGGCGGCAGGCAGTCGGCGGCGACCAGGAGGGTCAGCGGGTCGGGCTGCCGCCCGTCGGCGAGCCGGACCCAGCCGCGGATCTCGCCGCGGCCGCTCGGCTGGCCAACGGCGAACCCGGCGGAGGCGGGGTCGAGCCGCGCCTCGACCACCTTGAACAGCGGCACCTGGAACATCGCGCTGTCATGCGGCGCCAGCACGCAGGACTCCTCGGGCGGCAGCGGCGGCGGCGCCAGCTCGCTCCACCAGGCGTCCGCGGCGTCGGCCAGCCGGGCGCAGGTGACCAACGCCTCGACACATCGCTGGCCACCGGCGGTCAGCGAGGCACGCAGTTGCGAGGCAGACCGGCCGCGGCGCAGCGCCTCGACCTCGACTTGCGCGGGCCCCGGGGCGGGAGCGGCCAGGAAGTGTGCGCTGACCGCGGTCGGGTGTGGGTGGTCGACCTCGCCGTCGCAGGCCGCGTCCGCCGCCGCCCTGGCCAGCACCGCCAGCAGGTACCCACCGTTCGGCTTGGTCCCGATCCGCCAGTCCGGATCCAGCTCGACGTCGTAGCGGTCGACCCCGCCGTGCCCGCTGCCGCGGTGCACGGCGGTCGCCGCGTCGAAACCCGCCACTGCGCCTCCTCCACGCTCCACGACGACGGTATGGGGTGCCCTGACCCGGCGGCCGAGCGGGGCCCGGTTGAGCACCCCACGGTGATCACCGCGCGGCGAGGAAGTCGAGCACCCGCCGGGTGAGCAGTGCGGCGGCGTCCGGGTCGTACGACGGCAGCGAGCTGTCAGCGAAGTAATGCTGGTCGCCGGGGTAGAGGAACAGCTCCGCGTCCTTGGCCTGCTCGACGAGCGCGCGGGCGGCGTCGATGTCGCCCTCGCCGACGAAGATCGGGTCGGCGTCCATCCCATGCACCTGCGCCGGCACCTCGGCCGGCCAGGCGCGGCCGAACTCCGCCACCGGGACGCAGGAGTAGAACAGCAGCGCGCCACGCGCGCCGGACCGGGTCTGCGCCAGCTTCTGCGCCGGGAGTACGCCGAGGGAGAAGCCGGCGTACACCAGCTCAGCCGGCAGCCCGTCGGCCGCGCGGGTGCCGCGCTCGATCACCTCACCGAAGCCGATCTCCTCGGCATGGGCCATGCCCGCCTCGAGCGTGTCGAACGTGCGGCCGTCGTACAGGTCGGGCGTGTGCACGGTGTGTCCGGCCCGGCGCAGCTCGTCGGCGAAAGCGACGACGCCGGGCGTCAGGCCCTGCGCGTGGTGGAAGAGCAGTACCTCGGCCATCCTTACCCTCCTGATCTACGATTCGAGTCGAACGATCCAACACTCTAGATTGATCCAAGGATGCCGATCAATACCGAGTACCCGGACTACGACCTGGTGGACAGGATCGTGGTGACGAAGCCCGCCGAGCTCCGCGCCATGGCCGACCCGCTGCGGTCGACGATCCTCGACCTGGTCCTCGAACGGGCCGCGACCGTGTCGGAGCTGGCCGAGGCCGTCGGGCGACCGAAGAGCACCGTGGCCCACCACGTCAAGGTGCTGGTCGACGCGGGGATGCTCCGCGTGGTGCGCACCCGGCGAGTGCGCGCGATCGACGAGCGGTTCTACGGGCGCACCGCCCGCACCTTCTACGTCGGTCCGGTCCCGCTGGAGGAGGTCACCCCGCCGCCGTGGACCAACTATCTCGCCGACGCGGCCGTCGAATCGATGCCGGCGTACCACGCCGACCAGATGCGCGCAGTGCGCCGCCATGCGCGGATCTCTCCCGAGCGGGCCAGGGACTTCTGGGAGCGCGTCGATGCGGTCGTCCGCGAGTTCACCCAGCTCTCGCGGGAGGGCGACACGGTGTACGGGTTGGTCGCGGGCCTCTACCCGACCGACCACCCCACCCTCCCTGAATCAAACGTCAGAGGCGAGTGAGGAAGGGTCGGTTGGGAGTCGAGAGCTATCAGCCCCGCACGCCCGCCGGGCCGGCCACCTCGTCGGCGATCGAGCGCCAGCGCATCAGCGCGCGGTCGTAGTGCACCGGTCCGTGCCGGAACGTCGACAGGTCCAGCTCGGTGAGCGAACGGTAGGCGTCGGCGGGCAGGTCGGCTTCGAGCACGACCTGCAGCCCGGTGCGCTCGTCCTCCAGCACGAGCGGGCGTGGCTCCGGCGCGGTGGCCGGGCGAGATGGAGACTCAGCGACCGGCTCGCGCCGGGCGGCCGCGACGATGCGCCGCACCAGGCGCTTGAGGGGCTCGGCCGCATGCTTCGCGTAGTCCTTCGCCAGCACGTCGAGGAACGAGCCGAGCGGCAGCATGACAATCGCCGCCCAGGTGATCGTCTCGGCGCCCCGTACCGTCGGCGCGCTGCGGATGTCGGCAGTGAGGCCGGTCTCGGCGAACGCAGAAGCCAGTTCGTCGGCGCCGACGTCCGGGGCGACCATGACACGGGCCGGGAGCGTCACGGCTCCCTCCACTCACGCACCTCGACGCGACCGTCCAGGTAGCCCAGCACGACCCGGTTCGCGCGGATCGCGATGCCGCCGACCGGCGCCGGCCCGAGATCGTCGTAGCGCGGCTCACCGCCGTGCGCGGGCAGCGTCCCCAGCCAGTTCCCGGTCACCCAGGCAGCGGACCCGCGCGGCCCGGCGGCGAGCAGCGGTACACCGCTCAGCCGCGCGCCCGCGATCACGTGTCCGTTGCCGGTGTCGACCAGTGCCACGCCGGCCGCGCCGGCGGCGACGGCCCGCCGCCCGCTGGCGGAGACCCGCACGACCGACACCGGCCACGATGACTGCACGGCGACGAGCCGGTCGCCGGAGGGCGGGTGCCACAGCCGCGCGCGCCCGTCGTCGCACGCCGTGGCGACAACGGAGAGATCGCCGTCCGCGTCCAGGTCGACGACGCTGCGGCCGAGGCGGGTCGCCGCGCGGACCGACCGGGCGCCGTCCTGGACCTCCAGCGACCCGCCGGAGCGCGCGACGACCACCCGCCGCCCGTCGGCGGAGAGCGCGAGCGGCACCCGGCTCACCGGCGACGGCACCGGCGACTCCCAGGGCACGATGGCGGGTCCGGCCCACGTCACCACCGCGACGTACGGTGCGTCCGCCGCGACGGCCAGCCGGAACACGCCGCTGACCCCACCCTGCACCAGCACCGGCCGAAGCGGTTCGCCGCTCGGCACCGCCCACCGGAACACGCGGTCCGGGGTGCGTCCGCCCGCGAGGACCGATCCGTCGAACCCCAGCGCGACCATCCAGACCGGGAACGGCAGCCTGGTCGCGAAGGTCCGCTCTCCCAGCGGAGCGCGGTCGTGCCGCGGCGGTGCCGCCGGCCCTGGCCCGGCCGCGACATCCCCAGCCGACCCGCGTACCAGCGCATCCGCCGGCGGACCGGACCCCTCGGATGCCGGAGACCGCCCGCCCGCCGAGGAGGCGGATGGCTCGACAGACCGTGTCTCGGCCGCCTCGCCGGTCGCCGCGGGCCCGGGCCGCTCATCGGCCGGCGCCGTCCAGGGTGCCCGGCCGGTGCGCGTGGAAGCGGGAGCCGTCGGACCCGGTTCAGCCGCTCGGTCCGGAGGAGGCGGTGAGGTCGTCCCTGGCCCGGCGGGGCGCCCCGCGCCTGTGGCGTACGCAGGCGGCGGTGCGCCGCCCGATCTGGTCGATGGCGGGACAGGCGCGCGGAACGCGTCGCGCATCGCCGCCATGATGTCCTGCATCTGCCCCTTGAACCCGGGTCCGGTACTCGTGGTGGGGTAGGCCGGCGGCCGGTCGTGCCGTACGGGCGGACCAGGCGGCGCAGGCTGTCCTGACAGCGCTTGCTCGGGCCGCGAGGGCTCCGGTGGCTGGACCGGCGTCGGCTGCCCTGGCCGCGACGGCTGAACCGGCTCCCGCTGGAGCGGTTCCCGCGTGACCGGTGCCAGCTCGAACAGCCGGGCCTCGTCGGAGTTCAGGTAGAGCACCGGTACGGCCCACTCGAGCGAGCCTTCCTGTCCGTGCTTGACCGCGTTGCGGGCGTCCCGCACGGCATCGTCCACCCGCGACCCGTCGGCGAGCGCGGCGTAGAAGCTACGCGAGAACTCCAGTGCGGCCCGGTCGGTGATCGGAAACTGCATCGCGACGACCGCGGGCACGCCGTCCCGGACGAGCGTGGCGGCCGTGCTGGAGAACGCGTCCCGCTTGCTCGACTGGGCCGAACTGCACGCGTTCAGCAGCACCAGCCGCAGTTGCGAGGTGCGGGCGAGCAGGTCGCGCAGGTCGTCACCGGGCAGCGGGTACGGGTCACCTCCGTCGTCGCACAGCTGCAGCACGCCGGTGTCGGCCTCGACGTCGTAGTCGCCGTGGCCGATGAAGTGGAAGACGTGGTACTGGCCGGTCCGCACCGCGCGCTGCAACTCCCGCCACGAGCCGCCGCGCAGCCAGGTGAGCCGGATCAGGTCGGCGGCGACGAGGTCGGCGAGGCCGTCCTCCATCCGGGCCTGCTCCGCCTCGGCGTCCAGCCGGGGCAGCCCGCGCGGGCTGGCGACCATGCACAGCACTCGCAGCGGCGGGCTGACCTTGAGGGTGCGCACCGGCGCGGAGACGGCGGAGGAGCGCACCATCGGGAAGCGCAGGCTCAGGTACGTCTGCGTCGCGTCGTCCCAGCAGGTCTCCCACGGCAGCCGGGCCAGCTCCGGCGGGCGTACGTTCAGGACGATCCGGACATCGCCGGTGACGTCCTTGGCCCGCTCCCGGGTGGCCTCGAACAGGGTCCGGATCTTGCGGTCGAGCACCGAGCCCAGCAGGTCCCGGCCGAACTCCTGGACCGTCCGCTCCTCGTCCTTGGCCGTCCGCCGGGCCACCGCCGCGACGCTGAGCAGGGCGAACTTGAGCATCCGGAGCCGCTGGTCGACGGTGTCCAGGTCGACCGCGAGCCGGACCGGGCGGCCGACCTCGCCCGCGCAGGAGCGAGCGGTGACCTCGTAGCGCCCCTCGTCGTCGGCGCCGATGTCGAGCTCGAAATCTAAGTAGTCCACCGCAAGCCCCCGCGGTTACGGTACTCGCCGTGATCCGCTGCCCATACACGTTTGGAGCAGTCGGTCACGGGCCGTGATACGCGGGAGGGCGGCCACAGGCGGCCGCCCGAGGCACCGTGGCCGGCCGTCCGGGGTGGGGTTGGCTCCACCGTCGGCGAGGGGACACCCCGCCGATCAAGACGGAGGGTGGCGCGGTGGTTCGGGGAGCCGTGGCTGCCTAGCGTTCGGTGCCAGCGAGACGTCGGCGCTGGCAGAAACGTCAATAAGACGTCAGCACGCAAGAGGTAAAACGTCAGTACGGAGGAGTAATGAGGAGATCGGATGCGGCGGCCCGTCGCGCGGGGCCCGTCGTATTCGTCTACCCAGTGCCGACGTACCAGGGGGAACCCCGGGACGCAGGCCCGGGTGCGACCAGTGGCTTCCCCGATTCCGGGAAGCGGCATGGCCGCGCGAGGGTTAGCGATGAACGAGAGGGGAACGCGCGATGACCGTCCTGATGCCAGGTCCGCCGATCGGAGCGCGGCTGCCGGCCCCAACGGGGGGAGGGGCGACGCCGGTGCGTCCGGTCGTCGACCTCGACGACGCCGCGGCCCGGTCGGCGGATCTGGTCGGGCGGAAGGCGGCCGCGCTGGCGCATGCGCGCGCGGCGGGGCTGCCCGCGCTGCCCGGGCTGGTCGTGCGGCACGGTCAGGTCACCCCCAGCGCATGGGCGGCCGTCGAGTCGTCCGCGACGCGCCTCGGTGACGGGCCGCTGATCGTCCGGTCGTCCTCCCCGTATGAGGACGGCGAGGACTCCTCGCAGGCGGGACGGTTCCTGTCCGTCCGGGACGTCGACGGGACCGACGCGCTGCGCGAGGCCGTCGACGCGGTGGCCGCGTCCGGGGACGGGCTGCCGGTCGCCGTGCTGGTGCAGCCGCAGCAGGAGTGCCGCATCTCGGGCGTGCTCTTCGGCGTCGATCCGGTCACCGG
>JBKOXW010000011.1:0-18006 GCA_046744115.1 Actinomycetota bacterium | reverse complement strand
GAGTCGCAGGACACCGACTTCACCTGGGCCGAGTTCCGTCGCCGCAACAACGACGAGCTGGCCGACAGCTGGGGCAACCTGGTGAACCGGTCGATCTCGCTGGCCGCGCGCAACGTCGGGGCCATTCCGGCGGCCGGCCCGCTCACCGACGCCGACGCCGGGCTGCTCGGCGCGGCGAAGTCCGCCTTCGGCACGGTCGGCGACCTGCTCGCCCGATCCCGGCAGAAGGCCGCGATCGGCGCCGCGATGCGGGTCGTCGCGGACGCGAATCGCTACCTGTCCGACCAGGCGCCGTGGAAGCTCGCCCGGTCCTCCGACGCCGCGGACCGGGAGCGGGTGCAGACGATCCTGCACGTGGCGCTGCAGGTGGTGGACGACTGCAAGACCCTGCTCACGCCGTTCCTGCCGCACTCGGCGAACGCGGTGCACGGGATGCTCGGCGGCGCCGGCCGCTGGGCGCCGATGCCCGAGCTGGTCGAGGTGAACGAGGAGACCGCGGTCGGATCGCCGTCGTACGGCGTGCTCACCGGTGACTACGAGACAGCGGCCCGGTGGGAGTCGGTGCCCCTGGAGGTGGGCCGGCCGCTGGCCGCACCGACGCCGATCTTCCGCAAGCTCGACGAGTCCATCGTGGACGAGGAGCTGGCCCGGCTGGCCGAGAGCTCGCTGGCGTGAGCTGGCGGGAGGGGGCGCCGCCACCGGCCCCCGAACCGCTGCCGGCCGAGGTGTTCGACAGCCACTGCCACCTGGACGCGATGGGCTGCCGGACGCAGGCGGACGTGGCGACGGTGGTGTCGGCGGCGCAGGCCGTTGGCGTCCGTCGCATCGTGACGGTGGGCGACACGCTGGAGTCGTCGCGGTGGTGCGCCTCGGCCGCCGCCGACAATCCCGACGTGTATGCGGCGGTCGCCGTGCACCCGAACGAGGTCGGCGGCATCACCGAGCCGACCTACACGGAGCTGGCCGCGCTCGCCGCTCGACCGGAGGTGCGCGCCGTCGGTGAGTCCGGATTGGACTATTACTGGGGCCGGGTCGAGCCGGCCGAGCAGCAGGGGGCCTTCCGCCGGCATATCGCGCTCGCCAAGCAGGTGGGCAAGGCGCTCGTCATCCACGACCGGGAGGCGCACGACGACGTGCTGCGCATCCTCGCCGAGGAGGGCGCTCCAGAGTGGACGGTGTTCCACTGCTTCTCTGGCGACGCGGCGATGGCGCGGATCTGCGCCGACCGCGGCTACGTGATGTCCTTCGCCGGCACGGTGACCTTTGCCAACGCCGGCTCATTGCGGGAGGCGGCCGCGATCGCGCCGCTGGATCAGGTCCTGGTGGAGACAGATGCCCCGTTCCTGGCTCCGACCCCGCATCGCGGCCGTCCAAACGCGCCATACCTGATCCCGCTGACGGCGCGGGTGCTGGCCGAGGCGATGAACGTCCAAATCGAACGGTTGTGCGAGGCCATCACTCGAACGGGCCAACGCGTATTCGGCTGGGGGTGACCGGTGTCTCACCTTCGGTGATCGGGCTTGGCCACGTCGGGTGACTGCCGTTATGGTCCCGTGACTAATGGCCGGCAGAGAGAGTCACGGGCGTCACCGACACCGTGCACCCGAGGAAGCCGCGACGGAGGCGGCCTGGGACCGTCCGATGTGGTCTGCCCGTCCGCAGCAGCCCCGCCAGTATCAGATGGGCGCTCTCGGTTGGGAGGACACCCTCGACGGGCACGGCGCGCTGGACGGGCTCGGGTTCGGCTACCGCTCCGCGGACTCCGGCGATCGGCCAAGGGGACGGCACGCCGCGCCGGAACCTGACGATGATGCGCCGCCCGCATTCCCGCACGCGACCTTCCCGCCCCAGCGATACGTTCGCGAGGCCTTCGCGCGCGAGTCGTTCCCGCCGCAGCCCTACGCACGCGAGCCGTACGAGCCATTCGCGCCGTACGCGGCTCAGCCGTATGCCGACCCGACCCCACGGCCGCGTCCTCGGCTGCAGTACCAGTCGCCGCCGGGGCCGCGCGCGCCCGAGCGGTACGCGGATCAGCCGCAGCAGCCGTACCAGGTCCAGCCGTCCACGCCTGCGGTCGCCCACTTGCCGGCGTCGCGGCGCCGGTCGGTGCGCAAGCAGCACGAGGTCCGGCATGCCGTCCGGTTCCCGGTCCGGCTGGCGCTCTACGGCGTCGTCCTCACCGGACTCCTGGGCGGCACTGCGGCGTGGGCATCGCTGGACAAGACGGTCACGCTCACTGTGGACGGACAGGCCCGGTCCTTGCACACATACGCGAGCACCGTCGCTGGCGTGATCGCCGATGCCGAGCTGACCGTCGGTGAGCACGACGTCCTGGCGCCCAGCGCCGACTCGTCCATCGTGGACGGATCGGAGATCGTGCTGCGCCGCGGGCGGCTGCTCACGCTGACCGTGGACGGCAAGACCCGTCAGGTGTGGACGGTCGCAACGAGCGTCGACGAGGCGCTGAGGCTTATCGGCTACCGCCAGTCCGGGCTGTACGTCTCCGCCTCGCGCTCCAACCGGCTGCCGCTGGACGGCTACTCGCTCACCATCCGCACGCCGAAGACCGTGGTGGTGACCGCGGACGGCCGCTCCCAGCGGTTCGTGACCACGGCGCCGACTGTGGGGGACGTGCTCGACGCGGCGGGGATCCGGGTCGACTCCGACGACAGGGTGTCGCAGCTCGGCAGCGCACCGGTCGTCAACGGCATGCGGATCACCGTCACGCGGGTGAAGCAGCAGCGGGTGGTGACGAAGACCACGATCACCTACAAGGAGGTCGTCACCGAGGACCCGACGCTGCCGGAGGGCACCCGCAAGGTCACCCAGCAGGGCGTCAACGGCGTGCAGGAGATCACCTACCTGGTGACCTATCTGGACGGCAAGACCGCGTCCCGCAAGGTGTTGGCCCGGCGGGTGCTGAAGCGGGCGGTCAACCAGGAGGTCGTCGTCGGGACGAAGCCGCCCGCTCCGATCGGCGCCGGCGGGTATCCCACCTACGGCGGGCTGAACTGGGCCGCGCTCGCCGAGTGCGAGTCCGGCGGCAACCCGCGCGCGGTGAACCCGGCCGGCCCGTACTACGGCCTCTACCAGTTCGCCCTCAGCACCTGGCAGTCGAACGGGGGGACGGGCAACCCGATCGACGCCTCGGTCGAGGAACAGACCCGCGTGGCCTACAACCTGTACCAGGCGCGCGGCCGGTCTCCGTGGCCGGTCTGCGGCCAGTACCTGTAGTCCCACGCCACGGCCTCCTCCGGGGGGCTTGGGAACGCCCCGTGGCCGGCTCCCCCTCGGCCGGCCGCGGGGCGTCCACCTGCCAGCCCTCGCGCTCGCTCGCTGCGTCCATGCGGCACGATGCCGGCGTGGCTGACGGGCTGCTGGGACCGGCGGAGGTCCGCGAGCTGGCCGGCGCGCTCGGACTCGTGCCGAACAAGGCGCTCGGCCAGCACTTCCTGCACGACGCGAACACGATCCGCCGCATCGTGCGTGCCGCGGAACTGTCCACTGCGGACGTCGTCGTCGAGGTCGGTCCGGGCCTCGGCTCGCTGACGCTCGGCTTGCTGCCGGCCTGCGCACACGTCGCCGCGGTCGAGGCCGACCCGGCGCTGGCCGCCGCGCTCCCGTCCACGGTGGAGAGCCGGCTGCCGGCGTACGCGGACCGGCTGATTGTGCTGGCCGCCGACGCGCTCGCGCTGACCGAGCTGCCGGGGCCCGCACCGACCGCGCTGGTCGCGAACCTCCCGTACAACGTGGCCGTGCCGGTCGTGCTGCACCTGCTGGGCCTGCTGCCCTCGCTGCGGCACGGCCTGGTGATGGTCCAGACCGAGGTGGCCGAGCGGCTCGCCGCTGAGCCGGGCTCGCGGACGTACGGCGTGCCGTCGGTGAAGGTCCGCTGGTACTGCGCGGTGCGGCGCGCCGGTGCCGTGCCGCGGTCGGTGTTCTGGCCGGTGCCGAACGTCGACTCCGGGCTGGTCGCGCTTGCCCGCCGCGATCCGCCGCCGCTGCCGCCGGGAGTCGGTCGCGGCGACGTGTTCGCGGTCGTGGACGCCGCATTCGCGCAGCGGCGCAAGACGCTGCGGGCCGCACTCGCCGGCTGGGCCGGCTCGGCCCGCGACGCCGAGCGCGTGCTGCGCGCCGCCGGCGTCGACCCCGGGCTGCGCGGTGAGGCACTGGACGTGACGGACTTCGCACACATCGCGGCGGCCGGCGCGGCACGCTGATCGTCGCAACCGGCCTGTCGGGGCGGGGCATTAGTCTCGGCCGGTGCCCCCGACGCGCCTGCTCGGCGTCCCGGAGCCCGTCACTGTCCGGGTGCCGGCCAAGGTCAACCTGCACCTGGCGGTCGGCCCGCTCCGCCCGGACGGGTACCACGAGCTGGTCACGGTGTTCCAGGCGGTATCCCTGCACGACGAGGTGACCGCGACCGCCGCGCGCGGCCTGAGCGTCGGCCTGCGCGGCGAGGGGGCGGGCGAGCTCCCGCTGAACGGGGACAACCTGGCCTGGCGCGCCGCGGTGCTGCTGGCCGAGCGGGTCGGCATCGAGCCGGCGGTGCGGCTCGACCTGGTCAAGGGCATCCCGGTGGCCGCCGGGCTCGCCGGGGGCAGCGCCGACGCGGCCGCCGCGCTGGTCGCCTGCGACGCTCTCTGGGGCACCGGGCTGGATCGTGCCGACCTGCTTGAGCTCGCCGCCGACCTGGGCAGCGATGTTGCGTTCGCGCTCACCGGGGGCACCGCGCTCGGCACCGGGCGCGGAGAGCGGCTGACCCCGGTGCTGGCCAGCGGCCGCTGGCACTGGGTCTTCGCGATCGCGGCCGAGGGGATGGCGACCTCGCGGGTGTACGCGGAGCTGGACCGGCTCCGGCTGATCGGCGACCCGCCGTCGGCGGGTGAACCGGATCGGCTGATCAACGCGCTGCGGGTGCACGACCCCGGCCAGGTCGGCCCGCTACTGGCGAACGACCTGCAGGCGCCGGCGCTGTCGCTGCGCGCCGAGCTGCGGCGCACCCTGCGCGTCGGCATGGATCTCGGCGCGCTCGGCGCGGTGGTCTCCGGCTCCGGTCCGACCTGCGCGTTCCTGGCCCGGTCCCGGGAGGCCGCGGTGCGGCTGGCCGCCTCGCTGTCCGGGGCCGGCGTGTGCCGCACGGTCCGGGTCGCGTACGGGCCGGTGCCGGGCGCCCGGGTGGTGGAGGAGTCGGCACCGGCCCGCCGGTAGCATCGGCTCGCCGATCGGGGAGGAGGGCTCACCTGTGATCGATGTCGCGCTGCGCAACCTGCCCGTCGACCACCCGCACAACCGGGCGTACCGGGTCGGCGGCGGGCTGATCGGCGCGTTCCTCCTGGTCTTCGGCCTGTTCGGGTTCTTCGACCTGGTCGGGATCTTCAGCACCGAGGGCGACAAGGTGGCCGGGCTGTCGACGAACGCGGTGCTGTCCACGCTGTCGGTGGTCGTCGGCGGGATCCTGATCCTGGGCGCGTTCGTGGGCGGCAACACCGCGTCGACGCTGAACGGTGTGATCGGGATCCTGTTCCTGCTGTCCGGCCTGGTGAACCTGGTCCTGCTGCGGAGCTCGTTCAACGTCCTCAACTTCGAGATGCCGAACGTGATCTTCAGCTTCGTGGTCGGCATGGCGTTGCTGCTGTTCGGCCTCTACGGCCGGGTCAGCGCTCGCTGACCAGCGCGGGCTTGCTCTCCAGCCCGGACAGCCCGTTCCAGGCGAGGTTGACCAGGTGCGCGGCGACCTCGGTGCGCTTCGGCCGGCGCACCTCCAGCCACCACTGGCCGGTCAGCGCGACCATCCCGACGAGCGCCTGCGAGTACAACCCGGCGAGCTTCGGCTCGAAGCCGCGCGCCTTGAACTCCTGGGCCAGGATGTACTCGACCTGGCTGGCGATGTCGTTCAGCAGGCTGGAGAACGTCCCGGTCGAGCTCACCACCGGTGAGTCGCGGACCAGGATGCGGAAGCCGTCGGTCTCGTCCTCGATGTAGATGAGCAGCGCCAGCGCGGCCTGTTCGAGCAGCTCGCGCGGGTGCCCGGCGGTCAGCGCACCGGTCACCCGGTCCAGCAGGCTCTGCATCTCCCGGTCCACGACGACCGCGTACAGCCCCTCCTTGCCACCGAAGTGCTCGTACACGATCGGCTTGCTGACCCCGGCCCGGGCCGCGATCTCCTCGGTCGACGTGGCCTCGAAGCCCCGCTCGGCGAACAGGGTCCGCCCGACGTCGAGTAGCTGCTGCCGTCGCTCCTTGCCGGTCATCCGGATGCGCGGTCGGCCGCCACCGGCGGGTTCGGTCACTTACCCATGGTGACAGCGGCCCGGTCGCGACCCGTCACTGTGTGCGCTTCGCGGCGATCCGCTCCGGTGACGGCCAGCGCACGTCGTACACCCAGCCGAGCCGCTCGAACCAGGAGATCACCCGGGCGGAGATGTCGAGCTGGCCACGCAGCACGCCGTGCCGGGCGCAGGTCGGGTCGGCGTGGTGCGAGTTGTGCCACGACTCGCCGAAGGAGAGGATCGCCAGCGGCCAGAAGTTCGCCGACTTGTCCCGGGCGACGAACGGCCGCTCGCCGATCGTGTGGCAGATCGAGTTGATCGACCAGGTCACGTGGTGTAGCACGCAGATCCGCACCAGGCTGGCCCAGAAGAACGCGGACAGCGCGCCGGTCCAGGACATCGTCCACAGGCCGCCGAGCAGCGCCGGGCCCAGCAGGGTGATCGCGACCCAGTACGGGAACATCCGGTCGATCCGCCGGATATCGCGGTCGGCGAGCAGGTCCGGGGCGAACCGCTGCTGGTTGGTCTGCTCGACGTCGAACATCCAGCCCACATGCGCGAACGTCAGGCCCTTGAGCAGCGCGCGGACGGTGGTGCCGTACCGCCACGGCGAGTGCGGGTCGCCCTCCCGGTCGCTGAACGCGTGATGCCGGCGGTGGTCGGCCACCCAGCGGACCACCGGCCCCTCGATCGCCAGCGAGCCGGCGACGGCGAGCGCGATCCGCAGCGGCCGCTTCGCCTTGAAACCGCCGTGCGTGAAGTAGCGGTGGAACCCGACCGTGACCCCGAGGCCGGAGATCACGTAGAACGCGAGCGCGAGCACGACGTCGTGCCATCCGATGCCCCAGCCCCACATCACCGGCACCGCGAACGCCAGCGCCAGGAACGGCACGATCACGAACGCGTACAGGGCGATCTGCTCCCAGCCGGCCTTGCGGTCGTCGGTGAGCGGCTTCGGCGCGCGCGGCGTGGCGGGCGGGTCGAGCAGGGCGGTGCTCTCGGCAGGCGGCATGCGGCAGTCCTCACAGTCGGTGGGGCGTCGGTGGGTCGTCTGCTGTTCCGTACCCTGGCTACGACACCGTAACCTACGGCACCGTAGGTTTGGCAAGGTGGACCTGGGCACGCCGACCCGGGGCTCTAGGCTGGTTGGCAGCGGTGGGGGATGGGGTAATCGGCAGCCCGCCGGCCTTTGGAGCCGTGCAGTCTCGGTTCGAGTCCGAGTCCCCCAGCTAGCGCGACCGCGGCGTACCGGGGCGAGGTCGATAGCATGAGTCCGCTGTCGAGGGGAGATTCCGTGACCGACGCCCGGCCCGCCGCGGTCGTCGTGCTCGCCGCAGGCGAGGGCACCCGGATGCGGTCGGCCGTACCCAAGGTCATGCACGGGTTCGCCGGCCGGACGCTGCTCGGTCACGTACTCGCCGCGTGCGCGCCGCTCGACGCCGACCTCACCGCGGTGGTCATCGGGCACGGTCGGGACCGGGTGGCCGAGCACCTCGCCGCGGAAGCGCCGGCGGCGATCCCAGTCGTGCAGGCCGACCAGCGGGGCACCGGCCACGCCGTCCGGGTCGCGCTCGAGACGATGCCCGAGACCGCCGGGACCGTGCTCGTGGTGCCCGGCGACACCCCGCTGCTGCGCCCCGAGACGCTCCGCTTGCTGGTGCAGGCGCACGAGGACTCCGGCGCCGCCGCCACGCTGCTGACCTCGGTCGTGCCGGACCCGTTCGGCTACGGCCGGGTCGTCCGCGGCCCCGCCGGCGAGCTGCTGCGCATCGTCGAGCATGCCGACGCCGGCGACGAGGAGCGCCGGATCGCCGAGGTGGCGACGAGCGTGTACGCGTTCGCCGACGCGCCGCTGCGCCGCGCCCTCGATCGGCTGTCCACCGACAACGCGCAGGGCGAGGAGTACCTGCCCGACGTGATCGGCGCGTACGTCGCGGCCGGGCAGCCGGTGCTCGCGGTCGTCGCGCCGGCCGAGGAGACCGCCGGGGTCAACGACCGGGTCCAGCTCGCCGCCGCCCATCGCGTCCTCAACGACCGGCTGCTCGACGGCTGGATGCGCGCCGGGGTCACGGTCGTCGACCCGGCCACCACGTGGATGGACGCCGGCGTCGCCCTGGAGCCCGACGTCACGGTCCACCCGCAGACCCGGCTGGCCGGGGCCACCCGGGTCGCCCGCGGCGCCGAGATCGGCCCGGACACCACCCTTGTCGACTGCACGGTCGGGCCGGGAGCGCGGGTGCTGCGCTCGCACTGCGAAGGCGCCGAGATCGGCCCGGAGGCGACCGTCGGCCCGTACACCTACCTGCGTCCGGGCACCCGGCTCGGCCGCGGCGCCAAGGCCGGCGCGTACGTCGAGATCAAGGCGAGCGAGGTCGGCGACGGGTCGAAGGTGGCGCACCTGTCCTACGTCGGCGACACCACGATCGGGGTCGGCAGCAACATCGGCGCCGCGACCGTGACCGTCAACTACGACGGGGTGGCCAAGCACCGCACGACGATCGGCGACCATGCGCGGATCGGCAGCGACACGATGCTGGTGGCCCCGGTGACCGTGGCGGACGGGGCGTACACCGCGGCCGGCTCGGTCATCACCGAGGACGTCCCGCCGGGGGCGCTCGGGATGGGTCGGGCCCGCCAGCGCAACATCGTGGGTTGGGTCGCCCGGCGGCGGGCCGGGACGGCGGCCGCGCAGGCGGCCGAAGGAGCCGAGGCGGCCGCCGAGGCGGAGCCACCACCGGAGCAGACGACCGCGGGGTGAGGACGATGAGCGCGATACAGAGCCAGAACCGCAAGAGCCTCATGCTCTTCTCCGGGCGGGCCTTCCCCGAGCTCGCCCACGAGATCGCCAGCGAGCTCGGCGCCACGGTCACCCCGACGTCCGCGTACGACTTCGCCAACGGCGAGATCTACGTCCGGTACGAGGAGTCGGTCCGCGGCTGCGACGCGTTCGTCATCCAGAGCCACTCCACGCCGATCAACACGTGGCTGGTCGAGCAGCTGATCATGGTCGACGCGCTCAAGCGGGCGTCCGCGAAGCGGATCACGGTGGTCGCGCCGTTCTACCCGTACGCCCGGCAGGACAAGAAGCACCGCGGCCGGGAGCCGATCTCCGCACGGCTGGTGGCCGACCTGTTCAAGCAGGCGGGCGCCGACCGGATCATGAGCGTGGACCTGCACACCGCCCAGATCCAGGGCTTCTTCGACGGTCCGGTGGACCACCTGTTCGCGCTGCCGCTGCTCGCCGACCACGTCGAGGACAAGTGGCCCAGCGCCGAGTTCACCGTGGTCGCGCCGGACTCCGGCCGGGTGCGGGTCGCCGAGCGGTGGACCGACCGACTCGGCGGTTGCCCGCTGGCGTTCATCCACAAGACGCGCGACGAGTTCCACCCCAACCAGGTCGTCGCCAACAAGGTGGTCGGCGACGTGGCCGGGCGGGTCTGCATCGTCGTCGACGACATGATCGACACGGCGGGAACGATCACGAAGGCGGCCGACGCGCTGCGGGCCGCCGGCGCCGCCGATGTGATCGCCGCCGTGACCCACGGCGTGCTGTCCGGCCCGGCCGTGGACCGGCTGAAGAACAGCCGGATCAGCGAGGTCGTGGTGACGAACACGCTACCCATCCCGCCCGAGCGCCAGATCGACAAGCTCACGATCCTGTCGATCGCGCCGCTGCTCGCCCGTGCCATCCGTGAGGTGTTCGAGGACGGCTCGGTGACCAGCCTCTTCGGCGGCGCCAGCTAGGCGGCCGCCGAACAAGCGGCCTCCCACCCGCTGGTACGCTGGCGCGGTTGCCCGGCGAGGGACCCGCCCGACTGGTCCGTGATCGACGCGGTGTGCCCGCGCGTGCTCCCTCGCCCCGAGTTTTCGTCCGAGGAGAGCCACACCGTGTCCGAGGTCCGTATCGCCGCCGAGCCCCGCACCGAGTTCGGCAAGGGCGGCGCGCGCCGCACCCGCCGGGCGGGCAAGATTCCCGCCGTGCTGTACGGGCACGGCCAGCCGCCGCGGCACATTTCGCTGCCGGCGCGCGAGTTCGCGCACGCGATCCGGGGCGGCGGCGCGAACACGCTGCTCACCCTCGAGATCGACGGCGGCGACGAGCTGGCGCTGCCGAAGGCGATCCAGCGGCACCCGATCCGCGGCGTGTTCGAGCACGTCGACCTGCTGCTGGTGCGCCGCGGCGAGAAGGTCACCGTCGAGGTGCCGATCGTGCTGCTCGGCGAGGCGACCCGGGACGGCCTGGTCGACCAGCAGCTCACCACGCTCTCGGTCGAGGCCGAGGCGACCCGGATCCCGGAGCGTTTCGAGGTCAGCATCGAGGGACTGCAGGTGGGGGATCACATCGACGCCGGCGAGATCACGCTGCCGGCGGGCACCACGCTGGTCACCGAACCCGCGCACGTCGTGGCGACCGTCCTCGCCTCGCCGACGGCCGAGCAGCTCGAGGCCGAGCTGGCCGGTGCCGAGGCCGAGGCCGGCATCGAGCGGGAGGCGCCGAGCGAGGCGCCCGCCGAGGGTGCCGAGGCGCCGCCCGCGGCCGAGCCGGAGGCTTGATCGCCTGCAGCGCCGCCGGCGGCGACGCCGGGCCGGTGAGCGACGATGGCCGATGACGTCTACCTCGTCGTCGGGCTGGGCAATCCCGGACCGGCGTACGCGGGCAACCGGCACAACGCCGGCTTCATGGTCGCGGACCTGCTCGCGGGGCGGGTCGGCGGGCGGTTCAAGGCGCACCGCGGCCGCGCCGATCTGATCGAGGGCCGGCTCGGCGGCATGCCGGGCGTGCGCGCGGTGCTGGCCAAGCCGAAGTCGTTCATGAACGAATCGGGTGGCCCGGTTGCCGCCCTGCGCGACTTCTTCAAGGTGCCGCCGGAGCGGATCGTCGTCATGCACGACGAGCTGGACCTGCCGTACGGGTCGCTGCGGCTCAAGCGCGATGGCGGCGACAACGGCCACAACGGCCTGCGGTCGGTCACCAAGTCCCTCGGCACCCGCGACTACCTGCGGGTGCGGGTCGGCATCGGCCGCCCGCCCGGCCGGCAGGACCCGGCCGACTACGTGCTGCGCGACTTCTCCCCGGCCGAGCGCAAGGAGCTCCGCTTCCACCTCGACCGCGCCGCCGACGCCGTCGAGACCCTCCTCACCGAAGGCCTCGAACCCGCCCAGAACCGCTTCAACGACTGAAACCCGCCAGCGGCGCGACGCAGCGGGGTCAGCCGGTGTTGCGCAGGCCGGCGGCGATGCCGTTGATGGTCAGCAGCAGGGCGCGGCGTAGCCGCGGGCTGGAGTCGCCGGCGCGGTTGCGGGCGAGCAGCGCGACCTGCAGGTAGGAGATCGGGTCGAGGTACGCGTCGCGCACCGACAGGGTGCGCTTCAGGCCGGGCTGGGAGTCCAGCAGCTCGGCCTCGCCGGTCAGCCGCAGCACCTCGGCGACGGTCCGGTCGTGCTCGGCGCGGATCGCGTCGAAAATCCGGTGCAGCGAAGGGTCCACAAGCGACTGGACATAGTGGCCGGCGATGCCGAGGTCGGTCTTGGCCAGCGTCATCTCCACATTGGAAACGAAGGTGCGGAAGAAGTGCCACTCGCGGTTCATCTCGGCGAGCCGCGAGTCCAGCCCGGCCGCCCGCGCGGCAGCGAGACCGGTGCCGACGCCGTACCAGCCGGGCACGATCTGGCGCGACTGCGTCCAGCCGAAGACCCACGGGATGGCCCGCAGCCCCGCGAGCCCGGCGCCGCTGTCCGGCCGCCGCGCCGGCCGGGAGCCGATGTTCAGCGAGGACAGCTGCTCGACCGGTGTGGAGGCGAGGAAGTACGCCGGCAGGTCCGGGTCGTCGACCAGGCCGCGGTAGGCGTCGTGGGCGGCCGAGGACACCAGCTCCATCGCGCCGTCCCATCGGGCCATCGTGCCCGCCGGCGCCCGCGGCTCGCGGTGCAGCACCGACGCCTGCAGCACGGCGGCGAGGGTGAGCTCCAGGTTCTCCCGGGCCAGGCCGGGCAGCGAGTACTTGTCCGAGATCACCTCGCCCTGCTCGGTGACCTTGATCTCGCCGTCGAGCGTCCCGTACGGCTGGGCGAGGATCGAGTCGTACGTCGGACCACCGCCGCGCCCGACCGTGCCGCCGCGACCGTGGAAGAGCCGCAGCCGCACGCCGTGCCGGGCCAGGACGTCGCGCAGTGCCCGCTGCGCCTTGTGGATCTCCCACTGCGATGTGGTGATGCCCGCCTCCTTGTTGGAGTCCGAGTAGCCGAGCATCACCTCCTGGGCGTCGCCGCGCAGCCGGACCACCTCCCGGTACGCCGGGTCGCCGAGCAGCGAGTCCAGCACCTCGCCGCTTCGCCGTAGCTCCTCGATCGTCTCCAGCAGCGGCACGAACCCGATCCCCGCCACTCCACTGTGGACGTCGAGCAGTCCGGCCTCGCGGGCCAGCACGGCCGCGGCGAGCACGTCGTCCGCCCCGCGGGTCATCGACACGATGTAGCTCTCCACCACGCCGGGGCCGAACCGGTCCAGCGCGTCGCGGATCGTGCCGAACACCGCGAACGTGCGCGCGCCCGCCTCATCCAGCGGCGGCGGATGCGGCGCCAGCGGGCGGCGGCCGGCCAGCTCCCGGGACAGCAGCCGGTGCCGGTAGTCGCGGGGCAGGTCGTCATAGCGCCACGACTCCGTGCCGAGCCGGTCGACCAGCTGGCCGATCGCGTGGTGGTGCGCGTCGGCGTGCTCGCGCACGTCCATCGTGGCGAGCCGCAGGCCGAACGCGGCGACGGTCTGGAGGAATCGAGCCAGCGGGCCGCCGGCCAGCAGCTCGCCGCGGTGCTCGGCCAGCGAGTCGGCGACCAGCCGCAGCTCGGCGAGCAGCCCGCCGACACCGAGATAGTCGCGACCGGGCTGGTGCGGCGTGCCGGCGGCCAGCCGGTCGCGGGTGTTCTGCAGCTTGGCCCGGATGCAGGTCAGCTTGAGCCGGTACGGCTCCTCGGCGTTGATCCGCAGCAGTCGCGGGTCGAGCTCGGGCAGCGCGGCGACGTCGGCGTCGATGCTGGCCCGCAGCGCCTCCGACATCCCGGCGATCGCCGACGACGTGGACAGCTCGCCGATCAGCCGATCCGCCGCCGCGACGAGCATCGCGATGCCGTACGCGTGCTGGAGCAGCAACACCCGGCTGGTGACGTCGGGGGTGACGTACGGGTTGCCGTCCCGGTCGCCGCCGATCCAGGTCCCGAACGTGAGCGGCCGGTCGGCCGGATCGAGCGTGCCGCCGCGGGCGGCCACCTCGTCGGCGAGGTCGGCGAGCAGGTCCGGCACCGTGTCGCGGGCCAGCCGGTCGAGGTAGTACGTGGCGTTGCGGGCCTCGTCGACCGGGTCGGGCCGATCCAGCCGCAGCTCGTCGGTCTGCCAGACCAGGTCGATGACCTCGGCGAGCCGGCGGTCCTGGCGCCGGCGGGCGGCCGTCCCGGGCGGCGTGTCGACCAGCAGCAGGTCCCCAACACTGCGCAGCTTGTCCAGAATGGACCGGCGGCTGGCCTCGGTCGGATGGGCCGTGAGGACCGGCCGCACCGCGAGTCGCCGCAGCGCCTCGGTCAGGCCGGCCGGCCCGACCCGCTCGGCCACCTCGCCGACCGCCCGGGCCAGCCACCCCTGCTCGGCCGGCCGAGCCCGCAGGCCGCGGACCCGATGCGCCTGCTCGGCGACGTTGGCCAGGTAGAAGTACGCCGAGAACGCGCGGACCAGGGCGATCGCGGTCGGCAGCGGCGCCTCGCCGAGCAGCCGGCGGAGTTCGGCCAAAGCGACCGGATCGTCCGCCTTGGACGCCTTGGTGAGCGCCCGTACCCGCTCGACGAGGTCGAGCAGGTCGCGATCCTGCTGCCGGGCCAGCGACTCACCGAGCAGCGCCCCGACCCGGCGCACGTCGGCACGCAGCGCCGCGTCGCCGCCGGGGACACGGGCTTCCGAGGCCACGGCGGTCGCCCCGGCGCGCGCCGCTCCAGGCTCGACACTCACCCCCCAATCCTCCCGGACGGGCCGGGTCTTGCTCCCGAGATGCCCTCCGGTTGCTCCGTGCAGACCAGCGCCCCACCGAGGTTCGCAGTAACTTTGCCGACCTTGCCTCCCCGCGACGACCGCACCGGATATCGTTCGTTCGCTCTTGGGGGGCCCGTCGCTCACGCAGCCGGGGGAGTCGGCTGCACCGACTGGAGCCAGGGGCTCTGTCGGGACAGGGGAGCACGATCGGGGGCGCGTGGCGGCGGTGCCGCGCGCTCTCGTTCTGGGGAACCGAATAGGCACGTGGTCGAGCAGGTTCGGGGGGGCTTCTCGTCGGCGAAGCAACGGGGGCGGCGGCCGGTGGTGGCCGCTGGCTTCGCCGCACCTGGCGTGCCTCATCGCGATCGGCGCGGGCGCGTGTTCACCAACGTCCTGCGGCCGCGCTGACCTGCCCCTCCTGCGCCTCGGCGTACCTGCTCGCGTCCGCGGTGGCAGGTCTTCGCCCGCAGCGCTGACCTGCGACACTCGATCTTCGACGGGCGCCGGGGTTGAATGGCCCTCCGGAGGATGGTCGCCGTGGAACACCACACCGCAACGCAGGAGCTCGGCGAGGGTCGCGTGCAGGCGGTCTGCTCGTGCGGCTGGCGCAGCGAGGTGTACGGCGAGACGAAGACGACCGGGACGATGGACCCGCTCCAGCAGGCGATGGACGCCCGCGACCTGCACGAGTGGGAGATGTCGCTTCGCTAGCCGCGCGTGCGTTACCGGAGCCGGCCGCGCGGCTTCAGCGGGGTCGTCGGCATCGGCGGAGCGGGCAGCGGCTCTCCGTCGTACCCGGGCACCGTGCCGAACCGCCGCCCGCTCATCCAGTCCTCACGGGCCCGGACGATCTCGTCGTGGCTGCGGCCGACGAAGTTCCACCACATGACGAGCTGCTCCTCGAACGGCTCACCGGCGAGCAGCAGCACCCGGCCGGGCCGCTCGGCGCGCAGCGCGAGGTCGGAGCGGTCGCTGCCGAGGTAGAGAAGCGCGCCGGGGGCTAGCGGCAGGCCGTCGACCTCGACGGTGCCGGACAGGGCGAGTGCCGCGTACTCGAACTCGGGCCGCAGCGGCAGTCTGGTGTCGGCGCCGCCGTCCAAGGCCACCTCCGCGCCGAGCAGCGGGCTGTAGACCGTCGCCGGTGACCTCGCACCGGCGAGCTCGCCCATGAGCAGGGTCACTGCGAGGCCGGTGTCGGTCAGCACCGGCAGCTCCTGGTGGTGCTCGAAGTGGGGCTCCGCGAGGCGGTCACGCTCGGGCAGCGCGACCCACAGCTGGACGCCGTGCAGGACCGGGTGATGGTCGGGCGGCGACACCTCGGCGTGCACGATCGCCCGGCCGGCGGTCATCAGGTTGAGCTGGCCCGGCCGGATCACGACCTCGCTGCCGAGGCTGTCACGGTGCAGCACCTCGCCCTCGACGAGCCAGGTCACCGTCTGCAGGCAGGTGTGCGGGTGCGGCGGCACCCGCATGCCACGCTGTGCCGCGATGTCCTCCGGGCCGTAGTGGTCGACGAAGCACCAGGCGCCGACCATGCGCCGGTCGCGGTGCGGCAGCGTCCGGCTGACCACCGTCCCCCGAGGGCCCAGCGTGACCTCGCGGCCGGGCAGCAGCTCGCGCACCGGCTCGGTGGCGATGGCCGCGCGGCCTCCGCAGACGGACTCCTGCGGGTTCAGCTCAAGGTTGCTCACGCAACGACTCTACGGCCGTGTCGCCGCCAGCACCGCGGCCCAGGCGTCGCTGCACCGGTTGGCGAGGTCGGCCAGCTCGGGGGTCTCCGCCAACTTGCCGGGGTCGACGTCGGGGAACGTGCCGGCCAGGTAGCTGTCCAGCGCGAGGAGGCCCAGTTCCCAGCCGGCCCCGAGACCCCACATGCCGGTCGTCGGGTCGTTGAGCAGGAAGTCGGTCAGCTTGTTCGGCGACGTGTGTTCGAGCTCGAGGACGGTGTCGTCCCCGGCTGAGCCGGGGGACAGGCGCAGCTCGACCTCGTCGCCGGTGGGCTCGCCGTACACCCAGGTGATCCGGAGCAGGCGGGGTGGCTCGCAGCGCAGGATCTCGCCGCTGGCGTTGCCCTCGAACCGGAACGTGCCGCCGGCCCGCAGGTCGCCGTCGGGCCGCAGGAAGAAGCGGGCGAGCCGGTCCGGCGTCGTGCAGGCGTCCCACACGTCCTCGACCGGCGCCGCGTACCGCCGGCGCATCAGTATGGAGTGGACAGTGCCGCCGTCGGCCTCGCGACGCCCGATCTCCCGGTGCGTCTCGGCCAGCCGGTCGGCCATGTCGTTCAACTCGGTCATGAGCCACGACCGCCCTTCCTGGTGTGCTTCCTGGGTTGCTCCTGGGTGCGACGGTGACGCCGGCTGCGCGCCAGCTCGGTGGCCAGCGCGTCCAGCGGCTGGCTCCAGAACCGGCGGTAGTGCTCCAGCCACCGATCGATCTCGCGCAGCGGCGTCGGGTCGACGGAGTACAGCCGGCGAGTCCCCTCGGCCCGGACCGTGGTGAACCCGCTCTCCCGCAGTACCCGCAGGTGCTGCGACACCGCCGGCTGGGAGATCCCGAACTCCTCCTGCACGACCGCGCCGACCTCGCCGGAGGCCCGCTCGCCGTCGGCGAGCAGCTCGAGGATCCGGCGGCGCACCGGATCCCCGAGGACGTCGAACGCGTGCACGGTCGCGATTATGCCAAAGTGCGCTTATATAAGTCAAGTCTTCTAGTCGAACGCTGCGTCGGAGTCGAGAAGCCGGGCGCGGACAGCGGTCAGGTCGTCGTTGCCGAGGCCTGCCGAGCGCAGGTACGCGTCGACGTCGAAGGTGGACAGCGTGGCGCGGATGCTGTCGCGAGCCGACGTGGCCTTGCGCACGAGGATGTCCCGGATCCGGGGGCCTTGGTCGTCGACGCCCAGCGCGGCATAGAGCGGCGTCAGGCAGCCGCTGCTCAACTCGTAGTCGGCGGCGATCTCGTCGGGCGGGACGCCGGCCAGCGCGAGCAGCAGCATGGTGATGAGTCCGGTGCGATCCCGACCGACTCCGCAATGGACCACCACACCGCCAGGGCGTGCATGCGCGATGGTCGCGATGACCGCTGCACAACGGTCGGGCTTGCGGTCGAGGAACGGGCGGAAGTAGAGCGGGCTGCCGTCCAGGTCGTTGGCCCGGCAGTAGTCCCAGAACTCGGTGTCCGTGGCGTCGTCCAGCGGCACGTGTGCTGTCGTCAGCCCGAGCGGCCGCGGCGCGGCGTCCGCGCCGATCTCGTTGCCGTTGCGCAGGTCGACGATCGTCCGCACGCCATGCGCCCATAGCGCATCCCAGCCGGCTCCTGTGAGGCGGTGGACGCTGTCGGATCGGACGACAGCGCCCCATCGGATGCTGCGACCGTCCGCGGTACCGAGGCCGCCGAGGTCGCGCACGTTGAAGCAGCCGTCCCAGTGCAGTCTCCGGTCCACTGTCATCGGTCACCGACCGTACGGCATACGGCCGGTCAGGCCGCTAGCGCGTCGGGTCCTCTGCTCTTGGGCGTGGGTGGGGTGGCGGTCCAGGTGTTGTTCGGGCCGGGGGTGAGTTGCCAGCCGGTCTCGTGCACGATGCGGTGGTGGCCGCGGCAGAGCAGGACCAGGTTGTCCAGGCGGGTCGGGCCGCCATCGATCCAGTGCTGCAGGTGATGCGCGTCCGTCCAGGCCGGCGGGCGGTCGCAGCCGGGGAAGCGGCAGCCGCCGTCGCGGACGTG
>JBKOXW010000333.1:0-29291 GCA_046744115.1 Actinomycetota bacterium | reverse complement strand
CGGCACCGGTCGCCGGCGCCTGGGCCCGGGCCGCCCGGCGTGGCCTCGCCGACGTCGGCCTCGCCCGGGCCGGTGTCGACGTGCTGGCCGCCGCGATCGACGCGATGCGTCGAGCCGGCCTGGCCGCCTCGCTGGTCGGGTCGGCCGAGGACTTCGCCGATCGCTACCCGGCCCGCGGCCGCAGCCCCGCCGACGACGCTCTCGACGCCTGGGCCCGCCGCGAGCACCGCACCCCGACCGACTCAAGCCACTCGAAAGCCCACCTCGCCGACGAAGGGATTGTCCGGTGACCACCTTCGACACCGACCTGCGCCAGCGCATCGCCGACGGTCTCGACCAGGCCCGGCGCCGCTCGATCGCGCTCACCACCGACGTGCTGGACGAGCCGGAGCTCACCGCGCAGCACTCGCCGATCATGTCGCCGCTGGTGTGGGACCTCGCCCACGTCGGCAACCAGGAGGAGCTGTGGCTGGTCCGGGACGCGGGCGGGCTCGACCCGGTGCGCTCGGACATCGACGAGCTGTACGACGCGTTTAAGCACCCGCGCCGGGAGCGCCCGTCGCTGCCGCTGCTGAACCCGACCGAGTCGCGGACCTACATCGGCACCGTCCGGGAGAAGGTGCTCGACCTGCTCGACGGCGTGCCCCTGGAGGGGCGGCGGCTGACCGCGGACGGCTTCATCTTCGGCATGATCATCCAGCACGAGAACCAGCACGACGAGACGATGCTGGCGACCCACCAGCTGCGGAGGGGCGAGCCGGTGCTGGCCGCCCGGTCGGTGCCCGCGCCGTCGCTGGATCCGGCGACGCTGCCCGCCGAAACGCACGTGCCCGGCGGGCGGTTCACGATGGGCACCTCGATCGAGCCCTGGGCGCTTGACAACGAGCGTCCGGCGCACGAGCTCGAGCTAACGCCGTTCTGGATCGACACCTTCCCGGTGACGAACGGGGCGTACGCGGCGTTCGTCGAGGCCGGCGGGTACGACGACCCGCGCTGGTGGACCGAGGCCGGCTGGGCGCACCGGCAGGCGGCCGGCCTGGTGGCGCCGCAGTTCTGGCACCGGGACGGCGGCGGCTGGTGGCGGACCCGGTTCGGCCACGTCGAGCCGCTGCCGACGGACGAGCCAGTGCAGCACGTCTGCTGGTACGAGGCGGACGCGTACGCCCGGTGGGCCGGCAAGCGGCTGCCCACCGAGGCGGAGTGGGAGAAGGCGGCCCGGCACGACCCGCGGTCCGGGCGGTCCCGGCGCTTCCCCTGGGGCGACGACGAGCCGACGCCCGCTGTGGCGAACCTCGGCGGCGACCATCTCCGACCCGCCCCGGTCGGCGCCTACCCGGCCGGCGCGTCGCCGCTCGGCGTGCACCAGCTGGTCGGCGACGTGTGGGAGTGGACCTCGACCGACTTCACCGGGTACCCGGGGTTCGAGGCGTTCCCGTACCGGGAGTACTCGGAGGTGTTCTTCGGGCCGGACTACAAGGTCTTGCGGGGCGCCTCCTGGGCCACCGACCCGTCCGTCGGCCGGGCCACGTTCCGCAACTGGGACTACCCGATCCGGCGGCAGATCTTTGCCGGCTTCCGGTGCGCCCGGGACGCCCGGGACGCCGACCCGGCGCCGGCCCGGGCGCCTGCCTGACGGGGCCGGCGTCGTGTGCCGCCACCTCGCCTACCTCGGCCCGCCGGTGCCGATGCAGGCGCTGCTCGTTGATCCGCCGCAGTCGCTGCTGCGCCAGTCCTGGGCACCCCGGCGGCAGACTCGCGGCCGGATCAACGCGGACGGCTTCGGCGTGGGCTGGTACGCCGAGGGCGACCCGATCCCGGCCCGCTACCGCAGCGACCATCCGATGTGGACCGACCGCTCGTTCGCCGACCTCGCCAGGGTGGTCCGCACCGGCGCGCTGCTCGCCGCGGTCCGCTCGGCCAGTCCCGGCATGCCGCACTCGGTCGGCGCGGCCGCCCCGTTCGCCGCCGGGCCGTACCTGTTCAGCCACAACGGCGTGGTGCACGGGTGGCCGGAGTCGGTCGGCGCGGTCGCCAGCGGCCTGCCCCCGGCCGACCTGCTGCGCACGGTGAGCATGGAGGCCGGCACGGACTCGGCCCTGCTGTGGGCGCTCGTGCAGCAGCGCCTCGACCGGGGCGCGGCCCCGGCCGAGGCGCTGGCCGCGGTGGTCCGGCTCGCCGCCGCCACCGCCGGCGGCCGGCTCAACCTGCTGCTCACCGACGGCGCGCGGATCGCCGCCACCGCGTACGGCGACACGCTGTCCTGGCGCGCCGACGAGCGCGGCGTGGTCGTCGCGTCGGAGCCGTTCGACGACGAACCGGGGTGGGTCGACGTGCCCGACCGGTCGGTGCTCTCGGCCACCCCGGACGGCGTGACCGTCGCGCCGCTGCCCCTCGACGTTCCCCCGGAGGTCCAATGTCCGACGTAGGGTTCCGGCTGGACTCGCACCTGCCGGTGGACTACCTCGCCGAGGCGTTGCGCGCGGACGTCGCGCGCGGGCTGCTGGCCGCCCCGAAGGAGCTGCCGCCGAAGTGGTTCTACGACGAGCGGGGCAGCGCGCTGTTCGAGGAGATCACCCGGCTGCCGGAGTACTACCCAACCAGGGCGGAACGGCAGATCCTCCGAGCCCGGGCCGGGGAGATCGCCGCCACGACGGGCGCGGACACGCTGGTCGAGCTCGGTGCCGGCTCGGCCGAGAAGACCAGGCTGCTCATCGACGCCCTGCGCACCGGCCGGACGCTGCGCCGGTACGTGCCGGTGGACGTGAGCGAGACCGCGCTCCGGGACGCCGGTCAGGCGCTCGCGGCGGAGTATCCCGACCTGGAGGTGCACGCGGTCGTCACGGACTTCGAGCACCACCTCGACGTCGTGCCCTCCGACGTGCCCGGCGGCCGGCGGCTCACCGCGTTCCTCGGCGGCACGATCGGCAACTTCGAGCCCGCCGAGCGACACGCGTTCCTGGCCGAGGTCCGTGACACGCTCGCCCCAGGCGACGCGTTCCTGCTCGGCACCGACCTGGTCAAGGACCCGGCGGTGCTGGTGCCGGCGTACGACGACGCGGCCGGGGTGACCGCCGAGTTCAACCGGAACGTGCTGCACGTGATCAACCGGGAGCTCAAGGCCGACTTCGACGTCGACGCGTACGCCCACGTCGCGATCTGGGACGCCGCGAACGAGTGGATCGAGATGCGGCTGCGGTCCGAGCGCGACCAGGAGGTGAACGTCGCGGCGCTCGACCTCGGCGTGCGGTTCGCCGCCGGGGAGGAGATGCGCACCGAGATCTCGGCGAAGTTCCGGCGGAGCGGGGTCGAGGCCGAGCTGGCCGACGCCGGCTTCGAGACGCGCGCCTGGTGGACCGACCCGGCCGGCCGGTTCGGCGTCACCCTGGCGGCGCCGACCTGACGGCGCGGACACGGCGTCCTGGGGAGATCCCCGACCGCTAGCCCGGCCGAGGTAGTTCCCGACGCGGCGGCGCGCGATGGCCGCCGGCTCGGGCAGGATGTCAGCCATGTCCACGCTCTCGCAGAGGTTGACGGAGCGGGGGCTGCCCGGGGTCCGAGCCCAGCTCGACCATCCGACGGTCGCCGGCATCGCCCGCGGTGACCTGGACCCGGAGGTGTTCCGCGGTTGGCTCGAGCAGGACTACCTGTTCCTGCTCGACTACGTACGGGTGTTCTCGCGGCTCGCCTGGCAGGCACCGGACCAGCACCTCGGCGACCTCGTCGACCTGGCCTATTCCACCTGGCATGACGAGCTGGCGCTGCACCGCGGGCTCGCCGCGGAGTTCGGCGCCGACCTGCTCGGCGCCGTGAAATCGCCGGCCTGCGCGGCGTACACCGGGTTCCTGCTGGACTCGGCGGCCGACTACGGCCGCGGCCTGGCCGCGTTGCTGCCCTGCATGTGGGGCTACTCGACACTGGGCGGGATGCTCGCCGAGGCGCCACCCGCCGAGCCGCGATACGCCCGTTGGGTGGCCACCTACGCCGATCCCGGCTTCGCCGCGCTGGCCCGCCGCTGCGCCGAGATGCTCGATGATGCGCAGGAGGCGGCGTTGGTGGACGAACCGACCGCGACGGCGGCCTTCGACGAGGCCCTGCGGCACGAGCAGGCGTTCTGGGACGTCCGGTGAGCGGAGACGGCCCGTGAGCAGGGACGGCACAGAGGAGGAGCGGACACCGTGAGTACTGCTCGGATGCTGCTCGCCACGGCGGCGCCGCTGTGGCAGCGGATCGCCGCCCACCCGTTCGTCGCCGCCACCGGCGACGGCTCGCTCGATCCGGCGGCGTTCGACCGCTGGGTGGTCGAGGACTACTCGTTCGTCGTCGGCTTCCGGCGCTTCCTCGGGGCCCTGGTCGGGCTCGCCCCGGACCCGGTCGCCGCCGACGTGCTGGTCGGCGGGCTGGCGTCGCTGCAGGCGGAGCTGGACCTGTTCCGCCGCGAGGCGGGCAGCCGCGGCCTGGACCTCACCGCCGAGCCAGCGCCGACCACGCTCGGCTACACCTCGTTCCTGCAGGCGTCGCTGCAGGACGGCTACCCGGTCGCGGCCACCGTGCTGTACGGGGCGGAGAAGGCGTACTACGACGCGTGGGCGGTGGCCCGGGCGACCGCCAACCGATCCTCGCCGTACTGGCCGTTCATCGACAACTGGTCCTCCGACGCGTTCGCCGGCTGGGTGGCCGCCCTGTCCCGGCTGCTCGACGCCGCGGCGCCGAGCGGGCCGACGCCGGCGATGTGCCTGGCGTTCGACCGGGTCGTTCGGTTCGAGCTGCGGTTCTGGGACGCCGTGTACGCGGGGGAGTCCTGGGGCGTCGAGTGACGAGCAGGGCACACTGGACGGCGTGCCCGAGCTGCCCGAGGTGGAGGCGCTCGCCGAGTTTCTCCGCGAGCGCGCGGTCGGCCGCGTGGTGGCCCGCGTGGATACCCCGGCGATCAGCGCGCTGAAGACGTTCGACCCGCCGGTATCCGCGCTCGCCGGCCTGGAGGTGACCGCCGCCGGCCGGTACGGCAAGTTCCTGGACCTCGACGTCAGCGGCCTGCACCTGGTCGCCCACCTGGCGCGCGCCGGCTGGCTGCAGTGGCGGGACCAGCTGCCGCCCGCACCGCCCAAGCCGGGCCGGGGGCCGATCGCGCTCCGGCTGCACCTGGACGACGGCGGCGGGTTCGACCTGACCGAGCAGGGCACCCAGAAGAAGCTGGCCGTGTACGTGGTGCGCACGGCCGCCGACGTACCCGGCATCGCCCGGCTGGGGGTGGACGCGCTCGACCCCGTGCTGACCACCGAGCGGCTCGGCGACCTGCTTCGCAGCCACGGCGGCCAGCTCAAGGGCGCGCTGACCGACCAGTCCCTGATCGCCGGCATCGGCAATGCGTACTCCGACGAGATCCTGCACGTGGCGAAGCTGTCCCCGTTCAAGCCCGCGGGCCGGCTGGCCGACGGCGAGCTGTCCCGGCTGCACGCGGCGATGGTGGGCACGCTCCGCGACGCGGTGGACCGCTCGGTCGGCCAGAAAGCGGCCACGCTGAAGGCGGAGAAGCGGTCCGGCCTGCGGGTGCACGCCCGGACCGGGCTGCCGTGCCCGATCTGCGGCGACACCGTGCGCGAGGTCTCGTTCGCGGACCGGTCCTTGCAGTACTGCCCGACCTGCCAGACCGGCGGGCAGATCCTGGCCGACCGGCGGCTGTCCAAGCTGCTGCGCTAGGAGGACGCTGGCCTCCTGGCCGCCGACCGCCCGTCGCGGGCCGGTGACGTCCCGTCGCGAATTCGTTGCACGGGTATTGACAGGCCGCGACCATGCGGGGGTGCAGACGGTCGCAGTCGTCGTCGCCCTCCTTCTGGTGGTGGGCCTGTCGGCGGCCGCGTTCGTCCGGCTCCGGCAGCGGCGGGGGTTCGCGACGCCGGCGGAGCGCGCCACCTTCGAGACGCTGCACGCGGCCAGCCTCGCCGCGCCGCCCCTGCGGGTCGGGCTCACCGAGGCCTCGGCCGGCAGGTCCGGCCGGCACCTGCGGGACATGCTCGGTACGCCGGCGCTCGCGATCGGCGACCGCGAGCGGATCCTGGTCTGGGAGGGTGCCGGCGACCACCACGCCGGCCAGCTGTTCGCCGCCGCCGCGCGCCCGCTCGACCACGGCCGGCCGGTGGTCCTGCAGCCGGGCGAGCTGGCGTGCGCGGAGGAGTCCTGCACGGTGCGCGGGGCGGTGGTGGTGCCGATCGCGGTGGACGACCGGCCCGTCGGCACGCTGGCCGCGGTGACCTCGTCGGCCCCGAGCCCGGGCCTGGTGCGGGCCGCGCTGGAGACCGCGCGCTGGGTGTCCAGCCAGCTGGAGCTCGCCGAGCTGGACCAGTCCCGGGCCCGGCTGGCCCGGGCCGAGGTGCGCGCGCTGCGGGCGCAGATCAGCCCGCACTTCATCTACAACGCGCTGACCACGATCGCCTCGTTCGTCCGCACCGATCCGGAGCGCGCCCGCGAGCTGCTGCTGGAGTTCGCGGAGTTCACTCGGTACAGCTTCCGCTCGCACGGCGAGTTCACCACGCTCGCCGAGGAGCTCCGCAACATCGACCGCTACCTGGCGCTGGAGCGGGCGCGCTTCGGCGACCGGCTGGAGGTACGGCTGCGCATCGCGCCCGAGGTGCTCCCGGTGGCGGTGCCGTTCCTGGCGCTGCAGCCGCTGGTGGAGAACGCGATCCGGCACGGCCTAGCGACCAAGATCGGCATCGGCACGATCTCGATCGTGGCCGAGGATGCCGGCGCGGAGTGCCTGATCAGCATCGAGGACGACGGCATCGGGATGGACCCCGAGGTGCTCCGGCGGCGGACCGAGGACGGCGCGCATCTCGGCCTGGGCAACGTTGACGAGCGGCTGCGGTCGGTGTTCGGCGACGAGTTCGGCCTGGTGGTGGAGACCGCGCCGGCGGCCGGCACCAAGGTGATCATGCGGATCCCGAAGTTCCACGCCGGGGTGCGGGTCTCGTGAGGAAGGCAGCTCAGGGGCTGCGGGTGCTGGCCGTCGACGACGAGCCGCCCGCGCTGGATGAGCTGGCCTACCTGCTGCGCGTCGAGTCCGAAGTGGACAGCGTGCGCACCGCCGCGGACGTCACCGGGGCGCTGCGGCTGCTCCGCGACGACGAGTTCGACGTGGTCTTCCTGGACATCCGGATGCCCGGGCTGGACGGCCTGGAACTGGCCCGGGTGCTGCGCCGGTTCGCCGTCCCGCCGCTGGTCGTCTTCGTCACCGCGCACGACGACCGGGCGGTCGACGCGTTCGACCTCGGCGCCGTGGACTACCTGCTCAAGCCGTTGCGGCCGGACCGGCTGGCCGAGACGCTGCGGCGGGTGGTCGCCGCCCGGGCCCAGCAGGGCGGCGGCGACCAGATCTCGCTCGCCGCGCCCGCAGCTCCGCCGCCCGAGCCGCGTCGGAACGGCGGCGACGAGGTGATCCCGGTCGAGCTGGCCGGCCGGACGACGATGCTGCCCCGCTCCGAGGTTCGCTGGGTCGAGGCGCACGGCGACTACGCCCGGCTGCACACCGCGAAGGGCAGCCACCTGGTCCGGGTGCCGCTGTCGCTGCTCGAGGAGCGATGGGCCGACGCCGGCTTCGTCCGCATCCACCGCTCGTACCTGGTCGCGATGCCGCTGATCCGGGAGCTGCGGCTGACCAGCAACGGGTACGTGGTCAGCCTCGGCGACCGGGAGCTGCCGGTCAGCCGCCGGCACACCCGCGAGCTGAAGGACCGGCTAGTGCGCGCAGCCAAGTCCGAGTGGACCAAGTCGTAGGGAGAACGGTGGAGTCAGGCACGACACCCGACGACAGGGCGGGCCGGCGCGTCAGGGTGGTGCTGGCCGGCGAGCGACGGGGACGCCCGGATCCGGCCCGGCCGGACCCCGCCCGGCTGGAGATCGAGGAGCAGACCCGGATCGGCGAGGTGCTCGTGCAGGGTCTGATCCGGGCCCAGCTCGCCCTCGCGGTCCGGCTGTCCCTGGTCATCGCTGGCGCGTTCGGCGTGCTGCCGCTCCTGTTCGCGTTCGCGCCGGGCGTCGCCGAGGGCACGCTGTTCGGGCTGCGGCTGCCGTGGCTGCTGCTCGGCGTGCTCACCTACCCGGTGCTGATCGGCGTCGCATGGGTGTACGTCCGTCTCGCCGACCGCAACGAGCAGGACTTCGTCGACCTGGTCGACCGGTCCTGATGCGCCGGCGCCGATGAGCAGCTCGTCGTACGCGCTTCCCGCCATCGTCCTCATCACCCTCGCCACGCTCGCCATCGGCGCATTCGGCTACCGGATCTCCCGCACCACGTCGGACTTCCTCGTCGCGTCGCGGACGGTGTCGGCGCGGTGGAACGCCGGCGCGATCAGCGGCGAGTACCTCTCCGCGGCGTCGTTTCTCGGCGTGGCCGGGCTGATCATGAAGTTCGGCGTGGACATGCTGTGGTACCCGGTCGGGTTCGCGGCCGGCTACCTGGCGATGCTGCTGTACGTGGCGGCGCCGCTGCGCCGCTCCGGCGCGTACACGCTGCCGGACTTCGCCGAGCTCCGGCTGCGGTCCCGGCCGCTGCGCAAGCTGTCCGCGCTGTTCGTGGTGCTGATCGGCTGGCTCTACCTGGTCCCGCAACTGCACGGCGCCGGGCTCACCGTCGCCACCGTGGCCGACTCGCCGGCCTGGGTCGGCGCGGTGGTGGTCGGCATCGTGGTCACCGCGAACGTGGCGGCCGGTGGGATGCGCAGCATCACGTTCGTGCAGGCGTTCCAGTACTGGGCGAAGCTCACCGCGATCGCGCTGCCCGCGATGTTCCTGCTGGTGGTGTGGCAGTGGCGGGACGCCGACGACACGGCCGGGCGGCTCACCGCGGACGCGGCGCCGACGTTCCTCGAGGCGACCACCATCGACGTGCGGGACGACATCGCGATCGAGGTCGAGACGCCGGTGACGGTCACCGCGACCGGCCGGGTGGACGGCACGGACGTCGACGGCGGCCCGCTCGCCTGGGCGCCGGGCCGGCACACCGTGGCCGCCGGGACCGCCCTGACGTTCCCGGCCGGCGCCACCGTGCCGCACCTGGACAGCCTGCCGGAAGCGACGAACGCGACCTGGGTCGCACCGCTGTCCGGGCTCGGCGGGGAGCATCCGCTGTTCGCCACGTACTCGCTGATCCTCGCGACGTTCCTGGGCACCATGGGCCTGCCGCACGTCCTGGTCCGCTTCTACACCAACCCGGACGGGCGGGCCGCGCGCTGGACCACCCTGTTCGTGCTCGGCCTGCTCAGCCTCTTCTACCTGTTCCCGGCCGTGTACGGGGCGCTCGGCCGGATCTACACCCCGCAGCTGCTGGTCACCGGGCAGACGGACGCGGTGGTGCTGGTGCTGCCCGGCGCGGCGATCGGCGGAATCGTCGGCCAGTTGCTGGCCGGGCTGGTCGCCGCCGGCGCGTTCGCCGCGTTCTTGGCCACGTCGAGCGGGCTGATGGTGTCGGTGTCCGGCGTGCTGTCCACCGACGTGCTGGGCCGAGGATCGGTGCGCGAGTTCCGCCGGGCCGCGCTGATCGCGGGCATCGTGCCGCTGCTGCTCGCGCTGCGCACCGTCGGGCTGGACGTGTCCGAGGTGGTGGGGCTGGCGTTCGCGGTCGCCGCGTCGACGTTCTGCCCGCTGCTGGTGCTGGGCATCTGGTGGCGCGGGCTCACCGCGGCCGGCGCCGCGGCCGGGCTGATCGTCGGTGGCGGGCTGTCCGGCGCCGCGGTGCTGTTCACGGTGCTCGGCCCGGACCTGCGCGGCTGGCCGGACGCGCTGCTGGCCGAGCCGGCGGCGTGGACGGTGCCGGCCGCGTTTGCGGTGATGGTCGTCGCCTCCCGGCTCACCGCGGCCCGGGTTCCGCCGGATGTCGGCCGCACGTTGCTCCAGTTGCACGCGCCGGAGTCGTTCCGCTTGGCCGCTCCGGCCTACCGTTCGTCGCTCTGACCTGGATCGCTCGTCGCGTCCCGAGGACCGCCCGCCGCAATTCCCGGCCGGCCCGCTGTGAGCGACGTCTCGTCGGTGATCGGGTCTTGGTACGGCCCATCTCCAGAGAGGCGATCTGCCCATGGCCAACGACACCGCCACCGACACCCGGATCTACGTCCCGAGCGCAGACGCCTACCTGGCGATGGAGGCCGACGCCCGCTTCCAGGACCTGCGCCGCCGGTTCCGCACGTTCACGTTCACCTGGACCGCCGTCGGCCTCGGCTTCTACCTGCTCTACGTGCTGATGTCCGCGTACGCGCGTGACTTCATGGAGACCACGTTGTTCGGCAACATCAACGTGGCGCTCGTGTTCGGGCTGCTGCAGTTCGTCTCCACGTTCGGCATCGCCTGGCTCTACTCCCGATACGCGGATCGTGAGCTGGACCCGCTCGCCGACGAGCTGCGAGAGGAGCTGCACCGATGAACCAGGCGGTCTCCTTCCTTGCCGCGACCGAGGACACCCAGCGCGGCCTCACGATCGGCCTGTTCGCGGTCTTCATCGCGGTCACGCTCTACATCACGATCTGGGCGAGCCGGCAGAACCGGACCGCCGCCGACTACTACGCCGCCGGCCGCTCGTTCTCCGCGTTCCAGAACGGGCTGGCGATCAGCGGCGACTACATGTCCGCCGCGTCGTTCCTCGGCATCGCCGGCCTCATCGCGCTGTTCGGCTACGACGGCTTCCTCTACTCGATCGGCTTCCTGGTCGCGTGGCTGGTTGCGCTGCTGCTGGTCGCCGAGCTGATGCGGAACTCCGGCAGGTTCACGATGGCCGACGTGCTCGCGTTCCGGATGCGGCAGCGGCCGGTCCGGACCGCCGCCGGCATCTCCACCATCACCGTATCGATCTTCTACCTGATCGCGCAGATGGTCGGTGCCGGCGCGCTCGTCGCGCTGCTGCTCGGCATCGCGCCTGGGGAGACGTTCCTCGGCATGTCCGTGGACACCGCGCGGGCCGCGACGATCGTCCTCGTCGGCGCGCTGATGATCTTCTACGTCACGGTCGGCGGGATGCGCGGCACCACCTGGGTGCAGATCGTCAAGGCCGGGCTGCTCATCAGCGGCGCGGTGCTGATGACCCTGTTCGTGCTGTGGAAGTTCAACTTCAATCTCAGCTCGCTGCTTGGGCAGGCGGCCGACCAGTCGGGCAAGGGCGACGCGTTCATCAACCCCGGGCTGCGGTACGGCGCCGGCGACTGGCTGACGAAGATCGACCTGATCAGCCTCGGGCTGGCGCTCGTGCTCGGCACCGCCGGCCTGCCGCACATCCTGATCCGGTTCTACACGGTGCCGACGGCCAAGGACGCCCGCCGGTCGGTGAACTGGGCCATCGCGCTGATCGGCGCGTTCTACCTGATGACGCTGGCGCTGGGCTTCGGCGCGGCCGCGCTGGTCGGCTCGGAGAACATCGCCGCGCAGAACCCGGCGGGCAACACCGCCGCGCCGCAGCTCGCCGAGGAGCTCGGTGGCGGGGCCGGGACCACCGGTGGTGCGATCTTCCTCGCGTTCATCGCGTCGGTCGCGTTCGCCACCATCCTCGCCGTGGTGGCCGGCCTCACCCTGGCCTCCTCGTCGTCGTTCGCGCACGACCTGTACGCGAACGCGATCCGCAAGGGTGATGTGGGCGAGCAGACCGAGGTGCGGACCGCGCGGGCGGCCGCGCTGGTGATCGGCGGCATCGCGATCGTGCTGTCGATCTTCGCGCAGCGGCTGAACGTCGCGTTCCTGGTGGCGCTGGCGTTCGCGGTGGCGGCGTCGGGCAACCTGCCGGCGATCCTCTACAGCCTGTTCTGGAGGCGGTTCAACACCCGGGGCGCGGTGTGGGCGATCTACGGCGGGCTGATCACCGCGGTGGGTCTGGTGATCTTCTCGCCGGTGGTGTCGGGGGAGCCCACGTCGCTGTTCACCGGGGCCGACTTCGCCTGGTTCCCGCTCGCCAACCCGGGCATTCTCTCGATCCCGGCCGGCTTCTTCTTCGGCTGGCTGGGCACGGTGCTCTCGTCCGAGCACGACGAGCGGAAGTACGCCGAGCTCGAGGTCCGGTCCCTGACCGGGGCCGGCGCGCACTGACGCGGCGCGGCCGCCGGGTTGGCATCAGCGAGTGCCACCCGGCGGCCGCACCGTGTTCTACCGCTCGTAGGTGCCGACGAGCTCGCCCTGCGCGGTCGCCGCGGCGCGGATGGAGTCGATCACCGCGGGCACGTCGCCGCCGGTGTCCGGCGGCCGGGCCAGGGCGTAGACGGTGAACACGTACCGGTGCGTGCCGCTCGGCGGGCACGGACCGCGGTACTCCTGGACGACGTCGGCGCCCTCGGGCACCGCGCCCTCGGCGATCTGCGTCGTCGCCGGGTCGATGCCGCTCAGCACCCAGTGGATGAAGTTGTCGGCGTCCGGGTCGAGCACCACCAGCGCCAGCTCCTCCGTCCCGGTCGGCACGCCGGTCCAGGCCAGAGGCGGTGACACCTCGTCGCCGTCACAGCTGTACTGCTGAGGGATGGCGGCGTCGGCGGCGAACGCCGAACTCTGGACCATGATCGTGGCCGGCGCCGCGGCGTCGCCGCCGGACGCGCGCTCGCCGTCGTCGGAGCAGCCGGCGAGGGCGAGCAGGATGCATGCGATGGGCAGGGCGCCGCGCAGCGCTCCAGTGATCACGCGCGGAGCGTACGACCTAGTCGAACAAATCCTCCAGGAACGAGCGCCGCTTGCGCTTGCCCCGGTACCGGTGGTCGTCGCCGCGGTACCGGTAGTCATCATCGTCGTCACCGTAGCGGCGCCGGTCGTCCCAGCCCGGCTGGTACGACGGCGCCGGGCGGCGGTCGTCCGAGCCGTTCGCACCGCCGTACCAGCCGTTCTCCGCGGCGACGAGCTTCTCCAGCTCACCGCGGTCCAGGAACAGGCCCTTGCACTCGGTGCACTGGTCGACGACCACACCGTTGCGCTCGTACTGGTGCATGACGTTATGGCACTTGGGACACAGCAGCTGCATGTAAGGGCCAACGCCCCCGGCGGGGCGGAGGGTTCCCCGCGATAGAGTGCGCTCGCACACCACGGGAGCCCGGTGCACCGGGCTGAGAGGGCGGCTGACGCGGCCGCCGACCGTCGGAACCTGTCCGGGTCATGCCGGCGTAGGGAGGGTGAATCCGCCATGTCGGCCACACGCACCGTTGGCGCACCACCGCCACCGCCCGCCTCGCCCGTCGAGGCGCCCATCACGCTCACCGCCGACCCGCCGAAGGCGCTCGGCCTGCCCGATCAGCTCGGGCTGTGGGCCAACCTCGGCATCAGCTTGCTCATCCCGGTGACCGCGACGTTCCTGGTGGTCGAGGGCCAGTCCTTCGTCGCCACGGTCACCGCGATCGTCGCCGGCACCGTGCTCGGCTGCCTGCTGCTCGGTCTGGTCGCGCGGGCCGGCGCCGAGACCGGGGCGCCGTCGATGGTGCTGCTGCGCGGGCTGCTCGGCCGGCGCGGGTCGTACGCGCCGACCGTGCTCAACCTGGTCCAGTGCGTCGGCTGGGCGACGTACGAGGTGTGGATCATCAGCGTCGCCGCGCACGCCGTCTACGACCGGGTGCCGCGCTGGGTGTACGTGCTCGTCGCCGGCACCATCGCCACCGCGATGGCGCTGCGGCCGCTCGGCTCGGTGCGGCTGCTGAAGCGGATCGCGGTGGTCGCTGTCGTGGTCTGCTCGGCGTACTTCCTCGTGGAGACGCTGCGCCGGCCGCTCGGCGAGCTCACCGGCGGGTCCTGGATCGGCTTCTGGACCTCGATGGACCTGGTGATCGCGCTGCCGGTGTCATGGATCCCGCTCGTCGCGGACTACTCGCGATTCTCGCGCAGCGGACGGGCCGCGTTCGTCGGCACGAGCGTCGGGTACGCGCTGTCCTCCGGCGTCTTCTTCCTGCTCGGCGTTCTCGCGCTGCGCGCGCACTCGACCGGGCCGGGCAACGACGTCGTGCTGGCGCTGCTTGCCGTGCCGGCCGGCGCCGTCGCGCTGGCCATCCTCGCGGTCGACGAGGTGGACGAGGCGTTCGCGAACATCTACTCCACCGCCACCAGCGCGCAGAACCTGCTGCCCCGGCTGGACCGGCGGCTGCTCGCCGCGGTGGTCGGCGGGCTGGCCACCGTGCTCGCGCTGGTCGCCAGCGGCGATTCGTACGAGCCGTTCCTGTTCCTCATCGGCGCCGTGTTCGTGCCGCTGGCCGCGACGTTCCTGGTCGACTTCTACCTGTCCGGGCGCGGCCGGCGCTACGACGTGGGCGCCGGCGCGCCGGCCCGGTGGCCGATGCTGGTGCCCTGGCTGGCCGGCTTCGTCGCCTACCAGCTCACGCTGCCGACGTACCTGCCGGACTGGCCGGGCTGGGGCGAGGCCTGGGCGCGAGCCCAGGACGCGCTCGGCATCTCGCCGACGAACGGCTTCTCCGCCTCGCTCGTCTCGTTCGCCGTCGCGGCCGCGCTCGCGTTCGTCCTCGGCCGGCTCGGGCGGGGGCGCCGCTAGGCCAGGAGGCCGCTGAACAGTGGCCTGCTAGTCGTGGTCGTGGGCGCCGGTTGGCTCGGCCTCGACCGCCGGCGGCTCCGCGGACTGTCCCTGTTGGACGACCACGTACTGGCCCATCATGCCCTGGTCCTCGTGCTGTAGCAGGTGGCAGTGGTACATGTACGGGGTAGCCGGGTCGGCCGGCTGGTCGAACCGCGCGATGATCCGGGTGGTCCGGCCGGGCGCGGCGAAGACCGTGTCCTTCCATCCAGACTGCTCCGGGGCGGGCGGCCTGCCCTCCACGTCGAGCACCTGGAACTGCAGGCCGTGCACGTGGAAATTGTGCGGCGCGTCGTCGTTGATGATCTCCCAGACCTCCGTCGCGCCCCGGGTCACCGTCGTGTCGATCCGGTCCATCCGCATCGACTCGCCGTTGATGCCCCGGCCGGCTAGCCGGAACTCGCGCGTGTGGACGGCGTCGCGTTCGGACAGCCGGGGGAGGTCGGCGAGAGCATCGGGCAGCGGCGGCGGCGGCGTGAGCCGGTCCGCGGCCCGTAGCTCCATGATGTCGAGTCGATCGCTGCCGCCGGAGAACCGGCCGATGAACGATGGGATGCCCAGGTCGGGTGGGAAGCTGCGCAGCGCCACCCGCTCGCCGGGACGCATCGTCACCACGATCTCGGCCCGCTCGCCGGGGGAGAGCCGGACGGTGCTCACCCCGACCGGCCGCGGCAGCAGCCCACCGTCCGTGCCGATCAGCGCCACCTCCCGGCCGTCGGCCAGGCCGAACGCGTACACCCGCGCGGTCGACGCGTTCAGCAGCCGCAGCCGTACCCGCTCGGTGGTCACCTCCTGGTACGGCGCGCGGGTGCCGTTCACCACGATCGTGTCGCCGAGCCGGCCGGTGAGGCTGAGCAGCGACGTGCCTCTCGACAGTTGCCGGTCCGAGCGGAAGCGCTTGTCGGCCACGATGACCGGGATGTCATCGACGCCGTACCGGTGCGGGAGCGGGAGGGACTGGGACCGCTCGTCGTCGAGGATCACCATGCCGGCCAGGCCGCGGTAGATCTGCTCCTCGGTGCGGCCGTGCGGGTGCGGGTGGTACCACAGGGTCGCGGCCGGCTGGTCGATCCGCCAGGACGGCGACCAGGTCTGGCCGGCGGCGATCGGCTGGTGCGGCCCACCATCCATCCGGGCCGGCAGGTGCATGCCGTGCCAGTGCATGGACGTGCTCTCGGGCAGCCGGTTGCGCACGTTCACCACGACGGTCTCGCCGCGGGACGCGCGCAGGGTGGGGCCGAGGAAGTTGCCGTTCACGCCGTACGTGTCGGTCGCCGTGCCGGGGAAGAACTCGGTCTGGCCCCGCTGCGCAATCAGGTCGAACACCCGCCGCCCGGCCCCGTCGGTGCGCGACGGCGCCAGCGGCGGGATCGCCAGCGGGTTGACGAAGTCGACCTTGCCGGCGGTGTCCAGGTCGGCGCGGGTCCACAGGTACCCGCCGGTGGCCACCGCGGCGACGCCGAGCTGGACGGCCACCGCGGCGGCGACGACGAACGCGATCCAGCCGAGGCGCGGCCGGCGCCGAACCGGTCCGGGTATCGGGGCCGTGGACATGACAGCAAGGCCATCACGCGGCGGCGCCCGACGGAATGCGGGAATCCCCCGAACGGTCCCTGAGGCCAACCCGAGGACCCTCGGGGTCGCTAGCTCGGCAGCTGGTAGTCCGCGAAGCGGTCGCGCAGGTCCTTCTTGGAGAACTTGCCGACGCTGGTCTTCGGCACCTCGTCGATGAACACGACGTCGTCGGGCAGCCACCACTTCGCCACCCGTGGCCGGAGGAAGTCGATCAGCTCCTCCCTCGTCGCGCTCGCGCCGGGCTTCAGCACGACCGTGGCGAGTGGACGCTCCTGCCACTGCGGATGGGGTACCCCGATCACCGCTGCCTCGGCGACCGCCGGGTGCGACATCAGGTGGTTCTCCAGCTCGACCGAGCTGATCCACTCGCCGCCGGACTTGACCAGGTCCTTGGTCCGGTCGACCAGCCGGATGCTCCCGTGCGGGTCGATCGCGCCGACGTCACCGGTGCGCAGCCAGCCGTCGTCGGTGAACGCGTCCGACCGACCCTCGTCCCGGTAATAGCCGGCGGCGATCCACGGTCCGCGGACCTGCAGCTCGCCGGTCGCCTTGTCGTCCCACGGCAGCTCGTCGGTCGAGCCCGGCTCGACGATGCGCGCCTCGACACCGACCGGCGGCACGCCCTGCCGGGCCCGGGCATCGGCCTTCTCGTCTTCGGAGAGCCGGTCGTACGCGCTGGGCAGCATGTTCATCGAGCCGAGCGGGCTGGTCTCGGTCATCCCCCAGGCGTGCAGGATCGGCCGGCCGATGGCGGCCCGGTACGCCTCGGACAGCGCCTTGGGCACGGCCGAGCCGCCGCAGAGCACGATGCGCAGCGCCGACAGGTCGCGGTCCTCCAGCTGCGGCAGCACGCCCATCCAGATGGTCGGCACGCCCGCGGTGATCGTGACATGCTCCTGCTCGAGCAGGTCGGCGAGCTTCTCCGGCGCCATGTTCGGCCCCGGCAGCACGAGCTCGGCGCCGGCGAAGAGGGGTGACTGCGCCAGCCCCCACGCGTTGGCGTGGAACATCGGCACCACCGGCATGACTCTGTCCCGTTCGGACAGTCCGAAGCCGCCGGAGTTGCTGAGCGCGCAGAGCGCGTGCAGGTACGTCGACCGGTGCGAGTAGACGACGCCCTTCGGATGCCCGGTGGTGCCGCTCGTGTAGCACATCGCGGCCGCCTGCCGCTCGTCGTCGATCCGGAACCGGACCGGTCGCGCGTCGGCGAGCAGCTCCTCGTAGTGCCGGATGCGCGGGTCGTCCGGGATCTCGGTCGGCGCCCCGTCGTCCATCACGACGACCTGCCGCACGGTCGGGAACGTGTCGACGAGCGGCCACAGCGCACCGAGCAGCGACCGGTCGACGAATATCACGTCGTCCTCGGCGTGGTTGACGATGTAGGTGAGCTGCTCGGCGAAGAGCCGGATGTTCAGCGTGTGCAGGATCCGGCCGGAGCAGGGCGTCGCCCAGTAGAGCTCGAGGTGCCGGGCGGTGTTCCAGGCGAACGTGCCCACTCGCCCGTCCGCCGGGACGCCAAGCGCGTCGAGCATGCCGCCGACCCGCCTGGTGCGCTCCGCCCACTCCCCGTACGTGGTCCGCTCCCGCCCGGTCGCGGTCGCGGTGACGATCGTCTTGTCCGGGTACAGCCGCTCCACCCGGTCCAGGACCGGCGGCAACGTGAGCGGGTAGTCCTGCATCAGCCCCTGCATCGCGGTCCCTCCTCGCACCCACGACCCGTACCCGGACTCTGCCACCGACCGGCCCGCCCCCGAAACCAGCCGCCGGCGTCCCGGCTCAGATCGTGATGGGGAGGGTGCGCAGGCCGCGGATCACGAACTCGGGGCGGCGCACCGGCTCGCCGGCCAGGGCGAGGCGGGGGAAGCGGCGGACGAGCGTGCCGAGCGAGGCCTGCAGCTCCACCCGGCCGAGTGGCGCGCCGACGCAGTAGTGGATGCCGGCGCCGAAGCCGATGTGCGGGTTTTCGGCCCGCCGGACGTCCAGCCGGTCCGGGTCGGCGAAGACGCCCGGATCCCGGTTCGCCGAGCCGAGCAGGGCGGCGATCTTCTCGCCCGCGCGGACGGTCACGCCGCCGATCTCGGTCTCGGCGACGGCGGTGCGCTCGAAGAGCTGCAGCGGCGAGTCGTATCGGATCAACTCCTCGACAGCGGCCGGCACCAGCGACGGGTCGGCGACCAGCCGGGCCCACTGGTCCGGGTTGCGCAGCAGCGCCAGCACGCCGTTGCCGACGACGTTGACGGTGGCCTCGTGACCCGCCATGGCGAGCAGGATCGCGGTGGCAACCAGCTCGTCCTCGGACAGCCGGGAGCCGTCGGTGTCCCGGGCCGCCACCAGCGAGGACAGCAGGTCGTCCGCGGGCCGGCGCCGCCGCTCGGCCACGAGCGCCCGGGTGTGGTCGGCGTACTCGCGCGCGGCCTGCTCGGCGGCGCGCCGCTGCTCGGCCGTCACGCCGTACTCGTACATCTTCACGATCGCGTTCGACCACGGCCGCAGTGGCGCCCGCTCGTCCTCGGGGATGCCGAGCAGGTCGGCGATCACCGCGACCGGCAGCGGCTCGGCGTACAGCGGCAGCAGGTCCACCGGCGCGCCGCCCGCCGCGGCGTCGGCGACCGCGTCAGCCAGCCGCTCGGCGAGCTGCTCGACCTGCGGCCGGAGTCGCTCCACGTGGCCGCGGGCGAACGCGGCGGCCACCAGCCGGCGCAGCCGGGTGTGTGTCGGCGGCTCGTTCTCCAGCAGCGAGTGCACGTGCAGCAGGGTGAACGCGGGCAGGTCCTCGTCCGGCCAGCGCAGCCGCCAGATCCGGCCCAGCCGGCGGTCCCGCAGTACCGCGCTCGCGTCCGCGTGCCGGAACGTCAGCCACATGCCCAGCTCGTCGTTCCAGAGCACCGGCGAACGGCGGCGCAGCTCCGCGAACGCCGGGTACGGGTCGGCGAGGATCTCCGCCGACGTCGGGTCGAACCGCACGCAAGGACGGTAGGACACAATCGATACCGTGGCCTGGCCAGCCGGAAGCGGGGACGCGCGCACCACCGCGCGGGCGCCTCTGGTCATCGCGCATCGCGGCTCGTCGTACGCGCTCGCCGAGCACACGCTGAGCGCCTACCTGCGGGCCATCGACGAGGGCGCCGACGGGCTCGAGTGCGACGTCCGGCTCACCCGGGACGGCCACCTGGTCTGCGTGCACGACCGCCGGGTCGACCGCACCTCGAACGGGCGCGGCACGGTGTCCGACTTCGACCTCGACGACCTGCACGCGCTCGACTTCGGCTCGTGGCGGGCCGACCTGCCCGACGCCGCCGACGCGTTCATCGAGGAGCGGGAGTCCGAGCGGGAGCCGGCGCCGGTGCTCACCCTGCGGCGGCTGCTGGAGGCGGTCTCCGACGCGGCCCGGCCGGTGCGACTGCTGATCGAGACGAAGCATCCGACCCGGTACGCCGGCCTGGTCGAGCAGCAGCTCATCCGGCTGCTGCGCCGGTTCGGGCTGACCGATCCGGCCGACCGGGACACCTCGCCGGTGACCGTGATGAGCTTCTCCCCGGTAGGGCTGCGCCGGGTGCGGCTGCTGGCGCCGGCGCTGCCGACGGTCCTGCTGTTCGAGCGGGTGCCGCTGAGCCGGCGGGACGGTTCGCTCCCGCCCGGCGTCGGCATCGCCGGTCCCGGCGTGCACATCGTCCGGTCCCATCCGCGGTACGTGCAGCGGGTGAAGGCGCGCGGCCACCGGGTCTACGTGTGGACCGTGGACGAGCCCGCTGACCTGGACCTGGTGCTCTCGCTCGACGTGGACGCGATCATCACCAACCGGCCGACCGACGTGCTCGGCAGGCTCGACCGGCTCCGCTAGCCCGACCGCCGCCGCGCCCGCGAGGGCACGTCCGACGGGGGCCCTCCGGCGGGCGGCTATGATCACAGAACGCAATCTCCTACGCGGCGACGAGTAGTACCGGATGACCTGGGGTAACAGCGGGGGTTACCCGTTGGCGTGCCGTGGTAGGACCCCTGGTAGGGCGGCCGGGAGGAGGTGCGCACGCTGGGCACCATGACGGTGCGGCACGCGCCGGCGAGCGCCGGCCAGGTGCGGCGGCACCTTACCGACGATCTCACCCGGCAGGGCATGCCGGGCGGGGTGGTCGAGAATGCCGCGCTCCTCGTCAGCGAGCTGGTGGGCAACTCGGTGCGCTACGCCCACCCGCTGCCCGGCGGTGTGCTCCGCGTGCACTGGTTCCTCGACAGCGACCGCCTGATGCTGCGGGTCACCGACGGCGGCGGCCGGGACCGGCCGCGCCGCCGCGAGGCCGGCCCCCGGGACACCCGGGGCCGCGGGCTGGCCATTGTCAATGCGGTGGCCGCGGACTGGGGGGTCGAGCGGAAGTCGGACGGGATCGGCGACCCCACCACCGTGTGGGCGGCCCTGCAGGCCCAGCCGTCGGGGGGTGACAGCCGCTCCGCGGACGGCGCCAACCAGGCCTTTCCCCGCTCGGCCGCCTGCCGCTGACGGTCCGCGGCCGCCGGCCGGGGCTTAGCGCAGCAGCATGCCGTACTCGGCGACGAGCGCGGACAGCGCCCCCGCCGACGTCCTCGCCAGCACCCACTCGGCGAACCGCTCGTCCCCGGTGACCTCGGCCACCGCGTACACCGGCGGCGAGAACGACCACAGTTCGGCGATCGACGTGAACATCGCCTTGGCCAGCACCAGGCCGTGCAGCTCGCCCTCGAACACGTCCACCGCGCACGGCCGTCCGGACAGCGCGACGTCGTAGCGCCGCCACACCAGCACGTCGCCGGCCAGGCGGGACAGCGCGGCGTACTCCTGCGGCCCCAGCCGGCCGCTGAGCGTGATCCGTTCGATCTGGTCCGAGGCCGTCCGCACGTGCTGGCCGAGGGTCAGCTCCGGTCCGGCGCCGGTGGCCGCGCCGGTCGGCGACAGCGTCCGGCGCAGGCTGAGCCCGGTGCCGGCCAGGTAACGCTCCTCGATCATCGACGCTGCGCCCTGGGCGAGCGCCCGCGGCAGCGACGGAAGCAGGAACCGCCGCTCGCGCTGCAGCCGGGTGCGCGGGCCGTACGGCGCCTGTCGGCCGCTGGCCGGGCGCATCAGCCGCCGCCCGCCTGCGGGACCGGCACGTCGCGGACCGCCGGGTCGCGGACCACCGGGTCGCGGACTACCGGGCAGGACATGCACCGCGGACCGCCCCGGCCGCTGCCGAGCTCACTGCCGGCGATGCGCAGGACCTCGATGCCGGCGTCCTCCAGGCGCGAGTTCGTCTCGAAGTTCCGCTCGTAGCCCACCGCCAGCCGCGGCGCCACGCACAGGGTGTTGTTGCCGTCGTCCCACTGCTCGCGCTCGGCGGTGACCGGGTCGAGGCCGGTGTCGATCACGCGGAGCTGGTCGATGCCCATCGCCTCCGCGGCCGCCTCTAGGAACGGCCGGGGCCGGTGCACGACCAGGTCGTCGACCAGCTGGTCGCCGTTGGCCGGCGTGACCGCGTACGCCACCAGGGTGTGGGCGACCGGCGGGTACATCACCACGGCATCGACGTCGACCATCGTGCAGACCGTGTCCAGGTGCATCGTCGCCCGCTTCTGGCTGATCGGCACGACCAGGACCGTGCGCGCAACGCCACCGGCGAAGACCTGCCGGGCGAGCGCCTCGACCCCGGCCGGGGTCGTGCGCTGGCCGGTGCCGACCGCGAGGACCCCCGGCGCGAGCAGCAGCACGTCGCCGCCCTCCAGCCACTCCCGGCCCGGGCCGTACAGCATCTCCGTGTCGGCGAAGCGGGGGTGGTGCTGGTAGATCACCTGGGTCAGGGTCGCCTCCCGCCGGCGGGCCGGCATCGACGGGCTGGTCACGACGGCGCGGTCCCGGATCCACACGCTCGAGTCGCGGGTGAACAGCAGGTTCGGCAGCGGGTCGACGACGAAGTCGTGCTCGTCCATGAGGTGGTACGTCAGGCCGCGGCCGGTCTTCAGCTCGCGCTGGGTCAGCCCGGCGATCAGCACCCCGGTGAGATCCGCGGGGTGCAGGTCGGACAGGTACGCCGACACGATTTCGCGCAGCGAGCGGCCGAGCCGGACGTCGTCCAGCACCGCCGCGATGGCCTGCTCGCGTGCCGCCGGCACCTCCAGCGCGCGCTGCAGCAGCGTGGCGAGGTAGAGCAGCTCGACGCCGTGGTCGGCGAGCGTTCGGGCGAACGCGTCGTGCTCCTCCTGGGCGCGTCCCACCCACGGGATGCCGTCGAAGAGGAGCTGGTCGTTGTTGCGCGGGGTCAGCCGCTTGAGCTCGGCGCCGGGCCGGTGCAGCAGGACGGTGCGCAGCCGACCGACCTCGCTGTCCACGTACCCGCCCACGCCCGGCACTGTAACCCGGCCCCGGGCCGGATCGGCTCACGGCGGGGCCATCCACGAGCGCGGTCGGGCCGGCCGTAGGGTCCCGGGTATGGGACTGCTGGACGGCAAGGTGGTCATCGTCACCGGCGCCGGGCGCGGCATCGGCCGCGGCGAAGCGATCGAGTGCGCCCGGCAGGGCGCCGCCGTGGTGGTGAACGACTTCGACGCCGAGGCCGGCGACGGGGTCGTGGCCGAGATCGCCGCCGCCGGTGGGTCGGCCCTGCCCGTGCCCGGCGATGTGTCCGATGTGGAGGTCGCGGACGGGCTCGTGCGCGCGGCAGTGCAGGAGTACGGCCGGCTCGACGCGCTGGTCAACAACGCCGGCGTGCTGCGGGACCGGACCCTGGTCAACATGACGCCGCAGGAGTGGGACGACGTCATCCGGGTGCACCTGCGGGGGCACTACGCGCCGACGCACGCCGCCTGCGGCTACTGGAAGGCGCAGGCCCGGCCGGGGCACATCGTCTGCACCGCTTCCACGTCCGGCCTGCTCGGCAACTTCGGCCAGGCCAACTACGGCGCCGCCAAGGCCGGGATCGCCGCGTTCGCCACGATCGTCGCGATGGAGATGGCCAAGTACGGGGTGACCTGCAACGCGATCGCGCCGGCCGCGCGCACCCGGATGACCGAAAGCGCGTACGGCACGATCCCGGCCGGCGATCAGGGCGGGTTCGACTTCTGGCATCCGGACAACGTGGCGCCGCTGGTGGCGTTCCTGTGCAGCGACGCGGCCGCCCACATCAGCGGCAAGGTGTTCGGCGTGCAGGGCGACGCGGTCGAGCTCTACCGCCCGTTCACGTCGGTGGCCGCGATCGAGAACGGCGGCGAGCGCTGGGACCCGGAGCAGCTCGCGTCCCGGGTGGACAGCCTGTTCGCCGAGGCGGGCATCGTGCCGGGGGCGGAGAACATGATGGCCAAGCTCCGCTACACGATGACCACCCGCGCCTGAGCCCATGGCTCGGCTCCGCGCTCGCTCCGCTCCTCGCGGCCTGGACGGCCGCTGCGATGCTCACTCGCTGTCGCCTCGCGGTGCGGGCTGGCCGCTATGCCGGCTGCGACCAGTCGGCGGCGAGGATGTCGCGCATCGCCCGGCGCTTGGTCCGGCCGCGGAGGCGGTCGACGAAGACGCGGCCGATCAGGTGGTCGTACTCGTGCTGGAGGCAGCGGGCGAACGTGCCGCCCTTGCCCTCCAGCCGCACCGGGGCGCCGGTCAGGTCGACTCCCTCGACGACGGCGTACGACGGCCGGGTGCACTCGTAGTACAGCCTCGGCACGGACAGGCAGCCCTCTTCGTCCTCGCTGGTCGCGCCGCTCGCCTCGACCAATCGCGGGTTCACCACGTGCCCGACGTGCCGCTCGTCGGCGCCGTCCGCGCAGTCGAAGACGAACACGCTGAGGCCGACGCCGATCTGGTTGGCCGCGAGCCCGACGCCCTCGGCGGCGTACATCGAGGCGAACATGTCGTCGACGAGCCGGGCGAGCGAGTCGTCGAAGTCGGTCACCGGGTCCGTCGGCGTGCGCAGCACCGGATCGCCGAGCAGCCGGATCCGGCGGACCACCCCGCGCGCCGTCACCACGCTCGCAACCCTACCGACGGGCCACCCCCGGCCGGCCGCGGCCTCGCACCGCTGTCGATGGGGTGGCGGACCTCAGCCGGTGCCGTCGATGCCGTCGTTCGCGGTGGTACGGCCGGCCCACGTCCACGCGTAGCTGGCGTCCTCGCAGGCGATCGCGGCCTCGGCGAGGTCGAGCGGGCGGAACGTGTCGACCATGACGGCGAGCTCGTCGAAGTAGTCCACGCCGATCGCCCGTTCCGGCGCGCCGGGCTGCGGCCCGTGCGTGAACCCGCTCGGGTGCAGCGAGATCGATCCCTGCTCGATGCCGGAGCCCTTGCGGGCCTCGTAGTTGCCGCCGGTGTAGAACAGGACCTCGTCGGAGTCGACGTTGGCGTGGTTGTACGGCACCGGGATCGCCAGCGGGTGGTAGTCGACCTTGCGCGGCACGAACGAGCAGACCACGAAGTTCGGCCCCTCGAACGTCTGGTGCACCGGCGGCGGCTGGTGCACCCGGCCGGTGATCGGCTCGAAGTCCGCGATGTTGAACGCGTACGGGTAGAGGCAGCCGTCCCAACCCACCACGTCGAACGGGTGGTGCGCGTACACCATCCGGGTCACGCCCTGGCGATGCCGGACCAGCACCTCGACGTCGGCGCCGTCCGCGCGCATCGGCTCGGTCGGCCCGCGCAGGTCCCGCTCGCAGTACGGGGCGTGCTCGAGGAACTGGCCCTTGGCCGACAGGTAGCGGCGCGGCGGCGCGATGTGGCCGCGCGCCTCGATCGCGAGCGTCCGCAGTGGACCGTCGCCCGTGGGCAGCCAGCGGTGCGTCGCCGACGTGGGCAGCACGACGTAGTCGCCCTGGCCGACCTGGAACGCACCGAAGATCGTCTCCACCACCGCGGAGCCGCTTTCCACGTAGACGCACTCATCGCCGGCCGCGTTGCGGTAGAGCGGCGAGGGCCGGTCCGAGACCGCGTACGAGAGCCGCACGTCGCCGTTGACCAGCAGCGGTTGGCGGCCGGTGACCGCGTCCCCGGAGCCGGGGTCGAGCTTGTGGGTGCGGAAGTGGCGGGGCCGCAGCGGATGATTCGGCCGGACCTCGGCGGCGGGCTCGTCGTACACCTGCGAGTCGACGATCGCGGTCGGCAGGTGCTCGTGGTAGAGCAGCGCCGAATCCGCGGAGAACCCCTCGACCCCCATCAGCTCCTCGGCGTAGAGGCCGCCGTCCGGCTTCCGGAACTGGGTGTGACGCTTGCGCGGGATCTCACCCACCTGGCGGTAGTACGGCATCGCGGTGCGCCTCCAACCGTCCGGTCATCGGACGTCGCTGTCCTCTCCCTCCGTTCTACCCCACTGGGGAGATCATCCGAAGATGGCCTCGCCCGCCGCGATCAGGGCGAAGACCGCGAAGAGGACGCCGGCGACGCGCTGCACGAGCCGGAGCGGCACCCGGCGGGTCACGGCCTGGCCCAGCACGACCCCGAGCGTCGCGACCCCGGCCAGGGCCGCGAACGCGCCGACGAAGACCGAGAGCGGCTCGCCGTACCGGGCGGTGAGCGCGGCGGTCGCCAGCTGGGAGGCATCCCCCCACTCCGCGGCGAACAGCACGCCGAACGAGGTCGCCGCCATGCCCCACCCGCCGCGCTGGGCGCGTGCCGGGTCGATCTCGGCTTCCTCCTCATCCCGCAGCAGCAGGAACGCCCCGATGCCGAACAGCACCGCCACCACCGCCGCGACCAGCCGGTCCGGGAGCAGCAGCAGCAGCCGGCCCGCGGTGACCGCGATCAGGGTCTGCACGAGGAACGCGGCCGACACACCGGCCAGCACCGGCAGCGGGCGGTAGCGGGTGGCCAGCACGAGCGTGGCCACCATCGTCTTGTCCGGCAGCTCCACCGGCAGCACCAGCAGGAACGTGGTCAGTACGACGGTCGGGCTCACCGGCTCAAGAGGTGGACGGGGCGCGGCCGACCCGGTGCAGGCGAATGCCGGTGGCCGCCGTTCGGGAGCTGATCGTCGCGCGGAGCGCGTCGACCCGGTCCGGCCGGCAGAGCGCGTGCAGGGTGTGCGCGGAGCGGCCGTCCCCGGTCAGGATCGGGGTGAGCCAGGCGTCGGCGGCGCCGGCGGCGCGCAGCTGGTCCAGCACGGCCGGCCAGGCCGACGGGTCGAGGTCGACGTTCGTCTCCACCAGCACGGCGTCGGCGAGGTCCGAGCCGTCGCCCGACTGAGCCTCGGTCGCCACCGCGGTCCCGAGCACCAGCCGGAGCACGTTCGGCAGCTCGTCGAGATCCCGGCTGCCGGCCCCGCAGCCGACCCGCTCGACCACCATCGGCGGCAGCGGTCCCCACGCGGACACGGACGCGGCGAGCAGCGCCGCGCCGGTCGACGTGCACATCTCGTACGGCGCGGGCCCGGCCCACACCGGCGCGCCGGCCTCGGCGAGCAGCGAGAGCACCGCCGGGCCGGGTACGGGCAGCAGGCCATGCTCGCTGCGCGCCATGCCGGTGCCGAGGGTGACCGTCGAGCCGGTGAGCCGCTCGACCCCAAGCGCGTGCAGGCCGGCCGCGACGCCGACCACGTCCGCGATCGCGTCCAGCGCGCCGACCTCGTGGAAGCGCACCTGCTCGGCGGTGACGCGGTGCACGTCGGCCTCGGCGCGGGCCAACCGGCCGAACGCGTCCAGCGCGGTGGCCCGTACCGGCTCCGGTAGCTCGGCCGACTCCAGCAGCCGGCGGATGTTGCCCCAGGTGCGCGTGACGGTGGACCGCGGCGCCAGTACGTCGACCTTGGTCGCGCCGATGCCGTGCCGCTCGACGGTGGCCACCTGCCACTGCACCTGCTCGACCCGCAGCGCCTGGACCGCGGACTGCAGCGTGGCCAGCGGTACGCCCGCGTCGACCAGCGCGCCGAGCAGCATGTCGCCGCTCGCCCCGGCGCCCAGGTCCAGCCAGCCGATCACGGCCGAACGATAGCCCCAGGTGGGCCGGCCACCGGCGGAAGCCCGCGCAGTACGCTTCGCGCTCATGCCGGACCAGCCGGACCAGCCGGACCAGCCGGACCAGCCCGACGCCCGGTTCGCCTACCTCGGCCCGGCGGGCACGTTCGCCGAGGCGGCGCTGCGCGCGCTGCCCGAGGCCGCGGCCGCGACGCCACTGCCCGCGCCGACCGTGCACGCCGCCATCGACGCGGTGCGCACCGGCGAGGCGGACGCCGCGGTGGTTCCGCTGGAGAACTCGATCGAGGGTTCGGTCACGTCCACCCTGGACGAGCTGGCAAACGGGCAGCCGCCGCTGCTGATCACCCGGGAGATCTTCGTCCCGGTGGCGTTCGCCCTGCTGGTCCGGCCCGGCACCGGGCTCGCCGACATCGCGACCGTGGCAACCCACCCGCACGCCCAGGCGCAGTGCCAGGGCTGGCTGCGCACCCACCTGCCCGACGCCACGCTCATCCTGTCCGCGTCGACCGCGCTCGCGGCCGCCTCGGTCGCCGCGGGGGAGTACGACGCGGCCGTGTCCGCGCCGATCGCGGCCCGCCACTACGGCCTGACCGCGCTGGCCGGCGACGTGGCCGACACACCGGGCGCTGTGACCAGGTTCGTGCTGCTGCGCCGGGCCGGGCCGCCGCCGGAGCGCACCGGCAACGACAAGACCTCGCTGGTCGCGTTCATCCGCGACGACCACACCGGGGCGCTGCTGGAGGTGCTCACCGAGTTCGCGGTGCGCGGAATCAACCTGACCCGGATCGAGTCCCGGCCGACGAAGGAGCGATTGGGCCGCTACTGCTTCTCGATCGACTGCGAGGGGCACCTGCTCGACGCGCGGGTCGGCGACGCGCTCGCCGCGGTGCGTCGGATCTGCGCCGACGTGCGGTACCTCGGCTCGTACCCGCGCGGGGATGGCTCCTCGATGCCGCTGCCGCCCGGCCGCGACGACACCGCGTTCACCGACGCGGCCGCCTGGCTCGATCGGCTGCGCCGAGGCGGCTGATCGAGCGGCTGCTCAGAGGCCAAGGTACGTGCGGATGGCGGACTCGAGGCGCTGCAGCTCGGCGGGGTGCAGTCGGCCGCGGCGTCGCCGGAGTCGCGCTCGGTCGACCGAATGCAGGTCGGTGGCGTTCGCGTGGGCAGGCCGGGCAAACGGTGTGTGATCGAAGGCGGCTGCGCCGAGTGACCGCTTCTTCTGGACAGCGCCCAAGGTTACTGCTGCGCTGAGGAGCACGAGGACACAGGGAGGCAGCCGGTGCGGACGCTCGTCATCACGCAGAACATCACCGTCGACGGCTCGATCGAGATGCTCGGGGACTGGTTCGACCCGCAAGGGCGACCCGATGTGGACAACTCCGACCTGCTCGAGGAGTTGCACCGGCAGGACAGCACGGCGGACGCGTTCCTGGTGGGCCGCCGGACGTTCGAGGATCTGCGCGGCTACTGGCCCCAGCAGGCCGACGACACCACCGGCATCACCGACTACCTGAACCGGGTGCAGAAATACGTGGTCTCGTCAACAATGACCGACCCGCAGTGGCAGAACTCCACGGTTCTGTCCGGCGACCCCGTTCAGGAGGTAGGGGCGCTGAAGGAGAAGCCGGGCCAGGACATCGTCGTCACCGGAAGCATCATGCTGTGCCACGCCCTGATCGGGGGCGGGCTGGTCGACGAGTACCGGTTGTTCGTCTACCCCGTGGTGCAGGGCCGCGGGCGCCGCCTGTTCCCCGACGGATTCCGGTTGCCCGAGTTGAAGCTCATCGACGCGAAGCGGTTCCGCTCGGGAATCACGTACTCGTCCTACGCACCGGCCTGAAGCGGTACTGCCGCTCAGCTCATCCCACCGAGGACCTCGTACACCGACTTCGGCGCCTCGACGGTGTCGGCCGCTGGCGGCGGGCTGAGCGAAACCGGCGAGCCGTGGGGTTGACGTGCGCCACCGTCCTCGTTGGTGAGCCCAGTCTGTCCGCGAGACAAGCGCCGCTCATGAGCGCATCTACTCAAAACGCACTGAGTACCGGTGCTCGTCGTGGGCACCCGTTCGACCCCGCCACCCGCTCCCAGGCGGCCATTGGTGACCGGTTAGAGGTAGAGGCCGGTGGCCGGCTCGATCCGGCTGGCCGCCAGGGCGTGGATATCGCGCTCGCGCAGGATCACGTACAGCTCGCCGTGCACCTCGACCTCCTGCCGGTCCTCCGGGTTGAACAGGACCCGGTCACCGACCTCGACGGTGCGGACGTGGTTGCCGACGGCGAGCACCTCGGCCCACACGAGCCGG
>JBKOXW010000342.1:0-6459 GCA_046744115.1 Actinomycetota bacterium | reverse complement strand
GGTGCCGCGGGCCAGGATGTCGCGGTGCGCCTGCGCGGCCTCGGCCAGCGGGTATGTGCCGCCCACGACCGTGCGCAGCGTGCCCCCGGCAACCATGCCGAGCAGCTCGGTGACGGGCTCGCGCAGCATCGACGGGCGGCGGAAGCAGTGCGCCAGCCAGAACCCGATGACCGCCCGCGAGCGGCCCAGCAGCTTCGCGGGGTCGATCGGCGTCGCCGGGGTGTCCGAGGCCATCCCGTACGTGACCAGCCGCCCCAGCGGCGCGAGCGCCGCCAGGCTCGCGTCGAAGACGGAGCCGCCGACCATCTCCAGCACCACATCCACCCGGTGACCGCCGTTCGCCTCCGACAGCGCGGCAGCGAGGTCCTCGGTCGCCGGGTCGACCGCGGCGTCCGCACCGAGCTCCCGCGCCAGGTCGCGCTTGTCCGGCGTGGATGCCGTCGCGATCACCCGGCCGGCGCCCCACGCCTTGGCGAGCTGCACGGCGAGGGTGCCGACACCGCCCGCGGCCGCGTGCACCACGACCGACTCGCCGGGCGCCAGGTGGGCGCAGGTACGCAGCAGATGCCAGGCGGTGGTGCCCTGCAGCACGACCGCCAGCGCCGCGCCGTGGCTCACCCCTTCTGGCAACGGCCAGGTCAGCATCGGGGCGGCGAGCACCTTCTCCGCGTATCCGCCGCCGCCCGCGAGCAGGCCGACGACCCGGGTGCCGTCCGGGGTGAGCCCGACGAACTCGCCACCGGGCACGTACGGCAGCGTCTGCCGGGCGAGGTAGCGGTCCCGGCTCTGGTGCGTGTCGGCGAAGTTCACGCCGGCCGCGAGGACCTCGTGCACGACGAGGTCGCCGGTCGGCTCCGGGTCGGGCAGCTCGACCAGGCGCAACACCTCGGGCCCACCGAACTCGGTGACCTGGATCGCCCGCACCCGAGGAACCCTACGCGGATTCCGGCCCGGCGTAGCCGATAGCCTGCCGTGCGTGGGTCGATCTGTGCTCGTCACCGGCGGGAACCGGGGGATCGGCCTGGCGATCGCCCGGGCCTTCGCCGCGCAGGGTGATGCGGTGGCGATCACCCACCGTGGCAGCGGCGCGCCGAACGGGTTGTTCGGGGTCGAGTGCGATGTGACCGAACCGGCCACGATCGACGCTGCGTTCGGCGCGGTGGAGGCCGAGCACGGCCCGGTCGAGGTGCTCGTGTCGAACGCCGGGATCACCGACGACACGCTGCTGCTGCGGATGAGCGAGGAGCAGTTCACCCGGGTGCTGGACGCCAACCTCACCGGCGCCTACCGGGTCGCCAAGCGCGCGGCGGGCAAGATGCTGCGCGCGCGGCACGGCCGGATGGTCTTCGTCTCGTCGGTGGTCGGCCTGTCCGGCGGCGCCGGGCAGGTCAACTACGCCGCGGCGAAGGCGGGACTCGTCGGCCTGGCCCGCTCGATCGCCCGCGAGCTCGGCGCCCGCGGCATCACCGCGAACGTGGTCGCCCCCGGCTACGTCGACACGGACATGACCCGGGCCCTGCCGCCGGAGCGGCGGGCGGAGATCGTGGCGCAGGTGCCGCTCGGCCGGATCGCGTCGGCCGAGGAGGTAGCGACCGTGGTGACGTTCCTGGCCAGCGACGCGGCGGCGTACATCACCGGCGCGGTCGTGCCGGTCGACGGCGGTCTCGGAATGGGGCATTAGGCATGGGCTTCGTGAGCCGACAGCGAGCGAGCATCGCAGGGCCGTCAGGGCCGAGGAGCGGAGCGAGCGCGGAGGCGAACCGATGAGCATGTTGGACGGCAAGCGGCTGATCATCACCGGCGTGCTCACCGACGCGTCGATCGGCTTCGCCACCGCCCGGCTGGCCCAGGAGGAGGGCGCCGAGGTCGTGCTGACCGGGTACGGCCGGCTCAGCCTGGTGCAGCGAGTCGCTCAGCGGCTGCCGAAGCCGCCGCCCGTGGTCGAGCTCGACGTGACCAGCGAGGACGACCTGGCCGCGCTGCCGGACCGGGTCCGCGAGCACGTCGACGGCGTGGACGGGGTGCTGCACTCCATCGGGTTCGCGCCCGCCAGCTGCCTCGGCGGCGGCTTCCTGGACGCGCCGTGGCCGGACGTGGCGACCGCGCTGCACGTGTCGACGTACTCGCTGAAGGCGCTCGCGGTCGCCGCCCTGCCGCTGATGCCGAACGGCGGCTCCATCGTCGGGCTCGACTTCGACGCGTCCGTGGCCTGGCCGGCGTACGACTGGATGGGCGTGGCCAAGGCGGGGCTGGAGTCGACCGCGCGCTACCTCGCCCGCGAGCTCGGCGACCGCCGCATCAGGGTGAACCTGGTGGCGGCCGGGCCGCTGCGCACGATGGCCGCGCGCAGCATCCCCGGCTTCGAGAAGTTCGAAGACGCCTTCGCCGGCCGGGCGCCGCTCGGCTGGGACATCACCGACGCCGATCCGGTGGCCCGGGCCTGCGTGGCGTTGCTGTCGGACTGGTTCCCGGCCACGACGGCCGAGATCGTGCACGTCGACGGCGGCTTCCACGCAATGGGGGTCTGAGCTGAGCGAGCAGGCGCCGTACGACGCCGTGCTGCTGCTCTCGTTCGGCGGGCCGGAGCGGCAGGAGGACGTGCTGCCGTTCCTGCGCAACGTCACCCGCGGCCGCGACGTGCCGGACGCGCGGCTGGCCGAGGTCGCCGAGCATTACCGGCACTTCGGCGGGGTGTCGCCGATCAACGCGCAGAACCGGGGGCTGCTCGCGGCCGTCGAGGTCGACTTCGCCGCGCACGGCCTGGACCTGCCCCTGTACTGGGGCAACCGCAACTGGCATCCGCTGGTCGAGGACACCGTCGAGCGGATGCGCGACGACGGCGTGCGGCGCGCGCTGGTGTTCGTCACCAGCGCGTACACGTCCTACTCCGGCTGCCGGCAGTACCAGGAGGACCTGGCCAGAGCGCGGGCCGCGGCCGGTGCCGGCGCGCCCGAGCTCGACAAGATCAGGCACTACTTCAACCATCCGGGCTTCGTGACGGCGAACGCGGACGGCGTCCGCGCGGCGCTCGCCGGCCTGCCCGCCTACCTGCGGCCCGGCGCGCGCCTCGTCTACACCGCGCACAGCATCCCGGCCGCGATGCAGGCGGCGAGCGGGCCCGGCGGCGGCCTGTACGCGGCGCAGCTGGCCGAGTCGGCCCGCCTGGTCACCGAGGCGGTGGATCCGGGGCGCGCGTACGACCTGGTGTGGCAGAGCCGCAGCGGCCCGCCGCAGGTGCCCTGGTTGGAGCCCGATGTCAACGACCATCTGGAGCGGCTCGCCGCGGCCGGGACGCGGGCGGTGGTCGTGGCGCCGGTCGGGTTCGTCAGCGACCACGTCGAGGTGCGCTGGGACCTGGACGAGCAGGCGGCGCACACCGCGGAGAAGCTGGGCCTCGGCTATGCCAGGGCGGCGACCGCCGGCACCCACCCGGCCTTCGTCGCGATGGTCCGCGAGCTGGTCGGCGAGCGGCTGGACCCGACCGCGCCCCGGCGTGCGCTCGGCCCGCTCGGCCCGAGCCACGACCGCTGCCCGGCCGGGTGCTGCCCGCCTCGCTGACCGCGTCGGGCTCGGTGAACCCGGTGATCGTCGCGCGCGCGGCGTGGCAGGATTGGACTCGTGCCCGCCTGGTTGATGTGGCTCATCGCGGCCGGCGTGCTGGCCATCGCCGAGGCACTCTCGCTCGACCTCTTCCTGATCATGCTCGCCGGCGCCGCGCTCGTCGCCAGCGGCGCGGCCGCGCTCGGCGCTCCGATCGCGCTGCAGGTGGCGGTGTTCGCGGTGAGCGCGCTCGGCCTGATCGGGGTGGTGCGCCCGCTGGCGAAGCGCCGGCTGGAGCTGCCGCACGCCGAGCGGATGGGCATCGAGGCGCTGGTCGGCCGCAAGGCGGTCGTGGTGCGCACCGTCGACCAGCACGGCGGCCTGGTGAAGCTCGCCGGCGAGGAGTGGTCGGCCGAGGCGTACGACCCGACGCAGGTGCTCGAGGTAGGCCGTACCGTGCAGGTCATGGAGATCCGCGGCGCCACCGCCCTGGTCTGGTCCCAACCGTAGAAGTCGACGCTCGTCTGGAGATCCGATGAGTCCCGCCGTGATCGCCCTGATCGTTGTCGCCGTGCTGGTGGTCGTGATCCTCTCCCGCGCCGTGCGGATCATTCCGCAGGCCAGGGCCGCCGTCGTCGAGCGCCTCGGGCGGTACCAGCGCACGCTGGAGCCGGGGGTGCACGTCCTGGTCCCGTTCGTGGATCGGATCCGCGCCATGATCGACCTGCGCGAGCAAGTCGTGTCGTTCCCGCCGCAGCCGGTGATCACGTCCGACAACCTCACGGTGAGCATCGATACGGTCGTGTACTTCCAGGTCACCGAGCCGCGGGCGGCGACGTACGCGATCAACAACTACATCCAGGCGGTCGAGCAGCTGACCGTCACCACGCTGCGCAACGTGGTGGGCTCGATGAACCTCGAGCAGACGCTCACGTCCCGCGACGAGATCAACAGCCAGCTTCGCGTCGTGCTCGACGAGGCCACCGGGAAGTGGGGGATCCGGGTGGCGCGGGTCGAGCTGAAGGCGATCGACCCACCACACTCCATCCAGGACGCGATGGAGAAGCAGATGCGCGCCGACCGGGACAAGCGTGCGGTGATCCTGTCCGCGGAGGGCCAGCGGGAGTCCTCGATCAAGACCGCCGAGGGGCAGAAGGCCGCGCAGATCCTGTCCGCGGAGGGCCAGAAGCAGGCCGCCATCCTGGCTGCCGAGGCCGAGCGGCAGAGCAAGATCCTGCGCGCGGAGGGCGAGCGGGCGGCGCGCTACCTCGCCGCGCAGGGGCAGGCGAAGGCGATCGAGACCGTGTTCGCCTCCATCCACGCCGCCGACCCGGACCCCAAGCTGCTCGCGTACCAGTACCTGCAGACGCTGCCGCAGATCGCGCAGGGCGACGCGAACAAGCTGTGGATCGTGCCGAGCGAGTTCTCCAAGGCGATCGAGGGCCTGGCCGACCTCACCGGCCGCACGGGGGAGGGTGAATCGAAGTCCTGGCTCATCGACGCGGCGAAGTCGTCCGGCGGGCGGCCGGCGGAACCGCGGGAGACGCTGGACACCAGCGGCTGGTTCGACTCCAACCTGCCACCGGCGCGGGAGCAGCCGGAGGCCGACATCCGCGCCTCGGACTCCGACGCCGACACCGTTCGGGCGCACAGCGGCCTGGCGCCCGGCCCGGCGCGTCCAGGCGGCGGGCAGCGTCTCGGTACGGACGAGGAGCCGGCGCCGGACGAGGCCGGACCGCGGGCGCTGCCGGGCACGACCCCGGCCGTCCCGCCGTTCCCGGCGCAGAACGAGCAGGCGCCGCGCCCGCAGCATCGCGGGTAGCCCGCGCCGGCTAGGCCGGGTCGGGCACCGCCGCCGCCTCGGGCGGGGCTCCGGCGTGCCGCTGCTCGGGCCGGCTGGCCAGGTACGCGGCGGCGAGTAGCACGACCGCGACGATGACGGCGACGAGCAGGCGGTAGTCGACCACCGCGACGAGGCCGGCGCCGATGCCGATCGACACCGTCTGCGGCACGCTGACCAGCACGTCGATCGCCGAGAACGTGCGGCCCTGCAGATGCATCGGGGTCAGCGTCTGCATCGTCGTCCAGAGCCCGACGATGAGCCACGGGATGCCGATGCCGAGCACGAACATGCCGGCCAGCACGGGCGCGACCGAGGACAGCACGGTCGCGGCGGAGCCGGCCGCGAAGACGGCGAGCCCCGCGGCGACCGCCAGCCCGGTGCCGACCCGGCGGACCACGCACGCGGCGAGCACGCCGCCGAGCACCGACCCGAACCCCATCGCCAGGTCGAGCACGCCGACGAATGCCGGCGACCGCTGCAGGCCGTGTTCGACGATCGCGAAGCCGAGCGTCTCGAAGAAGCCGGCCACGAGCAGCGCGATCGCGACCGCGACCACGATCTGGCGAAGCACGACGGTCCGTCGCACGTGGACGATGCCGGCCGTGATCTCCGTCCACCAGTCATGCGCGGCCGGCTTCGGCTCGGGCGCCGGCTCGACCGTCCGGAGCCGGGTCAGCGCCGCCGCGGCCACCAGGAACGTCGCCACGTCCAGCAGTACGACCACGCCCGCGCCGAACGCGGCGAACAGACCGGCGCCGGCCACCGGGGCGAGCAGCCGCATCAGCTGCCGCATGGTCTGCAGCGCGCCGTTGGCGTCGGCGAGATCGCCGTCGTCCGGCACCAGGATGCGCAGGAACGCCGACTGGGCCGAGCTGAGGATCACGTACGACACGCCGTAGACCAGCGTGACCGCGTAGATCAGCCAGAGCTGGTCGGCCGAGCGGACCAGCAGCAGCGCGGACACCACCGCCGCGGTGCCGAGGTTGACCGCGATCAGCAGCGGCCGCTTGTGTACCCGGTCCACCAGCAGCCCGGCGAGCGGCGCGAGCAGCGCCGGCGCGAGGAACACGAAGATG
>JBKOXW010000017.1:0-4546 GCA_046744115.1 Actinomycetota bacterium | reverse complement strand
GTACATTGAGGTGCGGCGCATGGGGCAGCCGGAGTGGCCCACCAGCCGCTGCGCGTTCCTGCCCCGGTGAACGAACGCGACGACTCTCGGCGCCTGGCTTGGAAGCGCCGGACCGAATGGCCGCTGACCTTCGTCGCTCTGGTGTTCCTCGGCGCGTACGCCTGGCCAATCCTCGACCCCGATATCGGAGACGGGCAGCGGCTGGCCTGCTCGATCATCACGGCCAGCGCGTTCGCCGTCTTTGTCGTGGACTACCTCGTACGTCTCAGGCTCGCCGGCTCTCGTCGTGACTTTGTGCGCGGCCACATTGTCGACCTCATCGTCATCGCCGTGCCGCTCCTGCGTCCGCTACGCGCGCTTCGACTGCTGACCGCGCTGAGGGTGCTCAGTCGCTCGACCTCGGGCAGCCTGCGCGGCCGGGTCGCGGCCTACGTGATCGGCGCGGCGATCCTGTTCGCGATACTCGCCGCCCTGGCTGTGCTCGAAGCAGAACGCGGCAAGCCCGATGCCAACATCACAACCTTTGGCGATTCTGCCTGGTGGGCGGTTACGACGATGACCACCGTCGGCTACGGCGACCACTTCCCCATCACGAACGAGGGTCGACTGGTCGCAGTCGCGTTGATGCTCGGCGGGATCGCCCTCCTCGGTGTCGTCACGGCAACGATCGCGAGTTGGCTGATCGAGAGGGTGCAGGATGTCGAGCAGGCCGAGACGTTGACACCTCGGGAGATAACGGAGCTGGTGGCGGAGGTCCGGGCACTTCGAGCGGAAGTCCAGGCTCGCAGCCTGGAGGGTCAGTAGCGGTCTCCGAGCCGAGCACTCAGCAGGCACAGCAGGTGAACGGTTCCTCCGTGTGTCAAGCGCCGACGGCGTCCGTAGGGCATGCCCATCATGGACTGTCCTGTTCGGACGGCTGACCGTTCCGGCTCAGCACGCCTTGGCGGTGCGGCTTCTGCCACACCCAGACGTGCGAGGTGCAGTCGGCGGTGAAGGGCGTCTGGTTCCAATCCGCCCACCGCTCGCGCAGCTCCAGGCCTCCGAGCGTGGCCATCAGGGCCAGCTCAGCGGGCCACACATAGCGATGCGGAGACTGGAAGGTGCTCTGTGTCCTCAGGGCCGCAGGCGTGCCGCCGCCGTTTCGAGTACCCGGCGGGCGAGATCGACGATCTACCATCAACCGATGGGGCAGTCTTCCGTCCCTTCCAAGCGCGAGCCGGCTGCCGCCGCCTCGCAGCTTGCCGCTCGTGGCCGCACGTATCGGCTATGCCGGAAGTGCGTTCCATCGCCGCTGGGGCTCGATGCGGGGCGGGGGGTCGCTCATCACCGCGAGTCGGCTGCTACCACTGCGAGCCGACGGATCCCGATGCCAAGCCGCACGTGCTGCTGCGGGACGCCCTCGAGCAGTACGCGACGTTCGCCGAGCTCGACGCGGCGTGCGCGGCGTTCTGCGCCGAGGTCAACGCCCGCCCGCACCGGGCCACTGGCCGGCCGCCGGTCGAACTGCTGGTCGAGGAACGGGGGCGGCTGCATGTGCCGCCCGAGCATCCGGTCAACGTCGCGTTCGGGCAGACCGCCGGGTCGGCTGGGACGGCACGATCAGCGTCGACGGGGTGCGCTACTCGGTGCCGCACTGGCACGTCGACGAGCGGGTCTGGAGTGTCGAGTCACCCCCCGAAACGGCATGAAGGTCTCGCCAGTCATTATGAGGAAATGATCTGATCACCTCTGGCGGCGTGCGCCTGGAGTATCTGCGCTGCGGGCGGGCGATGCTTCCTGGGTCCATGGTAGGTCGGCCCGGAGGGCGCCGGGGACTTGGCCGGTGCCGGCCGGGCCGTGGACGTGTGTGGATGTCGCCGGCCGGCAGGGCGGTCACGGGCTGCCGGCTCGTCGTTGGGCCGGTGGCGTTCTTGGTCGGGCTGATGGGCTGGTGGGGCGGTGCCGCCGCGCTGCAGCCCAGCGCAGTGCCGCCGCTCGAGGGCTCGCTCTGCCCTGCGAACTGCGCCGCCTCGATAGCAAAGGTCCGTACTGCTAGCCGCCCACGGTCGATGCCGGCGCCGGCCGGCTCCTCGGCGTCGCGGCGCTGGCGTGCTGGCAGCCATCGCAGACAGCGGACGGAGCGGCCGCTCGGATCGGTCGGGACCGGCACGGGCCGGACCATGCCCGGGCCGGTCACGATAACGATCGGTAACCGCAGAAGCCCGGGACGAGACTGCCACCGCGCCACGACACACGACCGGATCTGCCGATGAGCGGTCTCCTGAATTCGGGGTCCCGCATCGGCGCCGTCGATCAGATCTGGTGTGCGGGCACGACCCATCGCTCCCGGCCCAGTGACGCTGTTCCCGTTGTTTCGCGCCGCAGTCCATGTCTGGAGTGGGCGCGCCGCCAGCGGACGGCACGGCCCACCGCCGTGGCGTGGCCGCGCGCCCTGGGGGGCGTGGTCAGCGGTCGATGGTGGCCATGTTCGCTTCGTCGTGGCGCTCGCCGGCCGCCGGGGTGACGTTGTTCAGCCGCTCGAGTTGATCACCGCTGAGCTCGATGCCGTCGGCGGCGGTGTTCTCCTCCACGCGGGCGACCCGCCTGGTGCCGGGGATCGGGGCGATGTCGTCGCCCTGGGTGAGCAGCCAGGCCAGAGCGATCTGCGCCGGTGTAGCGCCCGCCTCGGCGGCGACGGCTGTGACCTCGTCGACGATGCGCAGGTTGCGTTGGAAGTTCTCGCCGGTGAAGCGGGGGTTCGTCTTGCGCCAGTCGTCGTCGGGGATGTCGTCGACGGTGCGGATCTGGCCGGTGAGGAAGCCGTGGACGAGCGGGGAGTAGGGGACGAAGCCGATGCCCAGCTGGCGCAGTAGCGGCAGCAGCTCGGCCTCGGGGTCGCGGGTCCACAGGGAGTACTCGGTCTGCAACGCGGCGACCGGGTGGACGGCGTGGGCGCGACGGATCGTGCCGGGGCCGGCTTCGGACAGGCCGATGTGAAGGACCTTGCCCTCGGCGACCAGCCCGGCCAGAGCGCCGACGGTCTCCTCGATGGGCGTTCTCGGGTCCACCCGGTGCTGGTAGCACAGGTCGATGCGGTCGGTGCCCAGCCGCTGCAGTGAGCCCTCGACGACGGTGCGGATGTTCGCCGGACTGCTGTCGGGCATGCCAGGGCCGCGACCGGTGTGCGAGATGACGCCGAACTTCGTCGCCACCACGACTTGGTCACGGCGGTCATTGATCGCGCGCCCGACCAGCTCCTCACTGTGGAACGGGCCGTAGACCTCGGCGGTGTCGAGGTGGGTGACGCCGAGGTCCAGCGCGCGGTGGATGGCGCGGATCGACTCCGCGTCATCGAGGCCCCCGCCGCTGGTGTAGGTCCCGGCCATGGTCATGGCGCCCAGACCGATCCGGGAGACGTCCAGCCCACCTAGCGAGACGTGCTTCATCACATGGCTCCTCTGTCGTAGTTTCTCGGGTTTCAGGCAACGCGTCGGCGGCAGCGCGAACAAGTCACTGCCGGACCGTGTACCGACAGCACACCTCTCGCCGCGGCTTCTCCGCCTAGCCTGGAGCGGTGGACAACCGTGGCGAGGTCAGGGCCTTCCTCAGCTCTCGTCGGGCGAAGATCAACCCCGAGCAGGCCGGCCTGGCCAACTACAGCCGCAGCCGGCGCGTGCCGGGTCTGCGCCGCAGCGAGGTCGCCGACCTGGCCGGCGTCAGCGTCGAGTACTACTCCCAACTCGAGCGCGGGAACCTAAGCGGCGTCTCCGAGAGCGTCCTCGACGCGCTCGCCCGGGCGCTGGACCTCGACGAGGCCGAACGGGCGCACCTGCTCGACCTCGCCCGTGCCGCCGGCCCTGCACGTCGCGCCGGGCGCCGACCAGCCGCCCAGCAAGTCCGGCCTGGCGTGGCCCGCATCCTCGACGGGATGACGCAGGTGCCGGCCTTTGTCCAGAACGGGCGCCTCGACGTCCTCGCCACGAACCCGCTCGCGCGGGCGCTGTACGCGCCGCTGTTCGCCGATCCGGCCCGACCGGCCAACTTCGCCCGGTTCAACTTTCTCAACCCGCATGCCCGAGTGTTCTGGATGAACTGGGAACACGCCGCCGACGACACCGTGGCCATGCTGCGCACCGAAGCCGGCCGCGACCCCTACGACAAGGAACTGGCCGACCTCGTCGGCGAACTGTCCACCCGCAGCGATGCCTTCCGCGTCCGCTGGGCCGCCCATGACGTCCGACTGCACCGCACCGGGCAGAAACACATCCAGCACCCCGTCGTCGGCGAACTGCACCTGTCCTACGAGGTCATGGACCTGCCCGCCGACCCCGGCCTGGCCCTCGTCGCGTTCAGCGCCGACGCAGGAACCCCCGCCGACGACGCGCTCCGCTTCCTTGCCAGCTGGGCCGCCACCCACGACCCAGCCGACGCCGTGGCGACGCCGAACCAGACGTAACCCGGCACGCACTGCCGACCGCCCGACACAACCATCGGCGGACCGCCCCCACCACATCGGCGCCGTTCCGAGACGGGCGACCCGCACAGTCAGGCCCGCTCATGCCGCCGG
>JBKOXW010000233.1:0-9544 GCA_046744115.1 Actinomycetota bacterium | reverse complement strand
CCGGTGCGCGCATCGCCGTGGACCTGATCCGCGCCGGCATGGTGGATGGCGCCGCGGCACTGGCCTCCGAGCTGGCCAGGGCCAGTGGGCTGGACGACGTACTGGCGATGCTGGACGTCCACGTCGCGGCGCGGTCGGACGCGCTACGCGCGCGGTCGGCGCTGCGCGTACTCGGTGCGGTCCTCCGCCGGCAGGGGCGGCCGGATCGCCGGCCGGACCTGCTGGTCGGTGAGTTCGAGCGGATAGTCGCCGGCGCGCACGAGTTCACCGAGCTGGACACGTTGGCCGCGATGCGGATGGGCACGGTCGCCCTGCCCCCCGGCACCGCGGCGGACGCCGAGCGCCTGCTCGGGGCGGCGGGACTGCGGCCGCAGGATCGGCTCGGGCTCGACGCGACGGCGGGCCCCGACGACGTTCGTACGGCTGCGACCGCCGAGCTGGCCCGCTGGCGTGCGTACGAGGCGCACCCGCTCGGCGGTCGGGATGCTCGCGAGGCGTGCCGCGCGGTCGCCCGCACGTGCGAGGGGTTGCTCGCGGACATTGCGCGCTAACTGGAGGCGGTCCTACCGGGCGGATGAGGCCGTCAGATCGGCATGAACCCTTCGACGGTCGTGCCGGCGCCGACCGCGCTGCGCAGCACCAGCTCGCCGCCGGCGGCCGCGATGCGATCGGCGAGCAGGCGGAGGCCGCAGCCGCGTTCGAGCGTGGACGGGTCGAACCCGGGGCCGTCGTCGTGGACGGAGAAGGCGAGCCCGCGGTAGGTGTGGTCCAGCCGGATGCCGACCGCGGCGCCGGACGCGTGCTTGCGGGCGTTGTTCACGGCCTCGAGGCAGGCGAAGAACACCGCGACCTCGACCCGCGGCGGGTAGCGGCGGTCGCGCACGATCGGGTCTGCCTCCACCCGGATATCGGCCGCCGCCCGTAGCTCCGCCTGGAACGCGGCCAGCAGGCCAGAGGTCACGAGGGCCGGCGGCAGAGCGCCGGACGCGGTGGCGGCGAGCCCGTTCTCGGTGAGGTCGAGCAGGCTGTCGAGCTGGTCCAGCCGCCCCCGTGCGGTATCGACCGCGCCGGTGCCGAGGTCGTGCTCCAGCAGGCCGACCGTCATCCGGAGCGCGACGAGGTGGTGCTGCGCGCCGTCGTGGAGGTTGCGTTCGAGCGTCCGTCGCTCGTCCTCCTGCTCGGCGATCGCCGCTCGCCGGGTCTCGCCGAGCGCCGCGGCGAGACCGAGCGCCGCCTGCTCGTACTTGGTCGTCTCCCGCTCCAGCCGGTGCGCGTGCAGGATCGGGCCGAGGACGGCGCCGACGTCGCGGAGCATCCCCCGGCGGGCAGTCCCCGGACGACCGCCGATGCCGAACGCGACGGAAAGCGTGCCGATCGGCTCGCCGCCGTACCAGATGGGCACGCTCGTCTGGCCGAGACCGCCGCTCGCCCCGTTCTTGCCGACCGGCCACTCGTGGCGGGACTCGCCCTCGTCCGTCCACACCTCGATGCAGCAGGAGACACCGAGGCGGCGACCGACGAGCTCCGCGATCGCCTGCAGGTCGGCGCCGTCAGTGTCGGTCGCCGCCGCGACGATCCGCTCCAGCAGCTCGGCGGGATCGGGTCGAGCCTCGCGCCGGGGCCTGCTGGTCGTGCGGCCGCTCAGCAGGGACATCGTCACTGACCGCCGGACCCCGGCGCCTCGCTCGCGGCCATGTAGCCCACCCCCTTGTGGTCGGGCAGGCAAACACAATAGCACAGAAACGCAGAGGAACGGCGATGAAATTAGGTATAGACGGGGCCTGGCGGCCGCCAGAGACTCACCCCGCCAGCCGTGATGGGCTCACCCCGCCAGGCGCACCAGCGCGCGCTTGAGCGCGCCGTCATCGTTCTCGCTGGTCCACCGCAGCAGCTCGAACGGGTACCCCGCCGCCTCGATCGCGGCGCCGTACCCCACCACGTCATCGGTCAGCTTGGCGTCGGTGACGATCATCAGGCCCGCCACCGTGCTCCAGTTCGTGGCCAGCGCGACCTCGTGAATCTCCTCGTCGACCAGGTCGCGGTCGCCGTGGTATCGGACCGCGATGTGTATCGCACGGTGGAGGACCGCGGCGACGAGATCGCAGGTTCGCCACGGCAGCCGAGAGACCCGCGGCGCGATTCGGACGACCGCTGCGAGAACGCGCTCGTCATAGCGCGCCGCGGCCAATTCGTCCGCCCGTTGCGGTGTTATCAGTGCGACAGCCCCGACCCTCGTGATTTCGGGCAAAGCCGCCAGAATTCGTCCGGCCAACGGCGCCGGCGCCGCGTCCAACAACCTCGCCGCCGATGTCGCGGGCAGCGCCGCCACCACGTCCGCGAACTGGCGGGGCGTGAGTACTGCGATGACCTGCAGCGTCTTGTCCGGGGTCATGGACGCGAGCAGTTCGCGCCTGTGACCGGGCGTGGATGCCGCCAGCACGCCCGCCAGGTCGGCGGGCTCCATCGCCGCCAGCAGGGCGTCGATACGGTCCTCCGGAAAGGTCAATAATGTGACAGCTGCCTGGGCCGGCCCCGAGGCCTTGAGCAGTGCGACGACTTGCGGTGTGGGCATTCGACCCAGCACGCGACTCGCCTCCTCGCGCCTTCGCGCGCCACCCTCCTGGCTGGAGGGAAACGAAGCACGATAGTGGACCCGTGCCCCGCGAGACGAGGGTTCTCGCCGCCGAGCCCGGTGATCAAGTGCAATCTTGAATCAGCTAGGAGGCTGCTGACCCATCCGGCGCCGTGGCCGGATCAGCGGCGCCCTGGCCCGGGCGGACGGGAAGATCGCGCTCCTCGGCCAGGCGGAGCGCGATGTCGATGATCATGTCCTCCTGGCCGCCGACGTAGCCGGCCTCGCCGACGCGCTGCAGGATCGCGTGCGCCGGCACCCCGTACCGGGCGGCCGCCCGTTCGGCGTGCAGCAGGAAGCTCGAGTAGACACCCGCGTGCCCCTGCACGATCGAGGCCCGGTCGGCAAAGGGGAGCCGTGGAATGTACGGGCGCACGGCGTCCTCGGCCGCCGCGGCGATCGCCTCGGTGTCCACCCCGGTGGCGACGCCGAGCCGGTCGAAGACCGCGGCGAGCACCTCGGTCGGCGCGTTGCCGGCGCCGGCGCCCAGCGCGCAGAGCGCGCCGTCGATCTGGCGGGCGCCGCTCTGGTAGGCGAGGACCGAGTTGGCGATCCCGAGGCCGAGGTTCTGGTGGCCGTGGAAGCCGACCTGGGCGTCGGCGCCGACTTCGGCGAGCACTGCCGCGATGCGGTCCTGCGCGTCCGCGAGCACCATCGCCCCCGCCGAGTCGACGACGTAGACGCACTGCGCGCCCGCGTCGACCATGATGCGCGCCTGCCGGGCCAGCACGGCGGGCTCGGCGCGATGAGCCAGCATGAGGAAGCCGACCGTCTCCATGCCGAGCGCCCGGGCCGCGCCGAAGTGCTGCACCGAGATGTCGGCCTCGGTGCAGTGCGTCGCGATCCGGGCGATCTCGGCGCCGACGTCGCGGGCGGCCCGCAGATCCCGGATCGTGCCGACGCCGGGCAGCAGCAGGATCGCGATGCGGGCGCGGGTGGCCTCGTCGACGGCGGCGGCGATGAGGCGCAGCTCGTCCTCGCGGGAGTAGCCGTAGTTGAACGACGACCCGCCGAGCCCGTCGCCGTGCGCCACCTCGATGACCTGCACGCCGGCCGCGTCGAGGGCGTGCACCGTCACCCGAACCTGCTCCTCGGTGAACTGGTGCGCCATCGCGTGCGAGCCGTCGCGCAGGGTGGAATCCGTGATGCGCAGGGCCGGCGCCGCACCGGCGCCGGTCGGGGCCGCCGTCATGCCGACACCCGCCGGCGCGCGGCGATCACGTCGCACACCCGCGCGGCCGCCGCCGTCATGATGTCGAGGTTGCCGGCATACGGCGGCAGGTAGTCGCCGTTGCCGCACACCTCGAGGAAGACCGCGACCCGCGCGTACCCGCCCCACCCCTCGCGCGGATCGTCGAACTGCGGCTCCGCGCGCAGGGTGTAGCCGGGGACGTACGCCTGGACCTCGTCGACAACGGCGTGCACGGAGGCCGTCACCGCGTCGACGTCGACGTCGGCGGGGACGGCGCAGAACACGGTGTCCCTCATGATCATCGGCGGCTCGACCGGGTTGAGGACGATGATCGCCTTGCCTCGTCCGGCGCCGCCGACCTCCGCCAGGGCGTGCGCGGTCGTCTCGGTGAACTCGTCGATGTTCGCGCGGGTCCCCGGGCCGGCGGACCGGCTGGCGATGGACGCGACGATCTCGGCGTACGGCACGGCACAGACCCGGGACACCGCGTGCACGATCGGGATCGTCGCCTGCCCGCCGCAGGTGATCATGTTGACGTTTGGGGCCGCGGCATGTGCCTTCAGGTTCACCACCGGGCACACCGCGGGTCCGACCGCGGCCGGGGTCAGATCGACCGCCTGAATGCCGGCCTCGGCGTACCGCGCGGCGTTCGCGGCGTGGGCCGTGGCGCTGGTCGCCTCGAGGACGAGGTCGGGCAGCTCGTCCCGGGACAGGAGCCAGTCGACCCCGCCGGCAGACGCCTCGACGCCGCGGCTGCGCGCCCGCGCCAGCCCGTCCGAGGCCGGGTCCACGCCGACCATGTAGCGGACGTCGACGAGCGGCGAGCGTTGCAGCTTCGCCAGCAGGTCGGTGCCGATGTTTCCGGACCCGACGATCGCGACGGTGAGTTGGCTACCCATGATGTGTATACACTAACAGCCGTGAGTCTGTTCACCGAGACCGGAACGATGGTCCGCGCTGGCGGGGTCGACACGTTCGTCATCGACGCCGGCGAGCACTCCGTCGAGGACACCGCCGATCCGCCCGTCCTGCTGCTGCACGGGTCCGGCCCCGGCGTGACGTGCCTGGCGAACTGGCGGACGGTCCTGCCGCCGCTGAGCCGGACGAGGCGCGCGATCGCGTACGACCAGCTCGGCTTCGGGCGGACCGCCACCGGCGAGGACCGCCAGTACGGACGGGCGGCGTGGACGGCCCACGCCTGGGCGGTCCTGGACGCGCTCGGCGTCGAGCGCGTCGACGTCGTCGGCAACTCGATGGGCGGCGCGGTCGCGCTGTCGATGGCGGTCGCCCGCCCGGACCGGGTCCGGCGCCTGGTCCTGATGGGCACGATGGGGATCCCGATGGCGCTGCCGCCCGGGCTGGACCAGGTGTGGGCGTACACGCCGAGCCTGCAGAACATGGAACGGATCATCCGGCTGTTCGCCTACAACCAGTCGCTCGCCACCGGCGACCTCGTACGGATGCGGTACGAAGCGAGCCTCGACCCCGCCGTCCGGGCCTCGTGGGAGGCGATGTTCCCGCCGCCGCGGCAGCGCTGGGTCGACGACCTCGCGCTGACCGAGGACGAGCTGACCGGCATCGCCGCGCCCGTGCTGCTCGTCCACGGCCGCGACGATCGCGTCGTTCCCCTGCACGACACCTCGCTACCGCTGCTCGACCGCCTGACCGACGCGCGCCTGCACGTGTTCGGTCAGTGCGGCCACTGGACCATGATCGAGCGCGCCGCCGAGTTCGTCCGCCTCGTCGACGGCTTCCTCTCCCACTAGATCGGCGGACCCGCGAGCGGGTCTACGTGGCCGGCAGGACCGTCGCGTTGCCGGCGAACATGTTCGTGGGGTCGTACCCGGCCTTCACCTGGCCGAGCCGGGCGTAGCGTTCGGGCCCGCCGAACGCGTCGACCGTACGGTCCGCCTCGTCGAAGTTCAGCATGTTGGCGTAGCAGCCGCCGATCCACGGCCGGAGCGCGTTGAACGCGTCCCGGACCTGCTTGACGTTCGCCGCGTCGTCGGCCTGCTCGCTCCAGTGGGTGGCGAAGTTGAGCCACCACTGCGAGCCCCGATTGGGGAAGGCGGTGTCGTCGCGCGGAGCGGCCATCGCGCCGCCGAGACCGATGATCTCGACCTCGCCCTCGATGGTCAGCGGTTGCCACGCGGCGACCAGGGCGTCGATGGTCTCCGGCGTGAGGCTGTCGAGGTGGCCCTCCTTCGTGTAGTAGCGCCGGCCGTTGGGGAACTCCGCGTCGAGCATCCGCTGCACCCGCCCGGCGAACGGCAGCACGACGGTCGCGGCCGCGGCCGGGTGGCCGATCGTGGTGACGAGCTCGGTGAGCTCGGCGGCCGGGGCGGACTCCGGGTCGCCCAGGTACATACCGAACATGAGCAGCACGCGCTGCCCGCGCAGCGGCTCGGGCACGAACGGCAGCGGGGGCATCGACTGCTTCAGCGCGGCGTGCCAGGACAGCTCGACCGGCATGTCCGGGTACCGCCGGGCGTACTCGTACAGCGCCTCGGTTGCGTCCTCGGGCCGGTAGATCGCCAGCCCGAGGCGGATCTCCGTCGGGAACTCGTGGGCGCGCAGCCGGAACTCGGTGACGACCCCGAAGTTGCCGCCGCCACCGCGCAGCGCCCAGAACAGGTCCGGATGCCCCCCGGCGTCGACCTCGAGCACCTCGCCGGCCGCCGTCACGACCTGCAGCGACTCGAAGTTGTCGCAGGTCGCCCCGAACTTCCGGGACAGCCAGCCGATCCCGCCGCCGAGGGCGAGCCCCGGCAGGCCGGTCTCGGAGACGATGCCGGCGGGCACCACGAGGCCATGCGGCGCGGTCGCGGCGTCCACGTCGCCGAGCAGGCAGCCGCCCTGCGCCGTCACCAGGCGCCGGTCGGTGTCCACCTCCACCCGGCGCATGCCGGTGAGGTCGATCGTCAGGCCGCCGTCGGACAGGGCCTTGCCGGACACACCGTGGCCACCGCCCCGCACGGAGGTCAGCAGGTTGTGTCGCGCGGCGGCCCGTACCGCGGCCACGACGTCGTCGGTGCCGGTGCAGCGCGCGATCAGGCCGGGGCGGAACTCGACCATCGCGTTCCACACCGGGCGCGCGTCCTCGTAGCCAGGATCCGCGGCCCGGATCAGGTCGCCGCCGAACGTCGGACGAAGCTCGGCGATGATCGTCTCGGCGAGCTCGGAGTCGCACGGCCGGCGTGCGGCGGGCAGGACGGTGGCAGCGTGGTCAACGGTCATGGGGTGGCTACTCCTTTGCGGCGGCGAGGGTCGGTGCGATCCGGAGTTGGCGCTGGGTGGTGACCCGCTGCACCGGCCCGAGCCACATGTCGATGGAGCCCGGCTCGTCGGGGTCGAAGGTGCGCGGTGTCCAGGCGGCGTCGTCGTCGATGCGGCGCACGCCGTACGAGTACTCGTAGGTGAATCCCTCCGGCCCGAGGAAGTAGAGGAAGACGGCGGTGGACTGCGGGTGGCGGCCCGGGCCCATCTCGATCGGCACGCCGCGCTCCTGCAGGAAGTGCCAGCTGCGGAAGACGTCGTCGATCGAGGCGACCTGGAAGTTCATGTGGCACAGGCCGGGCTCGTCGCCGGCGAAGACGGCCAGCTTGTGATGCACGGGGTCGATACGCATCAGGCAGGCACGGTCGCCTATCCAGTCCGAGACCCGGGCGTTGAAGAACGTCGACCAGAACCGGTACGCGGCGCGCACGTCGGGCGCGTCCAGGCACAGGTGGCCGAACTCGGTGATGCCGGCGCCGCGCGAGAACGCCACCGGCCGGGCGACCGTCTCCTGGCCGACGACCAGCTCGAGGCGGTTGCCGAACGGATCGTCGAACGCGATGAACTCGCCGACCCGGCGGGACCGAGCGGCGGCCGCCCCGCCGCGCTCGACGGCGAACCCGCCTCGCTCGAACTCGGTCTCCGCCGCGGCCAGCGCCCCGTCGTCGGAGACGGTGAAGCCGGAGGCGATGACCCCGGACCGGCCCTCGACCAGCGCGAGGCAGTGATGGCGGTGGTCCGCGCGCAGGTGGGCGACGCGCGCCTCGTCCGGCCGCATCAGCTCGAGGCCGACGATGTCGGTGGCGAAGCGGACCGCCGCGTCGAGGTCGGCGACACCGGAACGGACGTACGCGATGTCCTGCAGCGTGATCACGTCGGCCTCCTCCTCGATCGGTCGGCAGTCGCGTCAGGTGAATCGGGCGGTCACGGCCCCGAACCCGGCGAACTCGGCCGTGACCGTGTCGCCGGCCCGCACGGGCACGGCCGCGGTGCACGAGCCGGAGAGCACCACGTCGCCGGCGCCCATCCGCACGCCGAACGCGGCGAGCGTGTTGGCCAGCCACGCGACGGCCACGGCGGGATCACCCATCACCGCGCCGGTCGCGCCGGCGTGCACCACGGATGCGTTGACGGCGAGCTCGACGGCGACGTCGGTGAGGTCCACATCGCCTACCCGGACGGGCGGGCCGCCGAGGACGAACCGCCCGCTGCTCGCGTTGTCCGCGACCGTGTCGGCGATGCCGATGCGCCAGTCCTCGATGCGGCTGTCGACCACCTCGATCGCGGGCAGCAGGACGTCGGTGGCGTCGAGCACGCCGGCCGCCGTCGCGCCCGGCGCCTCGAGGCCGCGCGCGAGCACGAAGGCGATCTCCGGCTCCGCCCGGGGCGCGCACAGCGTCGACAGGGAGACGACCACCGGTACGTGCATGTCGTCGAGCAGGTGACCGAAGTCGGGCTCGGCCACGCCGAGCTGCTCCTGCATCGCCGGCGAGGTGAGCCCGATCTTGTAACCGATCACCCGCCGACCCGACGCCACCGCGGCCTGGACGCCTCGCAGCTGGATGGCGTACGCGTCCTGCACGCCGAGTCCGGGCCAGGTCTCGGTCAGCGGTGGAATCGGCTTGCCCAACCGGCCGGCCTCGGCGAGCGCCGCGGCGGTCCGGTCGATGTGGTCGGGGGTGAGCATGGCGCCTCGGCGCTCCTACGCGAAGACCGGCGCGAGGTCGATGTAGATCTGCCAGTCGCGGACCAGGTCGCCGTCGAAGACGAGGATGTCGGCGTTCGGCACCGTGACGTGCTTGCCGTCCTTGCGGACGTATTCGACGTCGATCTGGGCGATGACGGTGTCGCCGATCTCCCAGGTGTTCAGGGTTTGGTGGTGCAGCCCGTCGATGGTGCCGAAGAACCCGGCGACGGCCTCGCGGACCGCCTCGCGTCCGACGACCGGGTTGCCGTTGCCGAAACGGAACACCGCGTCCGGGGTCAGGTGCGCGACGAACCGGTCCGGGTCGAACGAGTCGATGTCGGCGAAGATCGGTCGGACATCCCTGCTCATGTCAGCTCTCCTCGTCGGGGATGAGGTTGTCGACCAGCCCGGGCTCCAGGTATCCGGAGACGCCGTACCGGTCCACCAGCTCGGCGTTGTGCGCGAGCAGGGCGGGAATGGGCTGGGTGAGGTCGATCCGGGCGAGGAACGGCTGCCGGGCGGGCAGGCCGGTGTGCCAGTAGACCTCGGCGCGGTTGCCCTCCGGGTCGAAGAAGTAGATGCCGAACGCGTTGCCGTGCGTGACGACCATGTCGAAGCGCACGTCGTTGGCGACGAACTTCTCGTAGAACTCGATCAGCTCGGTCAGCGTGTTGACCCGGAACGAGATCTGCTGGATCAGCTGCGCGCCCTCGCTGGCGTCGGGCACGGTGCGCCCGCGGATCAGCTGGAACTCGTG
>JBKOXW010000215.1:0-16267 GCA_046744115.1 Actinomycetota bacterium | reverse complement strand
CCCGGCGGGTGTGCACGACCAGCGCGAGCGCCTTGTCCTCCACCCAGACCGCCGGGTCGGCTCCGGCGCTGGCGAGCACGCCCGGCAGCAGCTCGCGGACGGTGGCGATCCCGGGCGGCGGGTCGGCGACGCGCAGCCGGCCGGCCTGCCACTGTTCGGCCCCGTACTGCCCCTCGACCAGCAGGCCCGGCACGGCGTCCAGCCCGCCCAGCTCGACGACCGTGGCGGCGGGCCGGCCGGTGATCACCGCGAGCGTGCCGACCGAGCCGGCCAGTCGCCGCAGCACCGGCAGTCCGCCGTCGACCAGGCGGGCCGCGGACGGCTCGGTCACGATCGGCGACAGCGTGCCGTCAAAGTCCACCGCGACCAGCGCGCGCCGGGGGTCGGACCGCAACGCGGCCCAGCCCGCGCGGCCGGCCTCGGTGCGCGGCTCGGGCGGGCTGAACCCTCCGCCGCCGGGCTGCGAAGTCATGTCAGGAGCCTATTCCGTGCGGGTGCGCGGTCCCGCGCGTGATCCACAGGAGACGATCGGACGGGCACGATCGGGGACCATGGGGTGATGGACCAGCGGGGTGGTGTGGCGATCAAGGCCGGGAACGGGCGCGGCCTGCTCGAGGATGCGCAGCGGGTGCTGGACCTGAACTGGACGGGCACGTCGACCGTGCCGTCCCGGTCGCTGTACCCGCACCAGTGGAGCTGGGACGCCGCGTTCATCGCGGTCGGGCGGGCGTGGCGCGACCAGCGCCGGGCCGAGCAGGAGCTGGAGTCGCTGCTCGCCGCGCAGTGGACGAACGGGATGATCCCGCACATCGTCTTCAACCCGGCCGTCCCGCGGGACGCGTACTTCCCGGGGCCCGACTTCTGGGACTCCGAGCGCGCCGACGGGGTCGCCGGGCCGCCGGAGACCTCCGGGATCACCCAGCCTCCGCTGCACGCGCGGGCCGCGCTGGAGGTGTACCGCCGGGCCGGCGACGAGCGGGCGGCGCTGGCGTTCCTCGAGCGGATCTACCCGAGGCTGGTGGCGGCGCACGACTACCTGGCGCGGCGGCGCGACCCCGCCGGGCTCGGCCTCGCCGTCATCGTCCACCCCTGGGAGTCCGGAATGGACAACGCGCCGATATGGGACGAGGACCTCGAGGAGATGACGATCCCACCCGGTGCGCTGCCGCCGTACCGCCGGCACGACCTGATCCACGCCGATCCTGCCGACCGGCCGACCGATGCCGCCTACGACCGCTTCGTCTACCTGGCGATCCGGTACCGGGACGTCGGCTACGACGACGAGCGCATGCTCGCGAGCAGCCCGTTCGTCGTGGCGGACCCGCTGTTCAACGCGATCTGGTGCTGGTCCGCGCACGCGCTGGCCGAGATGGCGTCGCTGCTCGGCGACGACCCGGCACCGCATCGGGCGCTCGCCGAGCGCGTCCAGCGCGGCATGCTCGACCAGCTGTGGGACCCGGAGTCCGGCCGCTTCCACGCCCGCGACATCCGCGACGACCGGCTCGTCCGGAAGAACACGATCAGCTCGCTGATGCCGCTGCTCGACCCCGACCTGCCGGCCGAGCAGGTCAAGGGGATCGTCACCGACCTGCAGTCGAAGCACTTCACTCCGTCCACTCCGGACGCCTTCGTGGTGCCGAGCCATGATCTGGCCAGCCCGGAGTTCGACCGGCGACGGTACTGGCGCGGCCCGGTGTGGATCAACACCGACTGGCTGCTCTGGCGCGGGCTGCGCCAGCACGGCATCACCGACCTGGCCGACGACGTGGCACGCAGCATGGTCGGGCTGGTCCGGCGGTCCGGCTGGCGGGAGTACTTCGACCCGTTCACCGGCACCGGATACGGCAGCGGCGACTTCAGCTGGAGCGCGGCGCTGCTGATCGACCTGCTGCTGTCCGGCGCGGCACCGGCGTAGCGCGGCGCGCGGCTGCCCGTTCGGGCCGAGTCGGTGACTGTCCCGGGCAGAACGTGTCTGCGCGCCGCTGCCCGGCCCTCATGTCCGGTGAGGGGCGCGGCCCGCTTCGCCGTGCCCGGGGGAGGGATTGCACCATGACGATCACCACGAGGGGCCGACGCCGGCCTGGCATCCGGCTGCTGGCGACGACCGCCCTGGCCGGGGCTCTGGCCGGCGGCGGCGCCCTGCTCGCACCGGCGTCGCCCGCGGTGGCGGCCACGCCGGACTTCTGGGGCTTCGCGTACATGCACGACCCGACGCCGCCGCCGGGCCTGGTCCTCGACACGGCTCGGCAGTCGGGCGGCTGGAAGGCCGCGTTCCCGGCGGACTGGGCGACGGTCGAGCAGATCGGGCCGGGGCGGTACGTCGTGCACTTCCCGCACACCGCGTCCAAGAACGGAGTCGCGCACGTGACCGCGGTGGACGGGCAGGGCCGGTGGTGCCAGGTCGAGGACTGGGCCCCGAACGGTTCCGACCAGGACGTCGTCGTCGCCTGCTACCGGCCGGGCGGCGCGCCCGACGACGCGACGTTCACCGTGCTCTACTCGACCAGCTCGGGACCGGTCGGCGGCCCCGCTGACGCGTACGCCTACCTCTACACCGACCCGCTCGGCACGATCCTGTACGACTACAACTCGGCCGGCGGGGCGAACGTGGTCACCCCTCTCGCGATCGGGTTTTGGCGCGCCGAGCTGACCAACCTCGGCACGCCCGGCGTGGCCGGCGGCATCCAGGTCACCGCGGTGGACCGGGGGCAGGGCGCGCGGTGCACCGTGGTCGACTGGATCGCGACGCCGCTCGCGCAGGTCGCCTACGTCGCCTGTGTCGACGCCGGCGGCGCGCCGTACGACACGTCGTGGAACCTGAGTTACCAGCGGGAGCGGGCGATCACCGGCGGGCTGCTGCCGCCGAAGCGGTTCGGGTACGTCCTCGACACGCTGGGCGCGGTCCCGCCGAGCCCGACGAACTTCAACTCGGCCGGTCAGGCGAACACGGTCGTGAACGCCGGGCCGGGGCTGCGGCTGGTCACCTTTCCGGGCATCGGCGCGCGGCCGGACCACGTGCAGGTCACCGCGTTCACCGGCAGCGGGAGCTACTGCGGGCTGAACACGACCTGGGCCACCTTCGGCGGCAACGCGGTCGTCCGTGACGTGATCTGCTTCGACGCGGGGGGTACGCCGACGACGACGCCGTCGTTCGTCAGCTACACCTCTGCGCGGTAACGCGGGCCGTGCCAGCCGGTACGGTCCGGACATGGACTTCGAGTTCGACGCCAAGACCGGTGAGCTGCGCGACCGGCTGCTGGAGTTCATGGACGGCCACGTCTACCCGGCCGAGCCCGTGTTCGCCGAGCAGGTCGATGCGGCGGCCGACGCGTGGTCCCGCCCGCCGATCATGGCCGAGCTGCAGGCGGAAGCCCGCGCGCGCGGCCTGTGGAACCTGTTCCTGCCGCACCCCGAGTACGGCGCCGGGCTGACCAACCTGCAGTACGCGCCGCTGGCCGAGATCACTGGCCGCTCGCCGCACATCGCGCCCGAGGCGCTGAACTGCTCGGCGCCGGACACCGGCAACATGGAGATCCTTGCCCAGTTCGGCACCGAGGCGCAGCGGGAGCAGTGGCTGCGGCCCCTGCTGGACGCCCGGATCCGGTCGGCGTTCTGCATGACCGAGCCGGACGTGGCGTCCTCCGACGCGGCGAACATCGCGCTGCGCATCGAGCGGGACGGCGACGAGTACGTGCTCAACGGGCGGAAGTGGTGGTCGACGGGGGCGCTCGACCCGGCCTGCGCGATCCTCATCGTGATGGGCGTGACCGATCCGGCCGCGCCGCGGTACCGCCGGCAGAGCATGGTGCTGGTGCCGGCGGATACGCCGGGGGTGCGGGTACTGCGCGGGCTGCACGTCTTCGGGTACACCGACGGCTCGCACGGCGGGCACGCCGAGGTCGCGTTCGACGACGTGCGGGTGCCGGCTCGCAACGTGCTGCTCGGCGAGGGGGAAGGCTTCCGGATCGCCCAGGAGCGGCTCGGCCCCGGCCGCATCCACCATTGCATGCGTGCGCTCGGCGCGGCGGAGCGGGCGCTGTCGCTGATGTGCGAGCGGGTGACGAGCCGGGTCGCGTTCGGTCGCCCGATCTCCGAGCAGGGCGTCGTGCAGGAGTGGATCGCCGACGCCCGGATCCAGATCGAGATGGCCCGGCTGCTCGTGCTGAAAACGGCATGGCTGATGGACACGGTCGGGAACAAGGGCGCGCGGGTCGAGATCGCGGCGATCAAGGTCGCCGTGCCGGACGTCGCCTCCCGGGTGATCGACCGGGCCATCCAGGCACACGGCGGCGGCGGCGTGTCGCAGGACTTCCCGCTGGCCAGGCTGTGGGCGGCGACGCGGACGCTGCATCTCGCCGACGGGCCGGACGAGGTGCACAGGATGTCGATCGCCCGTCGCGAGCTGGCGCCGTACACGGCGGGACGATGACCGCTGGCGGCTCGGGCACCCCGCGCCGCGGGCCGACGAACTCGATCGCCGACGTGCCGGGCGTGCTGGTCGGCCACGCGCAGTGGCGCGAGCCCGGGCGGCTCACCGGCGTCACGGTCGTCCGGCCGGAGGAGGGACGCCTTGTCGCCGCCGTCGATGTCCGCGGCGGCGGGCCGGCGACGCGCGAGACCGACGCGCTCGACCCGCGCAACCTTACGTCCGGTGTCGACGGGATCGTGCTCACCGGGGGGAGCGCGTACGGCCTGGACTCGGCCGGCGGCGTGATGAGCTGGCTCGCCGAGCGGCACCGCGGCTACCCGGTCGGTCCCGAACCACACCAGGTGGTGCCGATCGTGCCCGCGGTCGCGCTGTTCGACCTCGGCCGGGGCGGTGACTTCGGCATCCGTCCGACCGCCGACCTGGGGTACGCGGCCGCGCAAGCCGCCGGCCGGGACGGCGGCGCCATGCAGGGCGTTGTCGGGGCGGGCACGGGCGCGATGGCAAGCGGGCTGAAGGGCGGCATCGGCACGGCGAGCGTCTCGCTCGGCGGCGGTGTCGTGGTGGCCGCCCTGGTGGCGGTCAACGCGTTCGGGTCCACTGTGGACCCGGCCACTGGCCTGCTCTACGGAGCCGCATTCGGCCTGGAGAGCGAGTTCGAACGGCTGGCGCACGTGCCGACGGCAGAGTTCGCGCTGGCGGCGGAACGGGCCGCGGCTCGGCGGCGTTCTCGGACCAACACGACGATCGGCATCGTCGCCACGAACGCCCGGCTCGACAAGGCGCGGGCGGCTCGCATGGCCGCCGCCGCGCACGACGGCATCGCCCGCGCGATCCGTCCCGCGCACACGCTCTTCGACGGCGACACCGTGTTCGCCGCCTCCACCGGCGATGTCGAGTTTGCCGCCTCCACCGGCGATGTCGAGTTTGCCGCCTCCACCGGCGATGTCGAGTTTGCCGCCTCCACCGGCGATGTCGAGTTTGCCGACCACACCGTCGGCGAGGGGGAAGCGGAGGCGGCCCCAGGCGCCGAGGCGCTTTCGGCGAGTGATGCCCTGACCCCGGCCGCGCGCGAGGCACTCTGGCTGACCGAGCTGTTCGCGGCCGGCGCGGACTGCGTGACGCGCGCGATCGCACACGCACTGCTCGCCGCCGACACGGTGGACTCGCCGCTGGGTCGGCTGGAGTGCTACCGGGATGTCTATGCCCGGGCGGCCGGCTTCTCCCCCCGATAGCGGCGGCCCGACCGCGCCCCGCTGGGCGTGCTGGATGGCTTGCGATCGGCCAGCACCTTTCGGTCGGGCCTGCGCGCCTATCGACCAGGCCCAGGACCAGCGCGAGCGTGGCCAGGTCGTCTGACCCGCGTAACCGGCTGCTGCCCGCGTCACGGGGGCACCGGACGAACTCGGCCTGCGCGTCAGGTGCCGGCGAGGCGCTCAGCGATCCGGTCGAAGAAGGACGACCACCCTGAGCCGGCGCGCCTGTACTGCTCGGGCGTCATGCGTCCGCGCTGCTGGAAGAGCATTTCGGAGCGGCCGTCGCCGAGGTCGGTGAGGACGACCGTCACCAGCTCGTACTCGTCCTCGCCGGGCTGGTCGGAGACGGTGAACACGAGCCGCTCGGGCTCGACCACCTCGCGGTAGTCACCCTTCCAATGGATCTCGCGGCGGCCAGGGCCGGCGAACATCGTCGCCCGCCACGCACCCCCCGGCCTGACGTCCATCGAGATGGTGGAAAGTGGCACCTCGGACTCGGACCCGCCGAACCAGTCCGCGAAGCGCTCGGGCTCGGTCCATTCCTTCCAGAGGCGCTCGCGCGGCGCGTCGAAGACGCGGGTGATCGTGATCCCCGCTTCGGGCGTGCCGTCGGGGGGCAGCGGCTCAGCCATTCCCGGGTCCCTTCTGATTGGCCTGCAGGCGGGCGTCGAGGCGGTCGAAGCTCTCCTCCCAGAATCGGCGGTACGTCTCGAGCCAGTCGACGGCGCCCTTCAGCGGCGCCCCCTGCAGCCGCGAAGGCCGAAGCTGCGCCGTGCGGCCGCGAGTGATCAGGCCGGCGCGCTCGAGCACCTTGAGGTGTTTGGAGACCGCCTGGACGCTGATCGGGAACGGCTCGGCCAGCTCGTTCACGGTGGCCTCACCCTCTGCCAGGCGCGCGAGGATCTCGCGGCGGGTCGGATCGGCGAGGGCGGCGAAGGTGCTGCTGAGCTGGTCGAGGGCCACCTTTGTTCACCCGTCTGGTTTATCAACTGTACGGTTGAGTACCATACCCTCGTCGGACGACGCGCCGGTTGCGACCCACGGCGGGCCGCACGCGCCAACGAGAAGGAGGATCAAGATGGGCAGGATCGTGGTCACCGAGTTCGTCTCCCTGGACGGCGTGATGGAGGACCCGGGCGGATCGGAGGACTTCAAGCACGGAGCGTGGACCTTCGCGTTCGACCGCGGAGAGGAGGGCGAGAGGTTCAAGCTCGACGAGACCCGCCGGAGCGAGGCGCTGCTGCTCGGGCGGGTGACCTACGAGGGCTTTGCCCAGGCCTGGCCGTCAAGGGAGGGCGAGTTCGCCGACAAGTTCAACACCATGCCCAAGTACGTGGTGTCCTCGACCCTGCAGGAGCCCGGATGGAACAATTCGACGGTGCTCAGCGGCGACGTGGTGGAGGAGGCCGCCAAGCTCAGGCAGACGGTGGAGGGGGACATCGTGGTCCACGGCAGCGCCCGGCTCGCGCAGGCGCTGTTCGAGCACGACCTCGTCGACGAGTTCCGGCTGATGGTCTTCCCCGTCGTCCTCGGGAGCGGCAAGCGCCTCTTCGGCGACCTGAGTGATAAGAAACCGCTTCGGCTCGTCGACTCGAAGACGGTCGGCGACGGCATCGCCATCCTCACCTACCAGCCGGCACGAGACGCGGCGGGGTCGGGCTCCGACTAGCCCGGCTCTGCCAAGCTGGCCTGACGCGGCGCGGGCGATGACGAGCGGGGTTCTCCCAGCGGACGAGGTCGGCGAGGGTCAGCCGGGTGGTCGGCGGCGAGGACCGCTCTGGCGTACAGGTAGGCGTAGCCGGGTACGCCGACGTGTTGGCCGGCGTCAGCGACGAGTTCCTCGTGTCGGCTCTTCAGGATGACCGTTGCTGCGTTCCACCGTGCGAGGTCGGCCTCGTGCGGCGCTCGGTCACTCGGTGGCATGGCCGGACCCTCCTCACGCATCGTTCGAACACGGTGCACGGTGATCGCAAGTGTCGAGTTGGTCGCCCTCGGCCGGACGCCAGACTCGACAGCGGGCGAAGGGGATGGCTTGCGCTTCTTGGCGCCGCCAGCCCCATGCCCACCGTGCCGATCGGAACGGGTGAGACCATGGTGGTGCGGGTGCAGTTCGCCCGTGCCCGCGGCGCACGCGTCATCGGCACCGCCAGCGCGGGCAATCACGAGTTCCTGCGCACGCTCGGCGCCAGCGACCCGCCTGGTCTTCCGAGAGGTCAGCGAGCCTCAACACCGGAGAGGATGAGATGAGCCAGCTCCGCCGCATCAAGACCTTGGTCCAGGCCAGCTTCCGACGCCGGCCCCCGGAGCGAGCCGAGCCCGGCGCCCGGGTCACGCCCCTGACATTGGGGAGTACCAGCGCCGTCCCGCAGTCCGGGTTGACCAAGTTCGACGCGGGTGGCTACGAGATCGCCGTCGCGAACGTCGAGGGCACCTTCTACGCGCTCAGCGACATCTGCACGCACCGTGGCTGCTCGCTTTCGGAAGGGGAGCTCGACGGCACGACCCTCGAGTGCATCTGCCACGGTAGCCGCTTCGACGTCTCGACGGGTGACGTTCTGCGGGGACCAGCGGAACGGTCCGTCCAAGTCTATGCGGTCCGGGCGCAGGGCGATGCCCTCGTGGTGGATGTCCCCTCAGCGAGCTGACCGGCGACCGGGGCAACGGAACCGCTTCCCCTACGCCCCGTGGTCGGCGGGATAGCCCAGACCCCCGCGCGTTGACAGGACTAGGGGGCAATCGACCTGGTCGTGCGGCACCCAGATATCGAAGTGGATCCGGTTGCGCTGCGGGCGTCGGCGGACGTGGTCCGCCAGGCACGCCAGGACGTTCTGCGATGGCCCTCGCTGCGGCGACGAACACCGCCCGCAGCGCCGGTCGGCGGAAGCTACGAGCCGGCGATCAGCCGCTCGGCCACGTCGGCGGCGCGGTCGACTGGGATGGCGAAGCCGATGCCGATGTTGCCGCTGGCCCGGCCGAGCGTGGCGATCTGGGTGTTCACGCCGACGACCCGGCCGGCGGCATCGACAAGGGGGCCGCCCGAGTTGCCGGGGTTGATCGACGCGTCGGTCTGGATAGCGGTGCTGCGCGGGCCGCCGTCGCCAAACCGGACGGGCCGGTCCACGGCGCTGACGATGCCGGCGGTCACCGTGCCGGACAGGCCCAGCGGCGAACCGACGGCGAGCACGCTGTCGCCGACCGCGAGATCGGCCGAGCGGCCCAGCGTCGCCGCCGGCAGCCCGCCGCCCGCCCGGATCACCGCGAGGTCGTTCGAGGTGTCAACGCCTACCAGGTCGGCCGCGCGGGTGCGGCCCGTCGAGTCGACCACGGTGATCTCGTCCGCGCCGCCGACGACATGCGCGTTCGTCACGATGTGGCCGGCACTGTCGACGACGAAGCCGGATCCGGTACCGGTGCCGGAGCCGGACCGGACGTGCACCGACACGACGCTCGGCAGCACCCGCGCGGCGACCTCGCTCAGCGAGCCGGGCGCTCGGGCCCGCGCCTGGACTTGCGGCAGCTGGCCGGACGAACCGGTTCCGGTCAGCGTCGCGGCGCCCACCCCGGCGGCCCCGCCGACGAGCGTCGCGGCAACCACGGCGGTCAGCACGACGCGCCGGCCCGACCCAGCCGACGGCCTCGCCGCCGGCGGCGCCGGCGGTGTCACAGCGGGTGAGGCGCGCGGCGGAACGGACGACGGGGGCGAGGCCTGGGCGGCGACGCGAGCCGACCCGGGATCCGGTGAGATGAAGGCGGGACCGCGCTGCGGGGCCCCGGTGTCCAGCTCAGTCATGGTCGTCCTCAGCGGTAGTGGGACCCCGCCCGCCGGCGGGTTTCGAGGCACCGGCGGGCGAGGCGTCTAGGGGCGGGTGAGGCCGTGCGTGCGGCGGGTCAGGGGCGGTCAGGGATCGGCCGTCCGGTCGGGGCAACGGGATCAGGGCAACCGGGCGAACCAGGCGAGCGACGCGGCGGCGGCCGCGGCGGCGGTGAGCAGGCCGGCGCCGACGAACCAGACGGCTACTTCCTGCCGCTCGGTACGCGTGCCGATCGAGCTGCCGATGTCGTCGTACACGGCACCCAGCTCCTCGCCGGTCGCGGCGGTGTAGGCCTGCCCTCCGGTCGCGTCGGCGAGTTGCCGCAGTGCCGCCTGGTCAACCGGCACCGGGGTGGTTACCCCGTTGAGCGTGATGGCGCCCTCGGGCGTGCCGTATGCGATTGTCGACACCGGCACCTGCGCGGCGGCGGCGGCCTCGGCCGCTGCGACGGGGCTCCGTCCGGCCGTGTTGGACCCGTCCGACATCAGCACGATCCGGGCCGGCGGCGGCTCCGAGTCCGGCGTCCCACCCAGGCTCGCGTCCAGCGCTCGGATGCTCTGCAGCGAGGCGAACACGGCCTCGCCGATCGCGGTCGACGGCCCGAGGCCGAGGTCCTGTGCGGCGGCCCGCACCGTCGGGTGGTCAGTGGTCGGCGCCACGACGACGTTCGCCTGCCCGGAGAAGGTCACCAGTCCGACGTTGAACTGGTCCGGCAGCTGGTCGATGAACGCCGCGGCCGCCTGCTCGGCCGCTGCCAGCCGGTTCGGCTCGACGTCGGTTGCCTGCATCGAGTTGGACACGTCGATCGCCACCAGCACGGTGGCCCGCTCGCGCGGCACCTGCGCCTCGGCGGTCGGCCGGGCGAAGCCGACCACCAGGAGCAGCAGCATGAGCAGGAACGCGGTCGCCGGGACGTGCCGCCGCCAGCCCGGGCGGCGGGGCGCGATCCGGTCCAGCAGCGGCAGCGTGGTGAACCGGACGGCGTACGCGGTGCGGCGGCGCTGCATCAGCACGTACAGCGCGACCAGCGCGGCGACCGCCAGCAGCAGCCACAGCCGGCCAGGAGACAGGAACGTCATGCCGAACCTCCAGGTGCGATGGCTCCAGCTGGCCGGGACGGGTAGTTCCGGATCCGGGCCCGGCGGCGCTGGTCGGCGACGTACCGAGCCAGGTCGCGCACCCAGTCTCGGTCGGTGCGCAGCACCAGGTGGTCCGCGCCGGCCCGGCGCAGCGCGGACCGCACCGCGATCCGGTGCTCCGCGGCTGCGGCCGCGTACCGGCTACGCACCGCCCGCCGGCCGGTCCACACCTCGCGCCGCCGGCCGCTCTCCGGGTCGACGACCGCGAGCAGGCCCACGTCGGGCAACTCCAGCTCGCGCGGATCGACCACCTCGACGGCGAGCACCTGGTGCCGGGCGGCGAGCCGGCGCAGCGGTCGCTCCCAGCCGAGATCCTCGTCGACGAAGTCGGAGACGACGATCCGCAGCCCGCGCCGCCGCCGCTGCCCGCCAAGTTCGTCCACCGTGTCGCCGAGGCGGGGTGGCGGGGCCGCGCCCGGCGGCGTCCGCGCTGCCGCCAGCAGGGTCCGCAGCAGGCCAAGCAGCGCCCGCCGACCGGTCCGGGCCGGCAGCCGGGTCACGCCGCCGGCCCGGAGCACGTGCGCGCCGAGCCGGTTGCCGGCACGCGCGGTGAGGAACCCGACCGCGGCCACCGCGGCCACCGCCAGGTCCCGCTTCTCCATCCGGGCGGTACCGAAGTCCATCGACGCCGACCCGTCGACCAGCGCCCAGGTTTCCAGCTCCCGGTCGGCGACGAGATCGCGGACGTGCGCCTCGGCGGTCCGGGCGGTGACCGCCCAGTCCATCCGGCGCACGTCGTCCTCGCCGGGCGCGTAGAGCCGCGCCTCGGCGGGCTCGCTGCCCGGCCCGGGCAGCAGCCCGAGATGGTCGCCCTGCAGCAGCCCGTCGAGCCGGCGCACGATGGTCAGCTCCAGCCGGCGCAGCGCCGGCTCCGGTGCCAGCTCCGCCAGGCTGGGCGCGCCGGACCGGTTCATGCGGCCACCTCATCCGCACGCTCCGGTGCGGCGTCGCGTGCCGGCGCGACCCGCGGTTGCGGGACCGCGGCGAGCACCCGCTCGACCACGTACCGCGGGTCGAGGCCGTCGGCGACCGCGTCGAAGGACAGCACTAACCGGTGCGCGATCACGTCCGGCGCCACGTCCCGGACGTCGCCAGGCAGTACATAGTCCCGGCCGCGCAGCAGCGCCAGCGCCCGGGCCGCCGCCGCGGTGCCCAGCGTCGCTCGCGGCGACGCGCCGAAGTCCAGCGCGCCGGCGAGCTCGGTCTGGCCGTGTCCGGCCAGGTCGCGGGTCGCCACGACCAACCGCACCACATACTCGGCGACCGCGTGATGCACGAACACCCGATCGGCGGCGTCCTGCAGGGCGAGCACCCGGCGCGGGTCGAGCACCGGGTGCGCCACCGGCGGGTGCACCCCCATCCGGTGCAGGATCGCCAGCTCCTCCGCCGGTGTGGGGTGGCCGACGTCGATCTTGAGCAGGAACCGGTCCCGCTGCGCCTCGGGCAGCGCGTAGACGCCTTCGGACTCGATCGGGTTCTGGGTCGCCAACACCAGGAACGGCGCCGGCAGCGGGTAGCTTCGGCCGGCGAGCGAGACCTGCCGCTCAGCCATCGCCTCCAGCAGCGCGGATTGCACCTTCGCCGGCGCCCGGTTGATCTCGTCGGCGAGCACCAGATTCGCGAACACCGGTCCGAGTTCGACGTCGAACGCCTCGCTGGAGGGCCGGTAGATACGGGTGCCGACCACATCGGACGGCACCAGGTCCGGAGTGAATTGCAGCCGGGTGAACCGCCCGCCGATCGTGCGGGCCAGCGACTCCACGGCGAGCGTCTTCGCCACCCCAGGCACCCCCTCGACCAGGCAGTGGCCGCGGGCGAGCAGCGCGACGAACATCCGCTCGACCAGCTGGTCCTGGCCCACGATCACTCGCTTGACCTCGAACAGCGCTCGCTCGAGTTCGCGCGCCGGTTCGGGCGCGGCCGGTGCCGCCCCCGCCTGCGCCACCCCCGGTGAGTCGGCGGAGTATGCGGTCACAGGTTGCCCCCGTCGACGGCCGGCGGGGTCGACGGGGACGACGGCGACGGCGCCGGCGACGACTCGGAGCCGTCGCCCTGCCCGCCGGAGCCGTCCTTCTCCGGGCAGTCGGGGTCGCGTTGGCCGCGGGTGTCCGGTGCCGACTGGGACGGGGCGGTTGAGCCGTCGTCGACCGTCGTCACGTACGACGTCTCGCCGGCATTGTCGTTGGCGTAGGCGAACCCGGTCACGCCGAGCACGCCGGCCGCGATCGCCACGCCGAGACCGGCGAGCTTGGTGCGGGTGGACAGTGCCATGTCGGTCCTTTCTCGACGATGTCGCTCTGGAGTCGCGTAACGCCAGCCCATGGAACGCCCGGACGGCGAAAACGCCCGGAAGCGAGACCGAAAGCTGGCGTGAAGCGCGGACCGGCGGACCCAGCGCGAGGCCGTACCGTCGTGGTATGCGATTGCTCGTGGTGGAGGACGAGGAGGGCCTTGCCTCTGCGCTCCGGGTCGGGCTGGGTCGCGCCGGCTACGCGGTGGACATCGCACTCGGCGTCGCCGAGGCCGAGGCGAAGCTGGCGGTCGAGCCGTACGACCTGATCGTGCTGGACCTCACGCTGCCCGACGGCGACGGGTTCGAGCTGTGCCGCCGGGTGCGCCGTGGCGAGCCGGCCGGCGCGCCGGCCGGCCGCGACGTGCGGATCCTCATGCTCACCGCCCGGAGCGGGCTCGCCGACCGGGTCCGCGGACTGGACGAGGGCGCCGACGACTACCTGGTCAAGCCGTTCGCGCTGGCCGAGTTGCTGGCCCGGGTACGGGCGCTGCTGCGCCGCGACGCCGGCGGCGGCACCGCCGTGCTCGAGGTCGGCGACCTCCTGCTCGACGCCGCGCGGCAGGACGCCCGGCGCGGCGGTCGCCCGCTGGCGCTGACCCGCAAGGAGTTCGGCGTGCTGGAGTACCTGATGACCCGGCCGGGACGCGTGGTGTCGGCGGAGGAGCTGCTCGACCACGTCTGGGACGAGAACGCCGACCCGTTCACCCAGACGGTCCGGGTCACCGTCGGCACGCTGCGCCGCAAGCTCACCCTCGACGGCGAGGAGCCGCTGCTGGAGACCATGATCGGCCGCGGCTACCGGCTCCGCGAGGTGGCGCGGTGACCGCGCGGCGCCCCGACCGGGGCCGCCGCCGGTTCCGCGCCCTGGCCGCCCTGGCCGGCCGCCGTCCAGAGTGGACCAGGACGGTCCGGTTCCGGCTGACCGTCACATACTCGTTGCTGCTGTTCGGCCTCGCCGCCCTCGTCGTCGGCGGGATCTACTTCGGACTGTCTAACAGCCTGGATGCTCGGCCGGTGGCGAAGACGTTCGAAGTGGACAAGCAGTATCGCGGGATCACGGTCGACTCGTTCACCGCCGCAGAGGTCTCCGACGTCGAGCGGGTGGTCAACTACAACACGCTGCGCACGCTGCGGGTCTACTCCGTCGGCACGCTGGCCGGGCTGTTCGCCGGCAGCCTCGTCATCGGCTGGTGGCTGTCCGGGCGGGCGTTGCGCCCGGTGCGCCGGATCATCGCCGCCACCGAGGAGATCACCGCCACCGACCTGTCCCGGCGGATCCGGTTGGGCCAGCCCGACGACGAGCTGCGCCGGCTCGCCGACACCGTCGACGGCATGCTGGACCGGCTCGACGACGCATTCGCCGCCCAGCGCCAGCTCGTCGACGACGCCTCGCACGAGTTGCGAAACCCGCTGGCGATCATCCAGACCAACCTGGACGCGGTGCTGTCCCGGGACGACGTCACCCCGGACGAGCGGCGGCATGCCGCGCTCGTCGCCTCCCGGGCCAGCGCGCGGATGTCCCGGCTGGTGGAGGACCTGCTCGCCTCGGCCCGGCGGACCGCGCCCGCGTTCACCGAGACCGGCGTCGACCTCGCCGAGATCGTCGCCGAGGCCAGCGAAGAGTTCCGGCTGCTCGCCGGGGACCGGCACCTGACCGTGCGCCGCCGGGTCGAGGCCGGCCTGGTCGTCGTCGGCGACCACGAGCAGCTCCGCCGGGCGCTGGCCAACCTGCTCAGCAACGCGATCCGGCTCGCCCCTGAGTACAGCGAGGTGCTGGTCGCCGCGGGCCGCGAGGGCGGCTGGTGCTGGATGGCGGTCCGCGACGAGGGGCCGGGGATCCGGCCCGCGGACCAGACCCGGGTGTTCGACCGGTTCTGGCGAGCGGACGCGGCCCGCCGGGAGGGACATACCGGGCTCGGGCTGGCGATCGTCCGGCAGGTCGCGGAGAGCTCCGGCGGCGCGGTCGCCGTGCACAGCGCGCCGGGCGGGGGGAGCACGTTCGTGGTGTGGCTGCCGTCCGAGGCGCGCACCGGCCAGGAGGAGGCGCGGCCGCCGACCGGCGACCCGCTGCCAAGGCTGCTGCCCGCTTGACGGCAACTTTCGGTGCGGCCGGCACCATGGACGCATGTCGTGGATCGACCGGCTACGCGGGCGCCGCCGGCAGGGCGGCCGGCGACGCGCCAGCCAGTTCCAGAACACGCTGGACCGCGAGGCAACAGCGGCCGACCTCGCGCACCTGCGCGAGTTCGCCACCAGCCGGATCGGCGTGGAGTTCTACCTCGAGCCGGAGACCACCGCGACGGACACCACCGCGGTGGCGGTCGCCGCTGACGGGGAGTGGACCCGCCGCCGGGTCGGCACGCCGGCTGCGATCGCCAGCCTTGCCCGCGACCTGCGGCTGCCGTTGTACGAGGCGGCCGTCGTCGGGTACCCCCGCCGGATGCGCGAGTACAACGATCGGCGCAAGGCGGATCCCGGCTGATAGAGCTCGGGCTGTCTGGCGCACACGCGCCGCGGCGGTGTCATGGTGGTCACCGGCCGGCCAATGGCTACCCGTCCGGCTGCGACCGCACCGAGGAGATCGCGTGGTTGAGCAGCCGGCCCCGCGGGCTCAGCAGCGCGGCGAGCCCCCGCGCGTAGCCGGCCAGCGCGTCCCATCGACCGGCGCCCCACCCGACAACCGGTGTTGGACAGTCGCCGTATTCGCCCGAGCCTTCTCTGCGTCAGGTGTCGGGTCGGGCGAAGAGCAGCGTCGCGTCGACGGCGTCGGCGCGCACGTCGCTGCCCACCAGCACCTCGGCAATGCCGGCCTCGCTGAGCAGGACGAGCAGCTCCTTCAGGTCGTACTCGTTCATCTCGTAGGGCAGGCCCTTGGTGGAGAAGGTGCCGTGCAGGGCGTTCACGGCGATGTTGATGACCCGGTGGCGGCCGCGTGCGCTGCCGACCGCGCGGCGCAACCAGCGGGCGCGGCGGCCAAGGTGGAACTGAACCGCCCCGCAGCCGCCCGGGGCGAGCATCGCCACCAGGTCGGCGAAGATCCGCATGCCGCGGTCGGTGCGGATGTGCTGAAAGACCAGCGTGGAGTGCACCAGGTCGAGGGTCCCCCGCGCCGTGGCAAGCTCGTCGAGCGTCGTAGCCAGCGTGACGTTGGTGATGCCACGCTCGCGTAGGTGGATCACGGCCAGGGAGCGCATCGTGTCGGCGACGTCGACGCCGTAGACGACCTCACTCGTGCGAGCCAGCGGCACCAGCAGCCGGCCGACGCCGCAGCCGAAGTCGAGCGCCGTCCGAGGAGCGAAGTCGGGCCGCAGCCGCGCGCGCAGGGTCTCCAGGGTGCGGTC
>JBKOXW010000282.1:0-5954 GCA_046744115.1 Actinomycetota bacterium | reverse complement strand
GGGCGCGCAGCCGCGCGACCAGCACCACGTACGAGAACGGCTTGGTCAGGTAGTCGTCGGCGCCGACGTCGAGCCCGTCGGCCTCGTCGTACTCGCCGTCCTTGGCGGACAGCATCAGCACCGGCACCCAGTTGCCGGCCGTTCGCAGCCGCTCGCACACCCGGTATCCCGACAGCCCGGGCAGCATGACGTCCAGCACGATCGCGTCGTAGCTGCTCTCGCGGGCCAGGTGGAGTCCCTCGACGCCGTCGTGGGCGAGATCGACGGCGAAGCCCTCGGCCTGCAGGCCACGGCGCAGCGCGGTGGCCAGCCGCACCTCGTCCTCCACGACCAGCAGTCGCACGCTTGACTCCTCATCCCGGCCGTCCCCGCTGCATCCAGGGTGCCAGAGCGAGGTGAGCGCGCCCTCAGCCTCTCTCAGCGTCCTCACAGGAGGCCGGGGGCAGGATCGGCGCCATGTCCGACACGACACGGCCCGAGTTGGCCCGGCCCAACCCGACCCGCTCCCGGCTACTGCGCTGGAGCGTGCCGACCGCCCTTGTCGCCGCCGTCGCGGTCGTGGCCAGCGGCGTGCTGTCCGCCGACGCGACCCCGCCGCTGCCCGACAAGACCGCGGCCCAGCTGCTCGTCGAGCTGCAGAGCGCGCACGTCGACGGCCTGTCGGGCACGGTCGTGCAGAAGTCCGACCTCGGCCTGCCCGAGCTGCCGGACGTCGGCGTGCGGGGCAGCGCGGCGCTCACGTCGCTGCTGGCCGGCTCCAACACGCTGCGGGTCTGGTACGCGGGCGAGGACAAACAGCGGGTCGCGCTGCTCGGCACTCTCGGCGAGACCGACATCGTCCACAACGGCCGCGACGCCTGGGTCTGGTCCAGCGAGGACAACACCGCCGTCCACTATCGACTCCCCGCAGCGTCCACTCGCGACCATGACAGGCCGTCGGTGCCGTCGCCGGTGACGCCGCAGCAGGCGGCGGACCAGGCGCTGCGGGCGCTGGACCCGACGACGGCGGTCAGCACCGACGGGACCGCCCGGGTCGCCGGGCGGAGCGCGTACGAGCTCGTGCTCCGGCCGCGCGACACCCGCTCGCTGGTCGGCCAGGTCCGGCTCGCCGTCGACGCGGACACCGGGGTGCCGCTGCGGGTGCGGGTCTACCCGCGGGCGGCGGACTCGGAGCCTGCATTCGAGGTCGGCTTCACCCGGATCAGCTTCGCCCGGCCCGGGGACGAGCAGTTCCGGTTCACGCCGCCGCCGAACGCGAAAGTCCGGGAGGAGTCGCTGGACCGGGCCCCGAAGGCCCCGGACGCCGCCCCCACGGCGCCGAACGCACCGACCGTCCCCAAGGCGCCGGTACCGAAGGCGCCGCCCGGGGCGACCGAGCAGATGCCCACAACGGTCGGCACCGGCTGGACCACGGTCGCGGTGATCCCCGGCGTCCAGATCTCCTACCCCGAGCGGGGCGGCGCCGGCTGGGAGCAGTTCGTGCGGCGGCTGCCGCGGGTGAGCGGTGACTGGGGCAGCGGCCGGCTGCTTACGTCGAAGCTGGTCAGCGCGCTGCTGACCGACGACGGCCGGCTCGTGGTCGGTGCGGTCGGGCCGGAGCTGCTCTACGCCGCGGCGCGCCAGCGGTGACCGCCGCGACGCTCCCCGGCAGCCGCGAGGCGGACCAGCCGTCCGCGACGGACACCGCCGCGGCGGCGGTGACGTACGGGCTGACCAAGCGGTTCCGTGGCGGGCAGGTCGCCGTGGACGCGATCGACATGCTCGTCCCGCACGGCAGCGTGTACGGCTTTCTCGGGCCGAACGGGTCGGGCAAGACCACCACGATCCGGCTGCTGCTCGGGCTGATCGTGCCGACCGCGGGGCGGCACGAGCTGCTCGGCCGGCCGATGCCGCGCAGCGCCGCGCGGGTGCTGCCCCGGGTCGGTGCGCTGGTCGAGGGGCCGGCGTTCCACCCGTACCTGTCCGGCTGGGCGAACCTCGCCCGCCTGGACGCGGCCGACCGGACCGCGGACCCGGCCACCACGCGCCGGCGGATCGGGGAGGCGCTGGAGCGGGTCGGCCTGTCCGCCGCGGCGCGCAAGCGCTACCGCGCCTACTCGCTCGGCATGCGGCAGCGGCTGGGCATCGCCGCAGCCCTGCTCCAGCCGCGCGAGCTGCTCGTGCTGGACGAGCCGACGAACGGGCTGGACCCGCAGGGCACCCGCGAGGTGCGCGCGCTGGTCGCCGCGCTTGCCGCCGACGGGGTCACCGTGCTGCTCTCCTCCCACCTGCTGTCCGAGGTGGAGCAACTGTGCACGCACGTGGGCGTGATGCACGTCGGCAGGCTGGTGGCGCAGGGCCCGCTGGCGGACCTGCGCGCGGCGCAGGCGCCGGTGGTCAGCGTCGAGACGACCGAACCGGCCCGGGCCGCGGAGACCCTGCGCCGGCTGCGCCTGAACGGCGTGTCGGCCGACGGCCGGCGGACGACGGCGCTGCTCGGCGATACCGTGCCGGAGTCCATCGTGGTCGCGCTCGTCGCCGACAGCGTCCCGATCAGACAGTTCACAGTGGACAGACCCGCGCTGGAGGACATGTTCGTGGCGCTCACCGGGGAGGGCTTCGATGTCAGCGGTTGACCTGCCCACCGGTGGGACGCTGCCGGCGCTGAACGCCGAGCGGGCGCCACGCCGCGCGGTGAGCACCCGGCTGCTCCGGTCCGAGCTCGGCATGGTGTTCCGCCGCCGCCGCAACCAGGCGATCCTCGTCGTGCTGGCCGCGGTGCCGGTGCTGATCGCGGTCGCGGTCCGGCTCGCCACCGACTCGCCCGAGCCCGGCGAGGGGCCGCCGTTCATCAACGAGATCACGAACAACGGCGTGTTCGTCTCGTTCACCGCGCTGGTCGCTGTCCTGCCGCTGTTCCTGCCGCTCGCGGTGTCCGTCGTGGCCGGCGATGCGGTCGCGGGCGAGGCGAGCCTCGGCACCCTGCGGTACCTGCTCGTGATCCCGGTCTCCCGGACCCGGCTGCTGGCGGTCAAGTACGCCGGCGCCGCCGCGTACTGCCTCGCCGCCACGCTGGTCGTCGCGGCCGTCGGGACGCTGATCGGCTTCCTGCTCTTCCCGGTCGGCGATGTCACGCTGCTGTCCGGCGCGCAGGTCTCGCTCGGCGAGGGGCTGGGGCGCCTGCTGCTGGTGGCGGTCTACCTCGCGCTGTCGATGATGGCGGTCGCCGCCATCGGGCTGTTCGTGTCCACGCTGACCGAGTCGCCGGTCGCCGCGATGGCGACGACGACCGTGCTCGCGATCACGAGCCAGGTGCTGGACACGGTGCCGCAGCTGGACTGGCTGCACCCGTACCTGTTCAGCCACTACTGGCTGGACTTCGGCGACCTGCTGCGCGACCCGATCGACTGGGTCGGGATTACCGGCGGCCTGTCCGCGGCAGGCATCTACGCGGCCATCTTTGGCGCGCTCGCGTGGGCCCGCTTCTCCGGCAAGGACGTGTCCAGCTAGCCGCCTGCCAGCACGAGCGCGGCTACTGCAGGTAGGACTCGACCTCGCCGGTCGGGCGGGCGCGCGCGGTGTCCGGGTCCTCGCCGAACTCGGACTTGGCCCGGCGCTGGCGCAGCAGGTCCCAGCACTGGTCGAGGTCCTCCTCGAGCCGGCGCAGGCGGTCCTGCTCGTCGGCGTCGAGACCGTCGCCGGCGTGCCGGGCGCGCAGCGCCTTCTCCTCGGACACGAGTTCGTTGATGTGGTGCAGGATCGAGCGGTCGTCCATGAGGTCTGTCAGGCCCTTCCTCGTACCGGCTGCACGGTCTCCAGCCGCGGTCCCTCGACCGGGCAGTGGAAGCAGTGGGTCACGTCCTCCTCCGGCTTGGCCCCGGGCTCGGCCGACGGCACCCGCGGCGCGTCGTTGCTGATGCCTACCGCCGAGAGTAGGCCGCCGGCGACGAGCAGGCCGGCACAGATCAGGACCGCGATCCGATACCCGTCGGCGAACGCCTCGGGCATCCGGTAGTCGTCGCCGGACAGCCCGGCGATCGCGGGCAACATCGCCACCGTGAGCAGGCTGGCCGCCCGGGCCACCGCGTTGTTCACCCCGGAGGCGACGCCAGCGTGCTCGGCCGGCGCGGCGGCCAGCACGGTCGCGGTGAGCGGCGCGACGAGAGCGGCCAGGCCGAACCCGAACAGCACGACCGCCGGGAGCACGACGGTGAGGTACGACGCGTCGGCGTCGATCCGCAGCGTCAACAACAGGCCGACAGCGGCGATGAGCGGCCCGGCGGTCATCTGCAGCCGGGGACCGATGCGCTGGGCCAGCGCCCCGGACCGCGGCGAAAGCACGAGCATGATCACCGTGATCGGGAGCAGCGCCACCCCGGCTGCCAGCGGGCTGTAGCCGCCCACCACTTGCAGGTCCAGCACCAGCAGGAAGAACACCACGCCGAACGCCCCGTAGATCACGAACGTCACGATGTTCGTCACGGTGAACTGCCGGGACGCGAACAGGCTCGGCGGCACGAGCGGGTGCCGGCTGGCCCGCTCCACCAGCACGAACGCGATCATCCCCAGCACGCCGACCGTGCCGGTGAGCAGCACGGTCGGGCTGAGGCCCTGCTCGCCGGCGGCGATGGAAGCGTACGTCAAGCCGGCGAGGCCGACCGCGCCGAGCGCCGCGCCGGTGTAGTCGATCTGGTGGCTGGCCGACGGGTCCAGGCTCTCCGGCACGTGCCGGAGCGCGACCGCGACGACGACTGCGGCGAGCGGCACGTTCACCAGGAACACCAGCCGCCACGACCACAGGTCGACGAGCCAGCCGCCGACGAACGGGCCGATCGCGCCGGCGACGCCGCCGAAGCCGGACCACGCGCCTATCGCGCGGGACCGGTCCTCCGGTACGAACGACGCCGAGATGATGGCCAGGCTGCCCGGGGTGAGGAGGGCACCGCCGATGCCCTGCAGCGCGCGGGCGGCGACCAGCACGCCGATGTTCGGGGCCAGCCCACACAGCACGGACGCGAGCGCGAACCAGATGACGCCGATGACGAACACCCGCCGCCGGCCGAAGCGGTCGCTGAGCGACCCGGAGAGCAGGATGAACGAGGCGAGCGTCAGCGTGTACCCGTTCAACGTCCACTGTAGACCGCCGAGGTCGGCGTCGAGGTCAGTGCCGATCCGGTCCAGCGCGACGTTCACGACGGTCGCGTCGAGCATGGCCAGGCTGGACCCCAGCACGGCGGCGAGCAGGATCCACCGCCCCGCCGGCTCGTTGAACCGGACCTGACGCTCGACGAAGACCGTGGTCATCGCGGATCCTTCCCACCGGGCCCGCACCGAGCCTAGACAGGGTCGGAGCCGGGCCACCATGCGTGGCCCGGCTCCGAGGTAGTCCGGCGTCGGCGTCAGACCCGGCGGACGATGCTGGAGATGATCGCGCCGACCAGCAGGTAGGCCAGCGCCGCGATCGTCCAGTTGACCAGGATCTCCTCCCGCGCCGTGTCCTGCTGGACCAGGCTGCGGAACGGCCGGGCGAAGAACCGGCCGATATCGAGGATCAGGTCGACGAGCATGTTGTTCGGGTTCGCCCGCACCAGCACGAGGAACACGCCCAGCAGGATGATCAGCGCGATCACCCCGAAGATCGCCATCACCACCGACCCAGCGCCATAACGAGTCCGGGTGACCATCAGCGCCTCCACCTCCATAGCGAACCTCGCTTGCTGGGCCGCTCGCCGACCCAGCCCCCGTGAGAGTCGTGGTGTCGACCTAGTGATCCCTCGCGGCGACCCATCTCAAACCGGCCGCCCGGCCCAACCATGCTCCGGTGGCGGGTCCGCTCAGGACGCGGTGGGCGGACCGGAGGCGGCCTTCGCGGCCTGCCGCGGGGTGGGCGTCAGCAGCCCGCGCCGGTGCGCGATCGCCACCGCCTCGGTGCGGCCGGAGGCGCCGAGCTTGCCGATGATGTTCGACACGTGCAC
>JBKOXW010000311.1:0-5119 GCA_046744115.1 Actinomycetota bacterium | reverse complement strand
GGTCGACGCGGCCACCTCGGCGGCGACCGACTCGGTCGCCGGCGCGGCCGAGGTCGCCCGGTCGCTCGGTGCGGCCGGCGACGCGCTGCGCGATGCCGCGTTCGCCGCGTTCACCGACGGCATGTCGCTGGTGCTGCTGCTGTGCGCGGGGGTCGCGCTGGTCGCCGCCGGGTTGGTGGCGAGGCTGCTGCCGGGCCGCCCAGCGCCCGCGTCGACCGAGGGCGAGCCGGGCGAGGCGCGCGCCACCGTTTCGGTCGGCTGAGGCCGGTTGGATGGGCTCGCCTGCTCAGCCCGTCAGGCGATGAGGCCGGCCTCGCGCGCGGAGCGGAGCGTGGGCTTGACGGTGGCGGTCGGGCCCACCTCCGCCGCGACCGCGTCCAGCGTCTTGAGCCCGTCGCCGGTGTTGTAGAGCACGGTCTCCGCTGCGGGGTCCAGCTGCCCGGCGTCGAGCAGCCGCCGCAGCACCGCGACCACGACGCCGCCCGCGGTCTCGGCGAAGATGCCCTCGGTGCGGGCCAGCAGCCGGATCCCGGCGCGGATCTCGTCGTCGTCGACGTCGGCAACGGCGCCGCCGGTGCGCCGGATCGCGTCCAGCGCGTACGGGCCGTCGGCCGGGTTGCCGATGTTCAGCGACTTCGCGATGCCGGTCGGGCGGACCGGCCGCACCACGTCCCACCCCTCGGCGAACGCGGTCGAGATCGGCGCGCAGCCGCTGGACTGGGCGCCGTACACCCGCCACGGCGCCTGCTCCACCAGGCCGATCGAGACCAGCTCGGCAAAGGCCTTGTCGATCTTCGTGAGCAGCGAGCCGGAGGCCATCGGCACGACCACCTGCTCCGGCAGCCGCCAGCCGAGCTGCTCGGCGACCTCGTAGCCGAGCGTCTTCGACCCCTCCGCGTAGTACGGCCGGACGTTCACGTTGACGAACGCGGTCCGCTCGAACTCGTCGGTCTCGGCGAGCTCCGAGCAGAGCCGGTTGACGTCGTCGTAGGAGCCCTCGACGGCGACCAGCGTCGGCCCGTATACCGCCGTCTGCACGACCTTCGCCGGCTCCAGGTCGGCCGGGATGAACACCACCGCCGACAGACCGGCGCGGGCGGCGTGCGCCGCCACCGAGTTGGCCAGGTTGCCGGTCGAGGCGCAGGCCACCCGCTCGAAGCCGAACCCAGCCGCCGCGGTGAGCGCAACCGAGACGACCCGGTCCTTGAACGAGTGGGTCGGGTTGGCGCTGTCGTCCTTGACCCACAGCTCGCGCATGCCGAGCTCGGCGGCCAGCCGGTCGGCGCGGAGCAGCGGGGTGAGGCCGGGGTCCAGGGTGACCCGGGAGGCCGGGTCCTGGCCGACCGGTAGCAGCCCGCCGTACCGCCACAGGTTCGCCGGGCCGGCGGCGATGGAGGCACGGTCGACGGTGGCGAGGACCGACGTGTCGTAGCCGATCTCCAGCGGGCCGAAGCACTCCGCGCAGGCATGGATGGCCGCGAGCGGGAACCGCGCCCCGCAGTTGCGACACCGCAGCGAGTCCGCGGGGCTCGGGGTGTCCACTCGCGACTCCGCGCCACCCGTGCGGCGGCGCGCAGGATCGATCGGGGAGTTCACGACCAGACTGGTATCACGCGTCCCGCCGACGCGTGCGCCCGGCGGGTCATCCGCGCCGCCCGGCAGGCGGCGCGCAGGATCGATCGGGGAGTTCACGACCAGACTTGTGTCACGCGTCCCGCCGACGCGTGCGCCCGGCGGGTCATCCGCGCCGCCCGTGAGGCGGCGCGCAGGATCGATCGGGGAGTTCACGACCAGACTGGTGTCACGCGTCCCGCCGACGCGTGCGCCCGGCGGGTCATCCGCGCCGCCCGTGAGGCGGCGCGCAGGATCGATCGGGGAGCTTGCGACCAGACGATTCATGTACGAGGCCTCTTCCTCATCTTTCCCGCCGTGGCGGGCCGGACTTGGCACCTGGCGCGCGGGGCCTCGCTGCTACGGGAGGTTCACGCGGTGGTTGCCGGGGCTTCATCGGGCCGTTCCCTCTGCCCCTCTGGATGAGCGCTGTATTCGGTTGTGGTGCCATTCAACCATGACCGGTTGACGGGCCGGGAAGGGAGATGGTGTGCGCGAGGACGTGCAGCGCTGGTTCGAGCGGAGGACCTCCCGCGCCGCGGACTGGTCGGCCGCCCGGCTCGTGGATGTCAAGGAGCCGACGACGGTCAGCGTGGTGCTGCCCGCGCTCAACGAGGAGGCCACGGTCGGCGCGATCGTGGCGACCATCCGCCGGCGGCTGGTGGAGCGGCACGGGCTGGTCGACGAGCTGATCGTGATGGACTCCGGCTCGACCGACCGGACCTGCGAGATCGCCGAGGACGCCGGCGCCCGCGTGGTGCGCCGGGAGGACGTGTTGCCCGGGTTCGCGCCGCTGCCGGGCAAGGGCGAGGTGCTCTGGCGGTCGCTCGCCGCCACGTCCGGTGACCTGCTCGTCTTCGTGGACAGCGACCTGCGCGACTTCACCGCGGACTTCGTCACCGGCCTGCTCGGGCCGCTGCTCACCGACCCGACCGTGCAACTGGTCAAGGCGACGTACGACCGGCCGCTGCACGCCGGCGAGAGCGTCGTGCCGGCCGGCGGCGGCCGCGTCACCGAGCTGGTGGCCCGCCCGCTGCTGAACATGCACTGGCCGGAGCTCGCCGGCTTCGTCCAGCCGCTGTCCGGGGAGTACGCGGCCCGCCGGCGGCTGCTCGAGCAGCTCCCGTTCCCCACCGGCTACGGGGTCGAGGTCGGCGTCCTGGTGGACAGCCTACGGCTGGTCGGGCTGGACGGGCTCGCGCAGGTCGACCTGTACCGGCGCAAACACCGCAACCAGGAGATCGGCAAGCTCGGCCGGATGGCCAGCGAGATCGTTCAGGTCGTGCTGCTCCGCCTCGAACGCGAGGGCCGGCTCAAGCTGGACGCGCCTCCCTCCCCGCTGCTGACCCAGTTCGAGCGGTCCGAGGACGGCTATCTGGTGCAGGTCACCGACGTGACGCAGGTGGAACGGCCGCCGATGGCGACCGTGCCGGAGTACCTGACCGCCCGGAGCGCGGCCAGCCGGCACTAGGCCAGGCGGCCGCGGTCGCCGGCGATCAGGCGGTGCGGTGGCGCGGCGCGGTGGGGCTGGTCGAGGGCGACCTGCGCGAGCGCCGAGACCCGCGGGAAGCCGGATCCCAGGCCTGGTTGTCCCGGCTGTCAGCGCCGAAACCGAGCCAGACCAGGACGTTCACCAGAACGACCGCGGCGAGCACGACGAGGAGTTCCATGCCTCTATGTTCCGCCTTGTCGCAACCGATTTCGAGTGGCAGGAGTGCCGCCGTTCGTCAATTTCCTGCCATACTGCGGGCATGGCTCCCACCCCGCCGCCCGGCCGCTCCGTCGCCGTCATCGCCTACGACCAGATGTCTCCGTTCGAGCTGGCGGTCGCCTGCGAGGTCTTCGGCCTGGACCGGTCCGAGCAGGGCGTGCCGACCTGGGACTTCGCGGTCTGCCGGTACCAGCGGGGCCCGATCTGGACCCGCACCGGCTTCTCCATCCACACGCCGCACCGGCTCGACCGGGCGGACGGGGCGGACATCATCGTCGTGCCCACCTGGGCGCCCCGAGCCACGCCGCCGCCGCCGGCGGTGCTCCGCTCACTGCGCCGCGCCGCCGACCGGGGCGCGTGGGTGCTCGGCTTCTGCACCGGCGCTTTTGCGCTCGCCCACGCCGGCCTGCTCGACGGGCGCCGGGCGACCTCGCACTGGTACTACGCCGAGGAGTTCCAGGCGCTGTTCCCGGCCGTCCGACTCGACGCGGACGTGCTGTACGTCGCCGACACGAACGTGATGACCAGCGCCGGCACGGCCGCGGCGATCGACCTCTCGCTGCACGTGCTGCGCCTCATCGACGGGCCCGAGGTGGCCAACACGGTGGCCCGCAGGATGGTCGTCCCGCCGCATCGGGACGGGGGCCAATCCCAGTTCGTGCAGCGGCCGCTGCCGCCCGACGACGACGATCACTCGCTGGCCGACTTGCTGGCCTGGATGGCGGCGCATCTGGACGAGGAGCTGCCCGTGCAGGATCTGGCCGGCCGCGTGCACATGTCGCCGCGCACGTTCGCGCGCCGGTTCCGGGCCGCGACCGGCACGACCCCGCATCACTGGCTGACCGGCCAGCGGGTGCTGCACGCGCAGCGGCTGCTGGAGGGCACCGACCTGGACATCGACCAGATCGCGCGGCGCTGCGGCTTCGGCAGCCCGGCCACGCTGCGGCACCACTTCGCGGCCGCGGTCGGCACGTCGCCGCAGCGGTACCGGCAGCAATTCCACCGGGTATCGCTCAGCGCGTAACCATTCGCGGCGGGCGCCCGTGCCCGGTAGGAAGAGTGCCGTGAGTCGCCCCGACGCGGAGGCCGGCGATGGTGCCGGCACCGGTCGCGGCATCGGCGCCGCCGGCGGTGACAGGGCCGACGGTGACCGGGCGGGGGCTCGGCGGCGCGGGCTCGGTCCGGACTTCGGCAAGCTCTGGGCTGCCGCCAGCATCTCCACCCTCGGCGACGGCCTCACCCGGCCAGTCGCTGCGCCAGGAGCTCACGCCGGGCAGCTGCTGGGCCGGGTGGTGAGCGCGTTCCGGCTGATCGGCTACGGCACGATCCCGCTCGGTGCGCTGCTCGGCGGCGTCCTGGCCCGTGCGATCGACCTGCGCGCCCCCTACCTGATCGGCAGCGCCGCCCTCCTCGTGATCGCGCTCCTCGCCATCCCGGTGCTCAACACCCGCACCATCAACGCCGCCCGCGCCGCCACCCCCACCTGACCCGATCCGGCCGACCGCGTCGGGGAGAAATGCGGGGGCGTGGAGTTCGCGGTCGGCCGTACCGTGACGGAATGGGCGCGCGGATCCCGGAAAGGCCGTCGCTGGACGGCATCGAGGAGCGGTGGGCTGCCCGCTGGGAGGAGGACGGGACCTACCGGTTCGACCGGCTCCGGCCACGGGCGGACGTCTATGCCATCGACACGCCGCCGCCCACAGTCAGCGGCTCGCTGCACATGGGGCAGGCGTTCTCGTACACCCACACCGACGCGGTCGCCCGGTACCAGCGGATGCGCGGGCGCGCCGTGTTCTA
>JBKOXW010000273.1:0-3718 GCA_046744115.1 Actinomycetota bacterium | reverse complement strand
CGGTACGTGGCGTGGGGCACCTGGCTCACCTGCTTCCTCGCCGCCGCTGCCGTCCTGATCCCGCTCGGCGGTCAGTCGCCGGGCGGCGTGCTCGGTTCGGTGATGTGGGCGATCGCCGTCTCGGTGGTGGCCGCGCGCGCGGTCATGCTCGTCGTCGACCACGAGCGGCCATTGCGGTCGCTGCCCCGGCTGTTCGGCGCCGAGGCACGGGCGGCGCTCGCCGCGACCAGGCAGGGTGAGCGGCCGCGACTGATCCGGGCCGGCCGGGTCCGGGTGCGGGACATGCCGGCGAAGGTGCACGAGATCCGCGCCCGCCAGCGGCGCGCGGCCGAGCGGCGCGCCGGCAAGCACGGCTCCACTCGCCCCGCCGGCCGGAGGCGACGGCGTGAGCTGGCCGAGCCGCCGGCGGCGACGACCGTGCTCGCGGCGTGGCCGCCATCGCCAGCTCCCGCCTCGCCCTACGGATGGGAGTCCGACGTCGGCACGTACGAGGACTGGGGCGGCGCGGACCACGAGGAGCCGGCCGAGCAGGCGACGGTCCGGCCGGAATGGGCGCTGCCGGTCACCGGTGACTGGGCCGCGCAGGCATCCGCCGACGCGACCGGCGCGGTCGACGCAACCGGCGCGCCACCGGCCGACCCGGCCAAGGCGACACCCGCGCCGGCAGCCGGGGCCATCCCGCCGCTGGCAGCCGGGGCCGTCCCGCCGCCGGCCGACGTCGAGCACGCGCTTCCGGCCGAGATGCGGATCGTGCTGCCGTCCCGGACGGTGCGCTGATGGGCCGCCGCCGGTCGGAACCGAAGCCGGCCCCGCTCGCGCTCGCCCTCCGCGAGATCGCCGGGAACATCACGCTCACCAGGAAGCACGCGTACGCCTGGTTCGTCATGCCGCCGGCCCGCTGGGCCTGGCGGGCGGACGGCGAGCGCCGCGGCATGGTGGACGCGGCCGGGCTGGCCTACGCCGGGCTGGCCGGCCGTCGGGTCCGGCTGCGGGTAACCTCGCGGCCCTACCCGGTCGCGGCCTGGGCGCGCGCGCTGCACGCCCGTACCCCGTCGCCGCTGCCGGGCGCGGACGGCAGTACCTGGTCGGACAACCTCCTGGCGCAGCAGCGCTACCTGCGCACCTCGGCGACCGCGGAGAAGGAGGTCTACCTCGGCGTCGAGATCGCGCCGCGGTCCTCGCTGGCCGCGCTCGCCGACCGGCTCACCGGCAAGGCCGGCAACCGCGAGCTCGCCCACCTCGACCGGGACGTCGAGCTGATCGCCGAGGTGGTCTCCTTCCCCGGCATCGGCGCGGTGCCGGCCGACGCCCGGCGGATGGAATGGCTGATGCACCGCTCGATCGGCCTCGGCCTGCCCGCGCCCGGCGGGCTGATGTCGCCGCCGGGGCTGTCCGACCGGTGGGAGACCACCGACCTGCACGCGTTCACCGAGGGCGTCGTGGTCCGGCCGACGCCGCTCGGCCGCTGCGTGCAAATGATCGACCGCCGGCCGGACCACGATCCACTCACGACATTCGTCGCGGTGGTCACGCTCGGCCGGATGCCGGAGATGATCATCCCGGATCCGCGCGGCCCATGGCTGGCCGCCACCGACGCGCTGCCCTGGCCCGTCGAGCATTGCTCCACAGTGGACATCCTGCCGGGGACAGCAGTGCGCGGCGGGGTGACCAAGGCGCTGCTGCGGATCCGGGACCAGCAGCGGCAGTACCAGATCCATGACATCGACGAGCCGGCCGCGCTCACCCGGCAGGCCGACCACGCCCGGCGCATCGAGGACGAGATGAGCCACGGCGACGACCTGGTGTCCACCCGGACCGAGGGGTGGTACCGGCTGGCGGTCTCCGGTCGCACCGAGGCCGAGTGCATGGAGCGGGTGCGCGCGGTCCGCGACCTGTACAAGCGCCGGCACATGGACGCCGTGCTCACCAAGGGTCAGGCCGCGCTGGTCCGCGAGTTCGTGCCGGGCGAGCCGGTGTCCTCGACCGCGTACCGGCGGCGGCTGCCGGCCCGCTACTTCGCCGCCGGACTGCCCCAGGTCGCCACCCGCCTCGGCGACCGCCGCGGCCCGCTGATCGGCATCATCGCCTCCAGCGTGCGCCGCCCGGTCATGTTCGACACGCACTACTCGACCGAGGTGAAGAAGGCCTCCGGGCTGGTGCCGATCGTCGGCCGGCAGGGCGCCGGCAAGAGCGTGCTCGAGGCCGCAATCTGCTACCAGGCGGCGCGGCGCGGCATCCGTACCGTCATGCTCGACCCGTCCGGCCCGCTCGCCGCCTTGTGCGAGATGCCCGAGCTACGGGAGTTCGCCGAGCACATCGACCTGGCCAAGGCGCCGGCCGGCACGCTCTCGCCGTGGGCCGTGGTGCCCGAGCCGCAGCGCGGGCACTTCGACAGCCAGGAGCAGTTCGACGAGGCCGTGGACGAGGCGAGGGCCGAGCGCAAGACGCTGGCCATCGACATCGCCCGGATGCTGCTGCCGGCACAGATCGACGCCAACCCGCACACCGAACCGCTGCTGCTGCGGGCGATCCGGGACGCCGGCGCCGAGCGCGACCGCAGCTACTGGGGCGTGATCGCGCGACTGCGCAAGTACGCGGGCCTGCGCCCGGACGGCTCGCCCGCCGCCGGCCAGCCCCCGGACGGCTCGCCCGCCGCCGGCCAGCCCCCGGACGGCCACCACGGCCAGCACCCCGACAGCCACCACGCCGCCGGCCACGACACCGAGGTCGCGCCCGCGGACGCCGACCACCTCCGGCTGCGCGACGAGAGCGCCGCCATGCACGCGCAGACGCTCGCCGACCTGCTCGCCGACACCGCGGAGACCCGGCAGGGCCGGCTGTTCTTCCCGCCGCCGGCCGCGGATGGGATCCAGCAGTCCGAGCGGCTGCCGTACACCGAGGCCGTGCTCACCGTGATCACGATGAGCGGGCTGGTGCTGCCGAACCCGGCCGTGCCGCGGGAGCACTGGTCGTTCACCGAGCGGATGAGCGTGCCGGCCCTGCACCTGGCGTCGTGGTACGCGACCCGGGCGATCTACGGCCTGCCCCGGCACGTGCGCAAGGTGCTCGCCCTCGACGAGTGCCACTTCCTCGCGATGTGGCCCGTCGGGCGGGCGCTGTTCCAGCGCGTCGGCCGGGACACCCGCAAGTACAACGTCTGCTGCCTGGCCGCGTCCCAGGACCCCGCCGACACCCTGAACATGGACGTGGCCAACCACGTCGCGGCCTCGTTCGTCGGCCGGATCGAGGACGACCAGGTCGCCTCGGACGCGCTGCGGTTGCTCGGGGTGCCCACCGACGCCGGGTACGAGCACGCGATCGGCACGCTGTCCCAGCCCGGCTCGGACGGGGCGCCGCCGGACTACCGCGAGTTCGTCTTCCGCGACCCGGACGGGAACGTGGACCGGTTCGTCGCCGACCTGTCCTACAACCCGTCGCTGCTCGCGGTCGTCAACACCGACGCCCGCGAGCTCGACGACAGCGACCGCGACCTGGCCACTGTCGACGACTACACCGACTTCACCGACGACCGGGCGTCGGCATGACGGGGGCGATCCGCGGCCGGCTGGCTCGAGCCGCCGACCGGGCGCAGCGGCGACCTTCCGCCTGGGCGCAGCGGCGACTGTCGGCCAGGGAGCACTCGCCGCCGCTCTGGCGCCGCCGGCCGGCACGCCCACGCCCGCCGCGCACGCCGGTCGGCCGCTGGCTTGGGGCGCAC
>JBKOXW010000098.1:0-9645 GCA_046744115.1 Actinomycetota bacterium | reverse complement strand
GGCCACGTCGACGCTGCGCGACCTCACCGCGGGATCCGGTCTGGCGTTCGAGACGCAGGCCACGATCGACATACCGTCGCTCGGTCGGCGGGTCGAGCTGGTCGCCGCGGTGCCCGAGTAGTCAGGGCGGCGATCACGCAGGCCGCGGGCGCCCGGCGCGGTACCACGCCACCGCGGGAAGAAGCAGGACCGCCAGGAAGCCGCCGGCGAGAGACAGGGTCGCGTGGCTGGACGCGTCGACGACCATCCCTGAGAGCGCCCCGCCGGACGCACCGGCGATGGCGATGAGTACGTCGACGGCGCCCTGGGGTCCCGGGCGCGCGGTCCGCCAGCGGCGCGGAGTCGACGACGAGCGCGGTGCCGCTGATCAGGCCGAAGTTCCAGCCGACCGTCAACCACTCCCCGGTCAACGAAGAGGACCACACCCGCATACGGCTGGGCGTAGCGGCTGGTTCGGCGTCGCGAGGGCGTCGGCTGGGTCGTGGGTGGCGGCCCAGCGGGCAAGGAAGCGGAGCGCGTCGTCGGCGGGGGTTCCTGCGTCGGCGCTGAAGGCGACCAGGGCCAGGCCGGGGTCGGCGGGGAGGTCCATGACCTCGTAGGACAGGTGCAGTTCGCCGACGACGGGGTGCTGGATGTGCTTCTGCCCGGTGGGGTGTGCAGTCGGACATTATGGGCGGCCCAGCGGACGTGGAAGGCGTCGTTGCGGGTGGACAGCTCGCCGACGAGGTCGGTCAGTTCCTTGTCGTAGGGGTCGCGGCCGGCTTCGGTGCGCAGCATGGCCACGGTGTCGTCGGCGGCGTGTTCCCAGTTCATCCAGAACACTCGGGCGTGCGGGTTGAGAAAGTTGAACCGGGCGAAGTTGGCCGGTCGGGCCGGATCGGCGAACAGCGGCGCGTACAGCGCCTGCGCCAGCGGGTTCGTGGCGAGGACGTCGAGGCGCCCGTTCTGGACAAAGGCCGGCACCTGCGTCATCCCGTCGAGGATGCTGGCCACGCCAGGCCGGACTTGCTGGGCGGCTGGTCGCGTCCCCGGCTGCAACGACCGCACCGACGTTGGCCGGGAGGATTGCAGCTCGCGTTGGGCAGGTCGGGGTGAGCCGAACGTCTCAGGTCTGGCATGCTGCCAAGGTGGGAGAAGCGAAGATCGGGCTCGTGCTTGACTGTGCCGACCGCGGGGTCCTCGCCGAGTTCTGGGAGCAGGCGCTCGGTGTCAAGCGGCTTGGAGCCGCGGGCAACTACGTCCTGCTGGCATCGCCGTCAGGTGCACTGCCCAGCTCCAACGGGTCAGCGAACTCGCGGGCGGCGTCGTGGAGGACGGTCTGCCACCCTGCGCGACACCCCGGGCGTCCGTGACGTCGGCGACCTGCGGCTGCGCTGGATCGGCCACGCGCTCCGCGCCGAAGTCGAAGTCGTCGTCAACCCGCAGCTGCCCCTGCTCGACGCGCACCACATCGCCCACGACGCCGAACACCGCCTACTGCACGCCATCCCCCGGCTGTCCGCCGCGCTCGTGAGCATCCGGTAGCCGAAGTCGAGGCCCGGCACCTTGGCGAAGGCACCCTGCGGGCCCCGGACCATCCGGCCGCTCACGACGTCATAGGCCGACCGGTGCCACGGACAGACCAGGCAGCCGTTCTCGTCGATGCGGCCACCGGCGAGATCGGCGCCGAGGTGCCGGCACCGGCGGGTGACCGCGAAGTACCGCCCGCCGACGTTGCGACGGCGTAGCGGCCCACGCCCACGATCGTGCCCGGCGGGAGGTCGGCCGCCGAGCCAACCCGCTGCTCTGCACTCATTGGCTCTCCTTGAGCAGACCGTCAACGCTCGGGCCTAGGTCGCCCGGGTGCGGCGCTCCGCCTCGGCCTGGATGCTGGCGAAGGAGGAACGAACGGTCGCCTCCCAGACGCGCGCCACCTGATCGCCCCACCAGCGGCCGGCAGCCCACAGGTCGGCGCCCAGCTCCCCGCCGTACTCCAAGATCGTGCCGCGGTCACTCGGGTGAAGCAGGAAGTGCTCGACGACGTGCGGTACCGGACCACGGACCAGCCGGAAATCGACTCGTGATGGCCGATCGAAGCGGACCGTCTCCAGCGTCGTCGCCACCAGACCGGACCGAACCGGCGTGCGATGGGCCGCCAGCACCAGGTCGCTGCCGCGCTCCACGACCTCCAGCTTGTCGGCCATCGCCTGTGGTGTGCGTCCCAGGTACGGCGCCGCGATGACGTCGAACACGAGCTCCGGCGGTGCGGCGATGTCGACGCTGAACGGACCCAGGGGACGCACTGTACGACCCCAGCCGAGGTCTACCGTCAGCGCGCCGCCGATGAGGAGCCGGTAACCGACGCCGGCCGCCGCAGCGGCGGCGACCACAGCAGCCGCCAGACGAGGACCACGCACATGACGAGCCTGCCACGATTCGCTCACGCAGGATTGACGTCCGACCTAGCGGGCCTCCATGTGGTCGTCCACGGAGGGGCGGCCGGACCCTAGCCCGGCGCTTTCACGGCCGTTGGCGGCTGAACAGGTGTTGATCGACTGAAAGGTGCTCCTGGCCTGCGAAGATCATGGTTGTCGAAGACCAAGATCACGCGAGACGAGGAGCACCTTCCAGGTGAAGCAGGGTAGCGGCATCTATCCCCGGTTGGGTGTCGACACCGCCGGTGCCCGGGTCGCGTCCGTGGCCGGTGGTGTGGTGCTGGTCGAGACGATCCGCGCGACCGGGTTGGATCGGTTGCTGTCCGCGGCGCTGGCGCGGTGGCGGCGACCGAATGCCGCGCACGATCCGGCGAAGGTGTTGTTGGATCTGGCGCTCGGGTTGGCGTTGGGTGGGGACTGTCTGGCCGACATCGCGGTGTTGCGCGCCGAGCCCGCGGTCTATGGTCGGGTGGCGTCGGATCCGACGGTGTCACGGACCATCGACGCGCTGGCCAGAGACGCTGCGGCAGCGTTGGCGGCGATCGACGCCGCCCGAGCCGCCGCCCGGGCTCGGGCGTGGCGGCTGGCCGGGCGGCACGCCCCCGACCACGACCGCACCGCCGAGTCTCCGCTGGTGCTCGACGTCGACGCGACGCTGGTGACCGCGCATAGCGACAAGGAGCGCGCGGCGCCGACGTTCAAGCGTGGCTTTGGTTTCCATCCGCTGTGGACGTTCGTCGACCACGGCCCGGACGGCACCGGTGAACCGCTGGCGGTGCTGCTGCGCCCGGGCAACGCCGGGTCCAACACCGCCGCCGACCACATCGCGGTCACGCGGCGGGCGTTGCGGCAACTGCCCGGCCGCGGGCCGAGCCGCCGGCACGGGCGGCGGGTGCTCATCCGCGCCGACGCAGCCGGCTGTACCCACGAGTTCCTCGACTGGGTGGTCGGACAACGGCTGTCCTACTCGCTCGGGTTCACCCTCCCCGACGACTTCGCCCACACCCTCGCGCTGATCCCCGAACGGGCCTGGACACCGGCCTACGACGGCGACCGCCAACCCCGCGACGGCGCCTGGGTCGCCGAGGCCACCGGGCTGCTCGACCTGACTGGCTGGCCACCGGGGATGAGGGTCATCCTCCGCAAGGAACGCCCGCATCCGGGTGCCCAGCTACGCATCACCGACCTCGACGGGCACCGGGTCACCGCGTTCGCCACCAACACCACCACAGGGCAGCTGGCGACCTCGAGCTGCGGCACCGCCGCCGCGCCAGAGCCGAAGACCGCATCCGCGCCGCCAAGGACACCGGCCTGACCAACCTGCCGCTGCACGACTTCACCCAGAACCAGATCTGGTCCGCCATCGTCGCCCTCGCCTGCGAACTCACCGTCTGGATGCAGACCCTCGCCCTGACCGGTCACCAGGCCCGGCGCTGGGAGCCGAAACGCCTACGGCTACGGCTGTTCAGCATCGCCGGACGGCTCGCCCACCACGGCCGGCGCCGCCGACTGCACCTGTCCACACACGCACCCTGGGCGGAGCTGCTCACCACCGCGATCACCACCCTGCAGGCGCTGCCCGCACCCGGATAGCGACCCCCGGCCACCGACCCCAACTACGACCAGCAAGACCGGCCCTGTGGACGCCGGCGCCCACCCGAGCGACCTCGGGCGATCAGTCACACCCCACCGGCAGAATCACCCACCGAACCCGGCCGACCAGGCCCGGGCAACCCTCAGCGAGCAACGCACGAAAGATCGGGGCTAGCCCTTGACCGCGCCCATCGTGAAGCCGGATACGAACCGGTCGAGGAACAGCGTGAAGAGGAAGGCGACCGGCAACGCAACGAGGATGGTTGCGGCCTGCAGCGACTGCCAGAAGAACACATCGCCGCGCACCAGCTCCGTCGGCACCCCTGTGCTGACGACCTTCTGCGAGCTCGGCGAGATGAAAGCGAGCGCATAGATGAACTCACTTGCGGTCAAGGTGAACGCGAAGACAACAACGGCGACGATCCCGGGGAAGGCCAGCGGCAGGACGGTCCGGACGAACGCGCCCAGCCGGCTGTAGCCGTCGACCATCGCTTGCTCCTCGATGTCCTTCGGGATGCCCTTGAGGAACCCCATGAGCAGCCACACTGACACCGGAATCGTGATCGTCGGATAGATCAGAACCAGCGACCACGTCTTGTCCTGCAGGCCGAACGCCACCACCATCCTCGACAACGAGAGGAAGAGCAGGCTGGGCGGCACCAGATAGACCATGAAGATCCCGATGGCCATCGGCGCCGACCAGGGCCGGTCGAGGCGGGCGAGTGAGTACGCGGCGGGCAGCGCAAGGACAAGTGTGATCGCGACGACAAACAGGCCGACCCACACCGTGTTCCAGACGAAGGTCAGGAACGGTGTGTCCCGCAGCAGGAACAACACATGATCGGAGACCGCCGGGCGGTTGAAAATGAACGGGTTGTTGTTCGGGTTGTAAAGATCGCGGTTTTGCTTGAACGCCGTGATGAGGCTCCACAGGAACGGCGCCGCACACAGCAAGGCGGCAAGAATCGCGGCGCCGTAGACTCCGAGCCGCGCGAGGACGTGTCGACGGGCATAACGCGCGCGCAACCGTGCCGCCTCGGCGTCTCCGGGCACGCCCGTGCCGGGCAGAGTGGTCACTGAACCTCCATCCTTCGCACCGCCCGCAAGATCGCGATCGCCGCCGCGAGCAGGAGCGGGAAGAGGAAGAGCGCCACCGCGGCGCCTTGGCCGACATCTCCGCCATCAATACCGCGAATGAACGCCCAGCTGGTTAGGACCTGCGTCGAGTTGGTGGGACCACCGCGGGTGAGAACGTACACGACCGTCATGTCGGTAAAGGTCAGGATCGCCCCGAACAGTGCGGCCACCGCGATGATCGGCATCGTCAGCGGGATGGTCACCTCGAACATCCGCCGCCAGAAACCCGCCCCGTCCACGCGAGCGGCCTCCTCGATGTCGCGCGGGATCGCCACGAGGCCGGCCATCACGATGACCGCCGCCAGCGGAGTGAGCCGCCACACGTGTACCGCTATCACCGAGGCCATGGCGAGGCGCGGACGGCCTAGCCAGTAGAGATTGCCGTCGAGCAAGCCAAACGTGCGCAACACCCAGTCGATCGGAGAGTAGATCGAGTCGAGCATCCACAGCCAAGCGATCGCGGATAGTGCGACGGGAGTGATCCACGGCAGGAGGACAAGAAAGCGCACGATCCACTTTCCGCGAATGTCGGCCACGAGGATGTTCGCCAGGATCTTGCCCAGCACCACGATGAGCACCATCGAGATGGCGGTGAAAACGAACGTGTTACGCAGCGAGGTCCAGAACACCGGATCGTCGAAGGCACGGCGGAAGTTGCGCAGCCCCACCCAGTCGTAGGACGGGTCACCAGCGGTCACGTCGGAGAAGGCGAACGCGATGGCCAGGAAGAACGGGATCGCCACCAACGCGATGATGTACACGATCGAGGGGAGCAGGAAGATCCACGCCAGCGCGCTGTCCCGATCAGCCAGCCGCCGCCGTTGGCCTACCAGCTCTGCTCGATGAGTCATCAAGCGCTCCGGAGGCGGACCGGTTCCGTGCGGAGCCCGGTGCTGGCGTCGAAGAACCGCAAGCGGCCAGTGGGGACGGCGAACTCGTGAGTCTCTCCCGCCGATATCGGCGTCGACACCGTCGACGGAAGCCGGGCGATGACGCGGGTCTCCGCGCCGATCCGGCTGACCGTTCCGTAGACGTGGCGGTCACCGGATAGGTACTCGACGCGATCGACCTTGAGCGGCATGGCCACCCGCTCGCCGTCGGCCCGGTCGTCTGCAACCGACCGACCGCCGAAGCTGGCCACGTCCTCCACCGGAAGCAGATGCTCCGGCCGGAAGCCGACAAGCATGCCGTCCCGGGCAACGAGGTTCATCGGCGGCGAACCAATGAAGGTCGCGACAAACGTATCCGCCGGGTGGTCATACACGTCTGTCGGCGGCCCGACCTGTCGTACAGACCCGGCGTCGAGGACTGCTATCCGGTCGCCCAGGCCCATCGCCTCGGCCTGGTCATGTGTGACGTAGACGGTCGTCGTCCCGACCCGTTGCTGGAAGCGTTTGAGCTCGTCGCGGGCCGAGGCGCGCAGCTTCGCGTCGAGGTTCGACAGCGGCTCGTCGAGCAGGAACACCTGCGGCTCGCGGACCAGCGCACGGGCGAGCGCCACCCGCTGCCGTTCACCACCAGAAAGCTGACGCGGCTTGCGGTTGAGCAGGTGGTCGATGGCCAGCAGCTCGGCCGCCCACCGCGCCTTGCGCTCGCGGTCCGGCTTGTCCATCCGTTCGGCGCGGAGCGGGAAGACGATGTTCGCACGCACCGTCTTGTGCGGGTAGAGCGCGTAGCTCTGGAACACCATGGCGATCTTGCGAGCGCGCGGCGGCAGGCCGGTGACCACCTGCCCGCCGATCAGCACCTCGCCGCTGGTCGGCTGCTCGAGGCCGGCGATCGTGCGCAGCAGCGTCGTCTTGCCGCACCCGGACGGGCCGAGCAGTGAGAGATACTCGCCCTCCTCGGTAGCGAGGTTCACGTTGTCGATCGCCCGTACCCGTCCGCCGTCAAACTCCTTGACGAGGTCTTTCACCTCGACGACGTGTGCCATTGCTCCGTCACCTGCCCTGCTCGGCAGGGCCGGCCGACCTCATTGCCACGCCCCACGTCGCTGCTCGATCCGCTCGTTGTTCGCCAGCGTCCTCCCGCGCCCGCTCGCGCCGGATTCCTCACCCACCGACCAGGCCGCGCTGCCGCCACTTGGCGAAGATCGCGTTGCACTCACGTTCGGCGGTGGCGACCGCCTCCGCAGGGGCTTGGTCCCCGCGAGCGGCCCGAGCAAGCATGTTCGAGAGCACGAACGTGTTGAAGACCTCGCCCGCTGCCGGGCTGGCGGGACCTGGGTGGCCGATGTTCGTGCTCCAATTCACCGCGTCGGCAAGAAACGCCAGCTTGTCCGCCGGCTTGGCGCCGAACGGGTCCTTCTTGAGCCAGCCGTCGGCCTGCGGAACGAGCTTCGGCCACGCGGGGAGGTCGTAGAGCTTCGAGTTGTACGTCACCGCGGCGTGGTTGGCGGTGTAGTGGAGCAGGAACTCCTTCGCCGCATCGGGGTTGGCCGCGTGCTTGGGAACGATCCAGTTGTACATAACGTGCTGTGCGGCCATCGCGGTCGCCGGGCCTTGCAGTGCCGGGACGAAGAAGATGTCGTCGGCGACGGTGGGGTTCTGCTCCTGCGCGGTGCGCCAGGCCGAGATCGAGTTCAAGATGTACGAGAGCTTGCCCGCGATCAGTCCCTGGTTGTTGGACGCCGGGTTCCAGGAGAAGATCTCGTCGGTCATCGACTGCTTGAAGAGCTTGGTCATGTGCTCGACGGCGGCGACGGTCTCCGGGGAGTTGATGGTCACCCGCTCGTTCTCGTCCTGGACCGAGGCCCCGAACGACCAGGTCAGGGCGCTGGCGGCCATGTTGGAGTCGATCTCCTGGGACATGCCGATGCCCATCTGCACGCCCTTGCTCTTCTTGATCTCGGCGCCACCGGTTAGCAGGTCATCCCAGCTCTTGGGGCCGTCCGCCATCCCGACCCCGCTCCACAGCGACTTCCGGTAGTCGCCGGGGTCAGGCACCCAGCCCGGGGCGAAGGCGTAGAAGTTGTTGGTCGTCGGGTTGAAGCTCGACTTGCGGCACAGCTCCAGCTGGTCGCCCCAGCGGCGGTTCGCCTCCTCGGTCAGGTCGTTGAGCGAGATCACGCTCGGCTCGAACTGCGACAGCGTCGCGATGTACTGGATGAGATCGTGGCCCTGGCCAGCCTGGATCTCGGCAGCGGTGCGAGCCGTAATCTCGGTGTTGTTGATGTGGTCGACGGTGACGTTGACGCCGACCTTGTCGCCCCACTGCTTGGCGAAGGGGTCGAACCACTTGTCCGCGGCCGGGATGAAGTGGCTCCACATGAGGATCTTCAGGTTGCCGGACAGCTTCGACGCCGGCTCGCTGAAGACCTCGGAGGGTGCGGCGCCCTTCGGAGCCTCGGTGCCCGTCTCCTCCTCGCTGGCACATGCCGCCGCGGCGTACACACCGAGAGCGGCCAGTCCCATGGTTCGCATGAAGTAACGCCTGCTGTGCGGTGTCCAAAGCCGCTCTTCGGTCATCGACCGCCTCCTGGTCAGTCCAGAAGTGCCCCCCATACGTGTTACGAACGCGACACCTGATCGCCATACCCCATCTGTTGACCTGAGAAGCGGTCTGGCACTCTCCATCTTGCTCACCTGAGCGACCCTGATCAAGAGGCCGGCCCAGCCGAGGCAGCGGATCGGGCGCGGGCCGTCCGACGCCGACTCCGCCTGCGACCTGCGCCTCTACGCAGGGTCCGGATCTGGTCGCCGGGCTCTGGATGCTGCTGTGGCAGGCCGGCCGGTGCTCCCACGCGCAGCCCGGCACACCCAGTGTCCACCGCGCCATCGGAGCGCGATGGTCCAACGGGATGCATCGGTCGCGGCCGCGGGTGTTTGATCGCGGGGTGGCTGCCGCGACCGAGCTGAGGGCGCTGCTGGAGACGATGGTGGGCGCGTCGCTGCCGGTGCGGGTGCGCTGCTGGGACGGCAGCGAGTCCGGGCCTGCGGACGCGGCCACCACCGTGGTCTTCCGCCGCCGTCGGGCCCTGCGCCGGCTCGCCTGGGCGCCGAACGAGCTGGGCCTCGCTCGCGCGTACGTGTCAGGCGACCTCGACTTCGACGGCGACATCTTCGCCGCGCTCGACCTGCGTGCGGTGGTCGCCCGGTTCGGCGCGGACGAGCCGATCGGGCTGTCCGGCCGGCAGCGGTTCGACGCGGCCCGGGCCGCCCTGCGGCTGGGCGCACTGGGCCTACCCCCGTCGCCGCCCCCGGAGGAGGTACGGCCGGCCCGCGGCCGCAAGCACAGCCGGGACCGGGACGCGCGCTCGGTCTCGCACCACTACGACGTCGGCAACGACTTCTATCGGCTGGTGCTCGGCCCCGGCCTGGTCTACTCCTGCGCCTACTGGACCCGGCCGTCAGGCGCCGCGGGGTACGGCCTGGACGACGCGCAGCGGGACAAGCTCGAGCTGATCTGCGTCAAGCTGGGGCTCCGGCCCGGAATGCGGCTGCTCGATGTCGGCTGCGGCTGGGGCAGCCTGCTGCTGCACGCCGCAACCGAGCACGGGGTG
>JBKOXW010000006.1:0-5903 GCA_046744115.1 Actinomycetota bacterium | reverse complement strand
GGTCACCCCGGTCTCCACGGCCGCGGCCCAGGCCGCGGGCCACGCGGGCATGGAGGTCGCCGGCGCCCGGGTGGATGGGCGCGAGCGTGGGCCGCGGGGGCGCTGGGCGTTCCTGCGCCGCCGCCGGCCCCAGTCGGTGTCGGAGCCGGCGGCGGTGCCGCACCAGCAGGCCTAGGCCCTTGCGGTCATGCCTTGCGCAGGATCGCGGACACGTCGAGCTCCACCTTGACCTTCTCGCCGACCAGGATGCCGCCCGTCTCCAGCGTGACGTTCCAGGTGAGGCCCCAGTCCCTGCGGTTGATCGCGGTCCGCCCCTCGAATCCGGCGCGGGCGTTGCCGAACGGGTCGGTCGAGCTGCCCTGGAACTCCAGGTCGAGCACGACCGGCCGGGTCTGGTCCTTGATCGTCAGCTCGCCGTGCATGCGGTACTCGTCGGCGCCGACCGCCTCGGCGCTCGTGCTCCGGAAGGTGATCGTCGGGTACCTCTCGACGTCCAGGAAGTCCGGGCTGCGCAGGTGTGCGTCGCGCTGCGCGTTGCCGGTGGTGATGCTCGCCGCGTCGATCTCCACCTCCGCGGACGACCGCGTCGGGTCGGCCGCGTCGAGCGCGATCACGCCGGAAAAGACGCCGAAGCTGCCGCGCACGGTCGCGACCATGGCGTGCCGCGCGGCGAAGCCGAGCCGGGTGTGGTTGGTGTCGAGATCCCAGGTGCCGGTGAGCTCGCGGATGTGGGTCTGTGTCACTGGTTTCCTCCAGGGCACGGGTCGAAGGTAGTTGCGGTCGCAACAACATCCTTGTGTCCCGGCTGATTCCTGGCCGTCTGAGCGTGCCCCGGTAGGACGTAACCTGGCGGCGTGAACTCCGCCCGCCTCGCCCGTGGCGCCGCCGGCGGCGCTCTCGCCACCCTGACCCTTGGCGTCATCGTTCTCACCCTCGAGATCTGGGCTGCGGCCCGGCGCGCGTACCTGCCCGCGGGCTCCGCTCCGCCCGTCGAGGGAGAGTACGGCGAGTCCGGCGGCGAGCCGCTGCGGCTGGTGATGCTCGGCGACTCCACCGGCGCCGGGATCGGTGTCGGCCGGACCGGCGAGACGGTCGGCGGCGTGCTGGCCCGGCGGCTGGCCCGCCTCGGCCGGCGAGTGCGGCTCGCCGGGGTCGCCATCGCGGGCTCGGGCACCGGCGACCTCGGTCCGCAGGTGTCTCGGGCGTTGCTCGGCCGGCCGGACGTGGCCGTGCTCCTGGTCGGCACGACAGACGCCACCCGCGGCCTGCCGCTGGCGGCCGTCCGGCAGAACCTGGCTGACGCCGTCTACCGGCTGCGCGGCGTGGGCGTGAAGGTCATCGTGGGCACCTGCCCGGACCTCGGTGCGAGCCGCGCGTTCGGCCAGCCGCTGCGGATGCTGGTGGCCTGGCGCGGGCGCCGGGTGGCGACCGCGTCCGCGGCCGCGACCCGCACCGCCGGCGGCGTCCCGGTCGACCTCGCCGCCGTCACCGGACCGGTCTTCCGGGCCGACCCCGGCACGTTCTGCGAAGACCGCTTCCACCCGTCCGCGGACGGCTACCGCATCATGGCCGAGGCCCTGCTGCCGGCCGTCTCCGACGCCGCCGCCGAGCACGCCCAGCTCTGACCGCAGCGGCCAGACGATCGCCCGTACGAGCGGGGCGATGCAATGGCCGACCGGGCCAGGGCTAGGGCTGGCCGGGGGCTAGGGTCGGCGGGGTGAACGCTGCTGGGCACGGGTTCGAGACCCTTGCGATCCATGCCGGCCAGGAGCCGGACGGCGCGACCGGCGCGGTCGCGCCGCCGATCTACCAGACGTCGACCTACAAGCAGGACGGCGTGGGCGGCCTGCGCGGCGGCTACGAGTACAGCCGCTCAGCGAATCCGACTCGCACCGCGCTGGAGGAGTGCCTGGCGGCGCTGGAGGCCGGGTCCCGCGGCCTCGCGTTCGCCTCGGGGCTGGCGGCGGAGACGACCCTGCTGCACGTGGCGGTCCGGCCGGGGGATCACGTGGTCATCCCCGGCGACGCGTACGGCGGGACGTACCGGCTCTTCGCGAAGGTCTTCGCCCGGTGGGGCCTGGAGTACACGCCCGTCGCGCTCGACGACCTCGACGCGGTGCGCGCCGCAATCCGGCCCAGCACGCGCGCGCTGTGGTGCGAGACGCCGACGAACCCGCTGCTCGGGCTCGCCGACATCAGCGCGCTCGCCCAGCTCGCCCACGACAGCGACGCGCTGCTGGTGGTCGACAACACGTTCGCCTCGCCGTACCTGCAGCAGCCGCTCCCGCTGGGCGCCGACGTCGTCGTGCACTCGACCACCAAGTACCTGGGCGGGCACTCCGACGTGGTCGGTGGCGCGCTGGTCGTCGCCGACGCCGATCTCGGGGAGCGGCTGGCGTTCCACCAGAACGCGATCGGCGGGGTGCCCGGGCCGTTCGACAGCTGGCTGGTGCTGCGCGGGATCAAGACGCTCGGCGTACGGATGGACCGGCACTGCGAGAACGCGAGCCGCGTCGTCGAGATGCTGACCGCTCACCCGGCGGTCGACCGGGTGCTCTACCCGGGCCTGCCCGACCACCCCGGGCACGAGGTGGCGGCCAAGCAGATGCGCGGGTTCGGCGGCATGGTCTCGTTCACGCTGCACGGCGGCGAGGAGGCCGCGTTGCGGGTCTGCGAGCGTGCCCGGATCTTCACGCTGGCCGAGTCGCTGGGCGGCGTGGAGTCGCTGATCGAGCACCCCGGGCGGATGACGCACGCGTCGGTGGCCGGGTCGCCGCTGGAGGTGCCGGCCGACCTGGTGCGCCTGTCGGTCGGCATCGAGTCGATCGACGACCTGCTCGCCGACCTGGCGTACGCGCTCGACTAGCGAGACGGTCGGCCGCGCTCGTGGGCTCAGCCGCGCGGGTCGGTCGGCTCCGGCCGGGGGACCAGCTGCTCGGTGTCGACGCACCCGGCCAGCGTCGGCTTGTCGGTGTACGTCCGCGTCGGGCGCCAGTCGGAGGCGATGACGACGACCGGTCGCACGGTCACCCACTCGCGCCCGGACCCGCAGGTCTGCAGGTCGGGCCGGTCCGGCCCGGGCGTCGCCGCGAGGACGGTGAACGCCGCGGCGACCACGAGACCGGCCCCGACCAGCGCCCCCGGGAGCAGGCGGGGCCGGCGGGTGACGGGCGGACCGGACGGCACTCGCTCATTGAACCTGACAAAGCGCGACTCGGCATCCCATGGCTGGGCTCGCGAACCCTCCGGGTCAGTCGGGCTGGTACACCATCAGCACGGCGATCACGACGTACAGGAGGCTGGCCGCGCCGGCGTACGCGGCCACCCGACTGGCCAGCGTCGCCGCGCCGCCGCCGCGCTCCGCCAGGCTGACCGCGCGCCGCAGCGTGGGCAGGAGCAGCCCGACCACGAGCCCGAACGCGACGCCGAACAGGATCAGCGAGACGACCACCCACGTCTCGTCCAGGCCGTCCTCGTCGCCGAGCAGCGCGCCGCCGAACACGAGCACGAGCAGCGACGCCCAGCCGTAGATCGTCAGGGTGCGGGTCACCGCGCGCAACGCGGCGGCGTCGCCGGACCGGGCCGCCCGGGCCGCCCCGTTGGCGACCGCGACGAGGGGTCCGATGAGGAAGATCGCGGCGACGACGTGCAGCGTGAGCAGCAGGGTCCGCATAGGACAGACCCTATCGCCGGCGGATCACCCCGCCGAGGCTCAGCCGGTGGCGCGGCGGCCGCGGCGGGAGCGGAGGTAGTCGCTGACCACGTACTCGCCGAGGCGCTCGGGGCGAGGGGAGAAGACGCGGCCGCCGTTGCGCCGGGCGAGCTCGTCGACGAAGCGGACCAGGGCCGGCTCCTCGTCGAGCATGAACACGTTGATCGTCGCGCCGCGGCGGGTGCACCGCTCCACCTCGGCCAGGGTGAGCGCGAGGGTCTCCGGCAGCGGCGGCCAGGCGAACTCGGCCCGGCCGTCGCGGGCGAGGTGCGCGGTCGGCTCGCCGTCGGTGACGACCAGGATCACGGGCTCGCTGGTGCGGTGCTTGTCCAGGTGGCGGCGGGCCAGCATGAGGCCGTGCTGCAGGTTCGTGCCCTGCACCATGTCCCAGGACAGGCCGGCCAGGTCGACGGGTGAGATCACCCGGGCGTAGTTGGAGAAGCCGATGATCTGGATGTGGTCCTGCGGGTAGCGCGTCGTCACCAGGCTGTGCAGGGCGAGCGCGGTGGACTTCGCCGCGCCCCAGGTGCCGCGCAGCGCCATCGAGTAGGACAGGTCGACCAGCAGCGCGACCGCCGCGCTCGTCCGCCGCTCGGTCTCGACGACCTCGAAGTCCTCGACCGCGAGCCGTACGCCGCGCCGCCCCTCATCACGGCGACGAACGTGCCCCCGCGCGGCAGCGCGAAGAGCGGCATTGCGGATCGTGCGTACGACATCCAGTGGCTGCTCGTCGCCGTACGTCCAGGGCCGGGTGGCGCCGGTCGGCTCCCCGGCCGCGCCGGCATCGCGGACGTCGTGACTGCCCAGGCCGCGCGACTCCAGCACGGCGAAGACCCGGCGCAGCGCGGTCGCGCCAAGACGCCGTACTGCCCGCGGAGTGAGTTCCAGCCGGCCGCCGCTGCGGGTCAGGTAGCCCTGCCGCTGCAGCTCGCGCTCGACCCGGCGCAGCGCCTCCAGGTCGTCCACGGCCTGCCGGCCCAGCGCCCGCTCGACCAGCTCCGGGTCGACATCGTCGAGCGAGGCGCCGGGGTAGTCCTGGTCCAGCATCGAGTTGAGCTCGTCGAGGTCGGCGATCTCCTGCAGGGCGCTGGTGGCGTCGCCGAGGCCGAGCGGGCGGCTGCCGTCGACCCGGTCCCGGCCGCCCCAGCGCAGGTCCGGGCGGGCGGCGCGCAGTTGGCGCTGCAGCCGGTCCAGCTCGCCGGCCAGCCCGGCGTCGCCGAGCGCGCCGGCCATCAGGTCGGCCAGCTCCTGCCGCTGCTCCTCGGACAGGCTGTCCAGCAGCCGCTGCTGGGCCGCGGCTCGCCGGGCCAGCGAGTCGATCAGCTCGGCCAGGGTGGCCGGACGCTCCGGGAAGAAGTCCCCGTACCGGCGCATGAATTCGTCGAACTGCTCCTGGGTGTGCTCGCCGCGCGCGTCCGCCTCGAGCATGTCGTTCAGCGCGGCGAGCATCTCCCGGACCCGCTCGATGTCCGCCGGAGTCGCGCCGCGCAGCGCGTCGCGCATCCCGCGGAACTGGCTGTCCAGCACCTCGCGGCGGAGCAGGTCGCGGATCTGCTCGTACGCCTGCCGCGCCTGCTCCGACCGCCACTGGTAGTCGGCCAGCTGGTGCACGGCGCGGGCGGTGTCGGCGGGCAGCGCGTCCAGCTCGGCCTCGGCGAGCCGGGCGGCGTCGGACGGATCGGGGAACAGCGCCCGCCGCTCGGCCTCGAGCGCCCGGTCCAGCAGCTCGCGGACCTGCTCCAGCGTCCCATCCAGCCGGCCCCTTCGGCGCGCTACGCGCGCCGCCTGCCGCACCCGGCGGCGCAGGTCGTCCAGGCCGCGCAGCCCGTCCGCGCCCTGCTGCAGCAGCCGGCGCAGCGCCTCGCCGGGGCTGGACCCGGCCAGCACCTCGTCGCCCATCTCGTCCAGCGCGCGGCGGACGTCGTACGGCGACTCCAGCGGGTCGGGGCCACCGTGCCAGGCGCCGTACCGGTACGCCGATCGCGCCATCGTCAGCTCCCGTCGTCCCGGCGTCCGGCGGCGGCCCACACCGGGCGGAGCGGCACGAACTGCTGCGCCGAGGCGAGGTCGGTGCGGACCATCTTCAACCTCCCGTCGTCCGGGCGTCCGGCTGCGGCCCACGCCGTGCGGAGCGGCACGAGCGGCCGTGCCGAGGCGACGTCGGTGCGGACCATCGTCAGCCGCCGTAGAC
>JBKOXW010000319.1:0-16257 GCA_046744115.1 Actinomycetota bacterium | reverse complement strand
GCGATCACCGACGCCGCGCTGGTGAAAGCCCTCATGAGCAGGGACCTCGACAACGTGGCCACCGTGAACGATCAGCTGCAGCTCATCCACGACGAGGTGATGCCCGCCTTCGCCTAGGCGCTACTGGCAGGGGAACGAACGGGTGATGCCGGCTGGGAAGTCGGTCGCGAACACGTTGCGCGCGAAGCAGTTCCCGACGCCGGTGCCGTCATAGACGATGTCCGCGCCCGGGGTGACCGCCCGGACCGGATCGGGATGGCGCCCGTTCTGCAGGATCACGTTCGCGCGAATCTCGTTGCCGTCCGGGTTCACCTCGAGGCGTGGATCCAGCGGGCCGAACGGGCTCTGCACGATACCCACGCCGACTGAGTCGTTTCCGACGACCACGTTTCGCCGGATCGCCGCGCGGTCGCCCCCGATGTTCAGGATGCCGGTCCCGGTGGGGAGCAGCCCGACCTCGTCTCCGCTGTCGGGCGGCACCGGGTTGGGGAAGTTGTTCCGGTTGACGACATTGCCCTCGACCACCGTGTCGTCGTTGACCGGCATCGGCAGCCCCGGAAGCAGGACCACCAGCACCCCGACCGTGTTACCGCTGGTGTTGTTGTGCCGGACGACCGAGTGGATGGAGTTTTCGATCTCGATGCCGATGGCGCAGCCGGTGACGTGGTTCTTGGCGACCGTCACATCCATGTCATCACCGACGTAGATCCCGGCGTCCTTGGTCCCGCTCACCTGGTTGAACTCGATCAGGCCGTGCGCAGAGCAGACCGGGAACGGGCCGTACTCCTCGTTGTCCAGGTACCGGCCATGGCTGATCCGGAACCCGTCCACGCCCACCATGAACAGGCCGGTGTGTCCGGCGTCCCGGATCGTCAGACCTTCGATCGTGACGTCATGGAGCGTGGTCGGCGGGCAGACCGGGAACCCGTCCGGGCCGGTCGTGAAGCGGCCCGTTCCCACCTGCAAGCCGTACCGGTGACCGGTGGCATCGATGACGGCGGCCCGGCTGCCCCGGATGGTGATCGGGCTCTTGTCGATCACGACTCCGCCCTCGTACGTCCCCGGCGGGACAACCACCGTGTCACCGGGCCGAGCCGCGTCCACCGCCGCCTGGATCGAGCCGGTCACGATGATCACACGTCCGCCGCCCGCGCTCGCCTCGGCAGCGACCAGACCAGCGCTCAACGACCCGATGAGCGCGGTGACGATGACCAGCGCGATCCGACGAGCCATGATTCGTCACTTCCCTGTCAGGCGTAACCGGTCCGGGCCATGCCACCGGCGCGATGACCGGCCAGGCGAGGTCGCAAACATAGCGCTCATTCGCCAACCCCCGCGGCTGCTCGGTGCTGGGCGCGGCCGCGAAGGCTGCTGACCGCCCCGGACCGCGGTTATCGCCGCCCAGAGAGGTGGTATTCATGTCCCGTGATCGGACGGGTGTGTCGGGTCGGTCTCGTGTTCGTCGCGGCGCTGGCGAGCGTCGCCGCCCCGATGCCGGCGGTTGCTGCCGTGCCGGCGCCGGGCACGCCGGTCGTGGTCGCCGACCCGGTCGGCGACGTCGGCATCGACCGCTGGCCGGATCCGAACGACCCGATCGACGAGCCGCGGGCGGATCTCACGTCGGCGTCGATCAGGGTCGGCCCGACGAGCCTGCAGCTGACGGTGACCGTCGCCCGGTTCGCCAACCCGACCACGGACCCGCTGTGGGTGACGCAGGGGTCCCACACGGTGCTGCGGTGGTGGATCGACGTGACCGCCGACGGCGGGGCGGACTACTTCGTCGTCTACGGCTATGAGCCGCGCAGCACCGTCCCGTTCTACGCCTCGCTGGCCGACGCGCGGGACTCGACCGGCCTGCGGTGCGACGGCACGCCGTCGTTCGACGCGGCGGCCCGAAAGTACGTGGCGACGTTCGCGTTCAGCTGCCTCCCGTCGCGGCAGATGCGGGTGCTCGCGCGGATCGATCTCGATCTGGATCCGCTGAACCACTACCTCGGCCGGGCGATCGACTTCGCTCCGGACCAGCCGAACTGGGGTTTCGGCGCGGTCGACTGGTCCGGGCCCGCCGTGCGGGCCGGCGTCCGAGCGGACAAGCCGGCTGTGTACCGCAGCGGGACCTGGCACCTCCGGTCCGGTGTGCGGGCCGCCGACGGCACCCTCACCAGCTTCCGGTTTGGCGCGGCCACCGACATCCCGATCTTCTGTGACTGGGACGGGGATGGGGATCGGACGGCCGGCGTGTTCCGGGCGGGTCGGTGGTACATCCGTAACAGCAACACCACGGGACCGGCCCACAAGTCGTTCAGCTTCGGCCGGGCCGGGGACATCCCGGTCTGCGGGAACTGGCCCAACTCATCCCGTGCCGACCACCCCGGCCTCTACCGCGCCGGCACCTGGTACCTGCGCTACTCGCTCAGCACCGGCCCGAGCGACCACCGCCTGCAGTTCGGGGACGCGGGCTCGCTGCCCGTGGTCGGCGACTGGGAGGGCGACGGCTACGACTCGCCCGGGATCTTCCGGTCCGGGCGGTGGCAGCTGGTGAACACGTTCTACGCGCTCGTCGACCCGACCGACGGGCGGATCTTCACCTACGGCACCACCGGAGACCGTCCGGTGGTCGGCGACTGGGACCGGGACGGCATCACCACGGTGGGCCTGCGGCGGGGGAGGACCTGGCACATCTCCAACAGGTTCGGAGGGCCGTCCTCGTCGGTCTTCAACTATGGCCTGTCGACCGATCGGCGGGTCGTCTGGCGCTGACCAGGCGCCGCCACCCTGTCGATCTGGTTACCTGGTGCTCGGCAGCGGCGACCTGCTCCAGACGTTGATGCGGCACAACCTCGTCGACGAGTACCTGCTCCTGATCCACCCGCTGGTCCTGGGAAAGGGGCACCGGATGTTCACCGGCGACGGCACGGTCCGCGCCCTCCGACTCGTCGACACCGTGACGACGACCACCGGCGTCGTGATCGCCACCTACCGAACGACCGAGCCTGCATCGGACGGGACGTAGGGATTGGCGTTGGTGGGCCGCGGGCAGAACGGCATCGACCCGCCGCCTACGATGAGTGGCGGACCAGCACTGGCCGAGACTCCTGGACGAGAGATGGCTGACGACGAGACTCCGGAGGTTCCCGCGGCGGACGCCGAGCTGGAGGACGACGGCGTCCTGGACGCCGCGGACACGCTCGAGGGCAGCCCGGGTGAGGATCCGCTGGACCAGGGAATCGCGGCGCCGGACCGGTGGTCGGCCGCCGTGCGGTACGGGACGACGCTGGAGGAGGAGCGCGCCGGCGAGTCGCTCGACCAGCTGCTGGCCGAGGAGGAGCCGGACCCGTACGCCGAGGCCCTGTCCGCCGACGATGGGCCGGCGCCGAGCGAGGGCACCGAGGAGGCCTCGGCGGACGAGGACCTCGACGGGTTGCTCCTCGACGACGGCGCCGATCCCCGGTCGGGCCGGCTGGTCGCCGACGACGAGGGATCGCACGCGGATGACGAGCCCGAGCTGGTCGCGCGCGACGTCGGCATCGATGCCGGCGCCGCCACGGCCGAGGAGGCCGCGGTGCACGTGGTCGACGACGACGACCGGGACGTCCGCGCGGACGGGTAGGTCTACCCCTCGGGCATGTCACAGCGGCCGCCGAACATCGTCCTCGTCGTGGCGGACGATCACGCGGCGCACGCCATCGGCGCGTACGGCAGCGTGGTCAACGCGACGCCCCAGCTGGACCGGCTGGCCGGCGAGGGCATGCGGTTCGACGCGTGCTTCTGCACCAACAGCATCTGCTCGCCGAGCCGGGCGACGATGCTGACGGGCACGTACAACCACGTGAACGGGGTCCGGACGCTCAGCGCCGAGTTCGACGCGCGGCAGCCGACGTTCGTCTCGATGCTGCACGACGCCGGCTACCAGACCGCGCTGTTCGGCAAGTGGCACCTCGGGCACGGCGGCATCCACGACCCGCGCGGCTTCGACGCCTGGGAGGTGCTGCCCGACCAGGGCGACTACCACGACCCGACGTTCCTGCGGCCGGACGGCACGAGCCGGGTACGCGCCGGCTACGTCACCGACATCATCACCGACCTGTCGCTGGACTCGCTGCGCGCCCGCGACCCGGACCGGCCGTTCTGCGTGCTCGTCCACCACAAGGCACCGCACCGGAGCTGGGAGTACGACGACCGGCACGCGCTCCTGTACGCCGACCGCGACCTGCCCATCCCGGAGACCTACGACGACGACTACAGCCATCGGTCCACGGCTGCTCGGGTCGCCCGGATGCGGGTCCGCGACGACCTCACCGAGACCGACCTCAAGCAGCCCGTCCCGGCCGGCCTCACCCCGGACGAGGTGGCGTACTGGAAATACCAGCGGTACATGAAGGACTACCTGCGCTGCGTGGCCTCGATCGACGACAACGTGGGCCGCCTGCTCGACGCGCTGGACGCCGACGGGCTGACCGCGGAGACCCTCGTCGCGTACACCTCCGACCAGGGGTTCTTCCTCGGCGACCACGGCTGGTTCGACAAGCGGTTCATGTACGAGGAGTCGCTGCGGATACCGCTGCTCGTCCGCTACCCACCCGAGGTCGGCGCCGGCTCGGCCACCGAGGCGATGGCGCTCAACGTCGACTTCGCCCGGACCTTCCTCGACTACGCCGGACTCCCGGCGCCGGCGCGGGTCCAGGGACGGAGCCTGCGGCCGCTGCTGCGCGGAGAGAACCCCGGTGACTGGCGCACGGCGATGTACTACCGCTACTGGGAGCACGACGACGGCGTCCACCATGTCTGGGCCCACTACGGCCTTCGCACGCAGCGGTGGAAGCTGGTGCGCTACTACGCCGACGGGCTCGGGCTCCCCGGAGCATCCGATCGGAGGATGCCGCCGGAGTGGGAGCTGTTCGACCTGCAGGCGGACCCGCGCGAGCTGCACAGCCGGCACGACGACCCCGACTACGCCGCCACGTTCGCCGGCCTGCGGGCCGAGCTCGAGGCCCTGCAGCGGGAGGTCGGCGACCAGCCGTACTCAGCCGACCGGATGCGAGGCTAGCGCCACGGCGGGCGTCCGGCGGTCGCCGTGCAGGCGGTGGAAGGGGCGATGACGTGGCGATGGTGCATGGCCCAGCCCGAGTGAGCGCAGCCCGATGACCGGCCCGGAGCGGACGCTGGCCCATCGGTTGCGGGTGATGTCGGGCCGCGATCCGGACGAGGAGCACCGGGCGGCGACCCCGCTGGAGCTGCTGTACGACCTGACGTTCGTGGTGGCGTTCGGCGTGGCCGCCGACCAGTTGGCGCACCTGCTGGCCGAGGGCCACTTCGCCGCCGGTGTCGCGGGCTTCGGCTTCGCCACGTTCGGGATCTGCTGGGCGTGGATCAACTTCTCGTGGTTCGCGTCGGCGTACGACACCGACGACTGGGCGTTCCGGCTGGCCACGATGGTGCAGATGGTCGGCGTGATCATCCTGGCGCTGGGACTCCCGCCGATGTTCCGCTCGCTGGACGAGGGCCGCCCCATTGACAACAGCGTCATGGTGCTCGGCTACGTCGTGATGCGGGTGGCCATGCTGTTCCTCTGGCTGCGCGCCGCCCGGCAGGATCCGGCGCGGCGCCATGCCTCGCACACCTACGCGGTCACCATCGGCGTCGCGCAGGTCGGCTGGGTCATGCTGATCCTGGCGCCGACGAAGGCCGAGGCGTTCTTCGCGTGGGCGATCCTGCTGATACTGATCGAACTCCTCGGCCCGGTCATCGCCGAGCGCATCAAGGGCGGGACACCGTGGCACGCGCACCACATCGCGGAGCGCTACGGGCTGCTGACGATCATCACGCTGGGCGAGGGAGTGATCGGCACGGTCACCTCGCTGGGCGCCGTGGTCGAGGCGCAGGGATGGAGCCTCGACGCGGCACTCGTGGCTGTCGCGGGGACCGGGCTGACGTTCGGGCTGTGGTGGATGTACTTCATGGTCCCGTCGGGCGACGTGCTGCAGGTCCACCGCGAGCGGTCGTTCCCCTGGGGTTACGGCCACATGCTGATCTTCGGGTCGATCGCCGCCACCGGAGCGGGCCTGCACGTCGCGGCGCTCTACATCGGCGGCGAGGCGCACATCGGGGCGACCGCCACGGTGCTGACCGTCGCGGCGCCGCTGGCCGTGTTCGCGCTCGCGCTCTTCGCGCTCTACACCTACCTCGTGCACGCCGGTGACCCGTTCCACCTCCTCCTGCTCGGCGGCACGGTGGCGGTGCTCCTGCTTGCCGTGCTCCTCGCCTCGGCCGGGGTGCCGATGGCGGTCTGCCTCGTCGTGCTCATGCTCGCGCCCGCCGTCACGGTGGTCGGCTACGAGACCATCGGGCACCGGCACGTGGTCGTCGCGCTGGAGCGCGCCCTCGCGTCGTAGGCCGAGCGCCGAGGCGTCCGCCCGGGCGTCCGGTCAGGGTGCGGTGAGGAAGTCGGTGACGAGGGCGGCGATGTCGGCGGGCTGCTCGAGCAGGAAGAGGTGGCCGCCGCCCTCGACGACGTGGAGCCGGGCGTCCGGGATCAGCCGGCTGAGCATGCGGCCGTTCACGAGCGGGACGATCGGATCGTCGTCGCCGGCGATCACGAGCGTGCGCTGCGGCAGCCGGTGCAGCCAGGGCACGCTGCTCCAGCCGGCGATCGCGTACAGCTGGGCGAGGTAGCCGCCGACCGAGGGAGCGCGGGCGAACCGGGCCAGCGAGCCGTGCAACGTCGCGTCCGGGTCGCGGCGGGCGGCGCCGCCGTAGACGTCGCCGGCGATCCGCCGGAAGTAGTCCGGCTGGCTGTAGCGGCGCGGGGTGGCCAGGCGCCAGAGCACCCGTGGTGAGCCCGGCACCCCACCGAGACCCGCCCCGGTCGCGGCGAGGACGAGCCGGCCCACCCGCCCGGGCGCCTGGTGGGCGAGCTGCTGGGCGAGCACTCCGCCGAAGGACACGCCGAGCACGTCGACCCCGTCGTAGCCGAGGGCGCCGAGCATCCGGTCCAGCGTGCGGGCCAGCCCGGACATCCGGCGGGGGAACCGGTAGCCGGTCGACCCGCCGGTGCCGGGCGCGTCCACGGTGATCGTCTGGACGGCGCGGGCGTCGAGCTCCTCCTCGAACGGCTCCCACATCTCGAGGTTGCCGCCGATGCCCATGAGCAGCAGCAGCGGCTGGCCGGTGCCCCGGATCGCGACGCGCAGGCGGACCCCGTCGACGTCGACGTGCCGGACGTCCCGCCCGCGTCTACGCGAACGCACCCACACCGGTGATGTCCCGTCCCACGATGAGCGTCTGGATCGTCTCCGTGCCCTCGAAGGTGTGGACGGCCTCCATGTCGGCCAGGTGCCGCATGACGTGGAAGTCGAGCAGGATCCCGTTCCCGCCGAGCAGGTCCCGCGCCTCGAGGATGACCTGCCGGGCCTTGCTCGTGTTGTTCATCTTCGCCAGCGCCGCGATCGTGTCGCTGAACAGTCCCTCCTCGATGAGCCGGCCGAGGCGCAGGCAGTACAGCTGCATCCCGCAGAGCTCGGCGAGCATCCGCACCAGCCGCTCCTGCACGATCTGGAAGCTGACCAGCGGCTTGCCGAACTGCACCCGCTGCCCGCAGTACGAACGGGCCGCGTCGTACGCCGCGGTCGCGTGGCCGAGCGCGCCCCAGGCGACGGTGTTGCGGGTGCTGGCGAGCACGGTGCCGGTGTCGGAGAAGCTGCGCGCCGCCGGCAGCCGGTTCTGCTCCGGCACCCGCACCTCGTCCAGCTCGATCTCGGCCTGCCACACGGCACGCAGCGAGCCCTTCCCGTCGATGCGCCGCGCCCGGTGGCCGGGGGTGCCCTTCTCCACCAGGAATCCCTTGACCTTGCCGTCCGCGGTGTCGCGGGCCCAGACCACGGTCACGTCCGCGATCGTGCCGTTCCCTATCCACTTCTTCTGCCCGTTGATCACCCAGCTGTCGCCGTCCCGCCGCGCGGAGGTCTCCAGCCCGACCGAGTCCGAGCCGTGCAGCGGCTCGGTCAGCGCGAACGCGCCGATCGCCTCCAGCGCGGCCATCGGGGTGAGCCAGCGCCGCTTCTGCTCCTCGGAGCCGAGCATCGCGATCGAGCGCATGGCCAGCCCGGCCTGGACGCCGAGGAACGTGCCGAGGCTGCCGTCGCCCCGGTTGAGTTCCATGTGGATGAGGCCGGCCGCGATCGGGCTCATCGGCGGGCAGCCGTATCCCTCGATGCCGTCGCCGACGATGCCCAGCGTGGACATCTTCTCCACCAGCGGCCAGGGGAACTCCGCTCGCTCCCAGTACCCGTTGATGACCGGCAGCACCTCGGCGTCGACGAAGTCGCGGGTGCGCCGCCAGTAGTCGCGCTCCTCGCCGGTGAGCTGGTCGCCGATCCGGAAGAAGTCGGTGCCGAGGGACCGGCCGATGTTGTCGTAGATGATGACTCCTCAGCGGTCGAGTACGTACGTGCCGGGCGCCTCGATCAGCGGCGCGAAGCCGCGCCCGCCGAGGGTGCGGGGCGCGCGCTTGTCCGGACCGCTACGCCGGCGCAGCCAGTCGGCGAAGTCCGGCCACCAGCTGCCCTGCTGGGTCGTCGCGGCGCGGAGCCACTCCTGCGCCTCGGCGGGGGTGTCGGCGTTTACCCGGTAGCTCGCCTTGGGATTGCCCGGCGGGTTGACCATCGCCGCGATGTGGCCGCTGGTGGACAGCACGAACCGGGTGTCCCCGCCGAGCAGCGCGGTGGAGCGGTAGCAGGCCTGCCAGGGGGTGATGTGGTCGGCGATCCCGGCGATGACGTAGCCGTCGACGTCGACCTTCCGCAGATCGACCCGGGTGCCGAGGGCGGTGGCCTGGTTCGGCGCGGCCAGCCGGTTGTGCACCGCGACGTCCACCAGGTCGGCGTGCAGCCGCGCCGGCATCCGGGTGGTGTCGGCGTTCCAGAACAGCACGTCGAACGCGGGGGGCTTGCGGCCCAGCAGGTAGTTGTTCACCCAGTAGTTCCAGACCAGGTCGCCGGGGCGCAGCCAGGCGAAGACCTCGGCGAGCGCGCGGCCGTCGAGGTACCCGCGCCGGCGGGACGCGGCCGTGGCCGCGCGGGCGAGGTACCGGTCGGCGAGCGCGGTCGGCGTGCCGGCCCGCTGGTAGTCCAGCACGGTGACGGCGAGGCCGACACCGGCCAGCCGGTCCAGCCGCCCGGTGCCGGCGAGGTGCGCGGCGACGAGGCTGGTGAGCATGCCGCCGGAGCACGCCCCGGCCAGCACCGTGCGCTCGGTGGCGCAGATCCGCTCGACCGCGTCGAGCGCGTCCAGCACCGCCTGCACGTACGTGTCCAGGCCCCAGCCGGCATGCCGGGCATCGGGGTTGCGCCAGGACAGAACGAACACCTGCTGCCCGGACCGGACCAGGTACTCGACCCAGCTCCGGCCCGGCGCCAGGTCGAGCACGTAGAACTTGTTGATCGTCGGCGGTACGAGCAGCAGCGGGACCCGCCGCACCGTCGGCGTCTGCGGCGCGTACTGGATCAGCTCGAACACGTCGGTCCGCAGCACCACGGCGCCCGGCAGGGCGCCGAGGTTCTCGCCGACGGTAAAGCCCGACGCGTCCACCATCTGCGGGATCCGCGGTGGCCTGGCCATGTCCCGGACCAGGCTCACCGCGCCGCGGACGAAGTTGAGCCCCGCGGTGTCGATGGCCGCCTTGGCCGAGGCCGGGTTGACCAGCGGGACGTTGCTCGGTGACAGCGCGGCGACCAGGTTCTCGGCGAGGAACCGCACCCGCGCCTCGTCCCGCCAGGCCAGGCCGGCGTCGTCGATCAGGTGGTCGAGCGTGCGGCCGGCGGCGAGGTACGCCCGCAGGACCCGGGACAGCAGTGGGTTCTGCGTCCACGCCGGGTCGGTGAACCGGCGATCGTCCGGCGCCGGCGCCGCCTGCGAGGTGCCGAGGGCGACGCGGGCCAGCTCCGCCGCGAGGTCGCGCAGCCGCGCGGCGGTGGGACCGGGCCGGGCGGCCAGCTTGGCGGCCAGCGTCGCCGTGGACAGGTCCGGGGCGAGCCGGCGCAGCGGCCCGATCGCCGCGTCGATGAGCAGCGCGTCGAGCGGCGCGGCCAGGTCATCGACCTCGGCGGTCATGAGGCGGCGTCCAGCGCGAGCACACGACCGGAGCGCAGCGCTGGGCGCCGCCGGGCCAGCACGGTCATGAGGCGTCCAGCACACTCATGGCACCGGGTCCTCCACCGGGAGCCGGATCTCCCGCTTGAGCACCTTACCGGTCGGGCCCTTGGGCAGTGCGCCCAGCAGGACGACCCGTCGCGGGTACTTGTACGCGGCGACCTGGTCCTTGACGTACTCCCGGATGTCGTCCGCGGTCGCGGTCTCGCCCGGCTTCAGCACGACCGCCGCGGCGACCTCCTCGCCCAGTGCGGGGTCCGGCACCCCGACCACCGCGGCCTCGGCGACCGCCGGGTGCTCGTACAGCACCTCCTCGATCTCGCGGGGGTACACGTTGTAGCCACCCCGGATGATGAGGTCCTTGCGGCGGTCGACGATGAAGAAGTAGCCGTCCTCGTCGACCCGGGCGAGGTCGCCGGTGCGGAACCAGCCGTCGGGGATCGCCTCGGCGGTCGCATCGGGACGCCGCCAGTACCCCTTCATCACGTTGTGGCCGCGGATCGCGATCTCGCCGACCTCGCCCGGCGGGACGTCCTCGCCCCGCTCGTCGACGGCGCGCATCGCGACCCCGCGGATCGGGGTGCCGATGGAGCCGGCCTTGCGGGGCCGGTCGGGATGGTTGAACGAGGCCACCGGCGAGGTCTCCGACAGCCCGTACCCCTCGAGGATGACGCAGCCGAACGCATCCTCGAACCCGCGCATCACCTCGACCGGCAACGCGGCGCCGCCGGAGACACAGATGCGCAGCGCGGACAGGTCGCTGCCGTCCCGCTCCGGCGCGCCGAGCAGGGCGATGTACATCGTCGGCACGCCCTCGAAGACGGTCACCCGGTCACGCTTGAGCACCTCGAACACCGCCGCCGGCACGAACCGCGCCACCAGCGTCAGGCACGCGCCGACGCTGACCGCGCCGTTGAGCCCGCAGGTCTGCCCGAAGGAGTGGAACAGCGGCAGCCCGCCGAAGATCACGTCCTCCGGTCCGATGTGGACCAGGTCGGCCGCGAAGACCTCGACGTTGGTGGACAGGTTCGCGTGGGTCAGTTCGGCGCCCTTCGGCTCGCCGGTGGTCCCCGAGGTGTAGAGGATGACGGCGGTGTCGTCGGCCGCACGGTCCGCCGCACCCGCGAGCGGGTCCGCGGACGCGAGCCAGCCGGCGAACCCGCCGTCGACCACCCGACAGTCCGCGCCGGCGCGCGCCGCCCCGGCCGATGCCTCGTCGGCGCAGCCGTGCCAGGCGAAGATCAGCCGGGCCTGCGAGTCGCCGAGGTAGTAGGCGACCTCGCGCTCCTTGAGGAGCGGGTTCATCGGGACGACGACCGCGCCCGCGCGCAGGATGCCGTAGTAGATGGCGGCGAAGTCGGGCAGGTTCGGCAGCATGATCGCCACCCGGTCGCCGGGCCGCACCCCGCTGGCCTGCAGCAGCGCGGCCACCCGACCGCTGCGATCGTCGAGGTCGGCGTAGCTGAGCACGGTGTCGTCGAGGCGCACCGCCGGGCGGTCGGGGAAGCGCTGGGCGCTGCGGAGCAGGTTCGTGGCGAGGTTCATGGCACGGTCCTCCACCGGGTCAGCCGGACTGCGTGTAGGCGGTGGCGAGCTCGGCCTCAAACAGGCCCTCGACCTCGGTCAGCCCGCCGGCGGCGGTCGCGTCCGGGCGCACCAGGCGCACCTGCCGCGACGGTATCTGGCCGGGCTGGCTGTAGTCGAGCGGCGAGACGAGCCCGTTCGTCTTGACGTCGTCGAGGCTCTGGAACGCCTTGAGCAGGCCGGCCCTGGTCAGCTCGCCGCTGGTGCAGGCGGCCTCGAGGATCTGCGCCATGATCTCGCCCTGCGCGTAGCCGTACATGACGAACGTCGACTTCAGCTGGTCCGGGTACTTCGTCAGGAACGCCGCGCGGACCTGCGTGGGCCCGGCCTCCTCGGACGAGAACGGTGCCAGCGACGTCGAGACGAGCAGCCTCTTCTCCAGCGCGGCCTTGGCCGGGCTGGCCAGCAGCGCCCCGCTGAACGAGGGGTTGGAGCCGAGGAACGTGGCGTCGTAGCCGGAGGCTTCGGCGACCGCGACCGCGGAGGCGGTCTGCGGCGGCGTCGTGGTGAGCAGCACGAACTTGACCCCGGCCCCGCGCAGCGCGGTCACCTGGGTGGTCAGGTCGCTGTCGGTGGGCTTGATCTTCTGCTCGACGAGCTCCAGGCCGTACTCCTCGGCGGCGGCCTTGCTGCCCGCCGCGGCGTTCTCGCCGTAGTCGCCCTCGAGGAAGATGTGGCCGATCTTGTCGCCCTCGGCCAGACCCCGGTTCTTGGTCAGCCAGTCGATCCCGTTGATCATCTCGAGGTCGTACGTGGTGCCGGAGATGACGACGTACGGGTTGGCGAGCAGGCTCGACGACCAGGACGCGGCGAGCGTCAGCATCTGGTCGCTCTCCAGGCTCGGCAGCAGCGCGGCGATCATCGGCGAGCCGAGCAGCTCGTCCAGCGCCAGGACCTCGTCCTTGACCTGGGCGTAGGCGGTGACCGCGTGCTGGGCGTTGTAGCCGTGGTCCTTGACCACGAACTCGACCTTGCGGTCGCACACGCCGCCCTTGGCGTTCTTCTCCTCCCAGAACAGGGTCCGGCCCTGCTCGGCGGCCTTGCCGGCGGCGGCGAACGGTCCGGTCCGGTCGGTGATCACGCCGAGCTTGATCGCCTGCTCGGTGACGCCGGGGCCGGTGGCGAGCTCGCCGCCCCCGCCGCCCGTTTCGGCGTCGCTCTTGGTCGAGCATCCGGCGGCGAGCAGGGCGGCAGCGGCGACCGCGGCGAGCAGCACGCCGCGACCGCGGCGGCTGGGTTGGGTGAGCCACGAGGACATGGGTTTCTCCTTCACTGGTGCCGGTTCAGTGGGACGGGGTCGTGCGCAGCGCTCGACGCGCGGCACGGTGCAGGCGGCGGGCGAGCGCGGTGACGCCGCCGGGTTCGAACAGGAGCACGACGATCACCGCGGCGCCGAAGGCGAACCGCGCGGCCACCGCGGGGCTGATGCCCTCCTCGCCGGCAGGAGCGAGGCCGGGCAGGACGGACGTGTACCGCTCGAGCACGGCCGGTAGGCAGGACACGAACAGCGCGCCGACGATCGCGCCGGCCGGCGTGGCCAGCCCGCCGATGACGACCATCACCAGGTACTCGATCGCCAGCGCGATGCCGAAGGTCTCCGGGACTATCCGGCCGAAGGCGAGCGCGAGCAGCACGCCGCCGAGGCCGGCGAACATCGACGAGATGAGGAACGCGTACGCCTTGTAGCCGGTGACCGGGACGCCCATGATCCCGGCCATCAGCTCCCGGTCACGCACCGCGCGCAGGGCCCGGCCCGGCCGCCCGCGGACCATGTTGCGGCAGCACAGATACGCGCCGGCGGCGACGGCCAGGGCGAGGTACCACAGCTTCTCCTCGCGGCCGAACGGCACGCCCAGCACGTACAGGGTCTCGCCGGGGATGTCGTCGAAGGTGAAGCCGACCAGGGTGAAGCTCGGCACGTCGCGACCGTTGAAGCCGCCGGTGAGCGGCTCGGCGTTGAACAGGATGTGCTGCCCGCCGAAGACCAGCGCGAGCGAGGCGATGCCGAGATAGATGCCGCGCAGCCGGGCCGCGATCGGGCTGAACAGCAGCCCGGCGACGCCGGCGAGCAGCACCGCGAGCACGAGCGCGAGCAGCGGTGGCAGGCCCAGCCCGGCCTGGTGGCTCACCCCGATCGTGCGGCTCTCGCTGGCCAGGAACGTGTAGCCGTAGGCGCCCACCGCGACGAAGAACGAGTGCCCGAGCGAGAGCTGGCCCGCCTGCCCCAGCAGCAGGCTCAGGCCGAGCGCGGCGACCGCGCCCGCGCCCGCGAACAGGCCCAGCTGCAGCCAGAACGCCTCCACGTACAGCGGCATCGCGAGCGCGACGACGACGGCGACGAGGGTGCCCGCGATCATGACCGGGCTCCGGCCGCGCCGGGTGGCCGGGACGGGTGGCTGGTCCGGGCGCACCCGGTCCTCGACCGCCGGGGCGCTGCCGGGAGCGGACGCGCGTGGCTCGACCACGGTGGGCTCAGACACGGTGCAGCTCCCTCGTGCCGAACAGCCCGGCCGGGCGGACCAGCAGCACCAGCACCATCACCGCGTACGGCATGACGGTGTGGAAGCCCTGCCCGAGGAACGACAGCTCGCTCGCGTAGCCGGCGGCCAGCGCCTCGGCGACGCCGACGATCACGCCGCCGGCGACCGCGCCGCCGACCGAGTCGAGCCCGCCGATGATCGCCGCGGGGAACGCCCGCAGCGCGACCGCTGCGGTTGTCGGCTCCAGGCCGGGGGCGGGGAAGACGCTCATGAACAGGCCGGCGACCGCCGCGAGCCCGCCGGCGAGCATCCAGGCGATCGCCGAGACGCGCGCCCGCCGCACGCCCATCAGCGCGGCCGTCTCCGGATCCTCGGCGACGGCCCGCATGGCGATTCCCCAGGTCGAGAACCGGAACCAGGCGAAGAACGCCGCGATGATCACGACCCCGGCGAGCAGGGCGGCGATGCGGGTCTGCGGAATCGTCACGCCGGCGACGGTGACGACGCTGTTCTGCCACGGGTCGCCCATCGGCAGGATGTCGACGCCGATCCGGCGGGTGATCTCGGTCTGGATGACGACGTCGACGCCGATCGTCATGATGCTCACCGCGATGACCGACCGGCTGGCCATCGGGCTCACCAGCAGCCGCTGGATGGCGAACGAGACCGCGACGGCGGCACCGACGCCGGCCAGCAGGGCCAGCCCGAACGGGAGCGTGTCGGTGGCGGACAGCCGCGCGGTGACGTAGGCACCCACCATCAGCAGCGCGGGATGGGCGAAGTTGACCACCCCGCTGGCCTTGAACACCACCACGAAGCCGAGCGCGAGCAGCGCGTACACCGCGCCGAGCGAGACCCCGCTGATGAGCAACTGCAGGAACTGCGTCACGGTCATCCCTCCCCGGTGCCGAGGTACGCGCACTGCACCTCGGGATCGCGCTGCACGTGCGCGGGCGTGCCGTCGGCGATGCGGCGGCCGAAGTCGAGGACGGTCACCCGGTCGGCGATGCCCATGACCAGTCCCATGTCGTGCTCGACGAGCAGGACCGGGATCTGCAGGGAGTCCCGGATGTCCCGGATGAGGTGGGCCATCACCGCGGTCTCGTGCGCGTTCATCCCGGCCACCGGCTCGTCGAGCAGCAGCAGGTCCGGCTCCACGCACAGGGCCCGGGCGATCTCCACCCGCTTGCGGTCGCCGTAGGACAGCTCGCCCGCGGCGGTGCCGAGCCGGTCGCCGAGGCCGACGAACGCGGCGATCTCCGCGGCGCGGGCGCGGTGGCGGCGTTCCTCCCGGCGCGCGGACGGCAGCCGCAGCGCGGCGGCGGCGAACCCGGCGCGGCTGAGGTGGTGGCGGCCGAGCATCAGGTTCTCCTCGACCGTCTCCGCGGCGAGCAGCGCGACGTTCTGGAACGTCCGGGCCACACCGAGGCCGGCGATGTCGTGCGGCCGCAGCCGGGTCAGGTCGACGCCGCGGAAGTGGATCGAACCGGCGGCCGGCCGGTATGCGCCGGAGACGACGTTGAAGAGCGTCGACTTGCCCGCGCCGTTCGGCCCGATCACGGCGTGGATCGCGGCCGGCGCCACCGCGAACGACACGGCGTCGAGCGCGGTCAGGCCGGCGAAGCGGACGGTGACGTCGTCGACGGTCAGCGCCGGGGCTCCGGTGGCCGGGGAGCCGGTTGCCGGCGCGCTCGTCGCCGGCGAGCTGGGCGCGGCGGGGGCGGGAGCGGCGTTCATCCCGCCCACCGCCGCAGCCGGTGGCCGGTGCCCGCCGTCGTCGCCAGCTCTTCGTCGACGGCCGCCTCGGCGTCGCGGCCCAGGTACAGGTCGCGGACCGTGTCGTCGGCGGCGAGCTCGGCCGCCGGGCCGGACAGCGACACCTCGCCGGTGGTCAGCACGAGGGCGTGGCTGGCGACGGACAGAGCCATCGCGGCGTTCTGCTCGACCAGCATCACCGTGGTGCCCCGCGCGTTGATCTGCGTGATCACCTGGCCGATCTGGCCGACGACCTTGGGCGCCAGCCCCAGCGAGGGCTCATCGAGCAGCA
>JBKOXW010000136.1:0-8567 GCA_046744115.1 Actinomycetota bacterium | reverse complement strand
GCCGCGGCGAGGGCCCGGATGCCGTCCGGGCCGCTGAGCGCGAGCAGCAGCCGGCGCAGCGCGGCCGCGCGGTCCGGGTCGGTGACCGCCGCGACCGTCGGCAGCCAGCTGTAGCGGAGCACCGCCGTGTTGTCCCGGCCGCCGAGCAGCGCCAGTCCCGCGCCGGCGGCCGCGCCGTCGACTGTGGACAGCAGCGCGTACTCCGGGACCAGGCCGACCTCGCCCGGCTGCAGCGGGAGTGCCGGCCCGCCATCGGTCACGGTCCGGGTCACCCGCAGGGTCTTCGCCAGCGCCAGCGCCGAGGCGTTCATGCCGTCGGCGTCCCACACCGCCTCGGCCAGGTCGCCGGCCGCCACCATGCCATCGCCCGATCCGGCCGGGTCACGGACCGCGAGCCGGACCCCGGAGCCGCTGGTGAGCAGGCCGGCCAGGGCGGCCCAGGTGCCGCCGGCGCGCTCGATGCGCGTCGCGGTGGCTCGGTCGGTCGCCATGTAGATCGGGCTGGCGGCGACGACCGTGCCCGAGCCGGCGACGCCGTCCTGGGCCAGCAGCCTGCCCTCGGCGGTCCCGGCCCATGCCGCGTCGTCCGGGATCCACACGTCCGCCTCGGTCACCCGCGTACCGGCCGACCGTCCATCCGCGACGGTCACCTCGACGCGCAGGCAGTCGTCGGGCCGCAGCCGGTCGGCGACGCTCTCCAGCACGGGGGCGAACGACGAGGCGGTCAGCACCCGGACCCGCTGCGGGCAGGTGGCGGCCGCGTCCGCGCCGGCTCCAGCGTCCCCGGTCGGGTCGCGCGCCAGCAGCCCGGCAACCAGCGACACCCCGACGGTCGCGGCGACCACGCCGGCCAGCGCCCACCGGCGGCCGGTCCGAGCGGATCGGTGCCGTCCCTGCACGGTCCACCCGGCCATCGCCTGGGCGGGAGTGCGGCGCGGAAAGCGATGTCTGGCCATGGCTGTCCGTCCGGGTCAAGTCCCTCGTGTGGCAAGCGAGCCTGACACGAAGTGCGACGAGCCGGGAGGACTACTGCCCAACGTGCGTAAACGTGCACGCACTGTAAACCGCCACCTGACTCGCGACCGGCGCTGGACGCGTGCGCACTGCTCGCCGCCAGGTTGCGCGCCGAGGGCCGCAATGGCGCCGATCAAAGTCAGGTCCGGCCGTCCGCGGAGCGCGACTCGATGAAGGCCCCGATGCCGTCGAGCAGGCGGTGCAGGCCGAAGTCGAAGGCGCGGTCGGGGTCGTAGGCGGCGCCGTACGCCTCGCCGGCCACCGCGCCGACCCGCGCCGCGGTCGGGTACCGGTTGGCGTCGAAGACCTTCTCCAGCATCGGCGCGTACACCCGCCACCACTGCTCGTCGGTCATGCCGGTGCGCTGCTCGGCCTGGTCGGCCTCGACTGCGGCGCGGACCGCGCCGTGCACGTAGTCGGCGATGACGGTGACCAGCAGGTCCATCTCGATCTCGGTGAGGCCGAGCCCGGCAACCGCCTGTAGCTCGTGGTCGTACTTGGCGATGACGTTCGGTCCGAGCACCGGCCGGCTCGTCGCGACCTGCAGCAGCCACGGATGCCGACGGTAGAGCGACCGGTTCGACCGGGCGATGCGCTCCAGGCGCGCCCGCCAGCCCTCCTCCGCAGGCTCAGGCAGGTCCGCCTCGCCGTAGACGGTGTCGAGCATGACGTCGACGAGCTCGGCCTTGCCCGGGACGTACGTGTACAGCGACATGACGCCGACGCCGAGGCGGTCGGCCACCCGCCGCATCGACAGCGCCGGCAGGCCCTCGGCGTCGGCGAGCTCGATCGCGGCCGCGACGATCGTGTCGACGGACAGCCGCGACCGGCCGGCGCGGGCCGGACGCTCCCGCCCACGCCACAGCAGCGCGAAGCTGCGGGCCGGGTCGCCGCCGCCGCTGTACTCCGTCATGGAGGATGCCACCGCTCCCGCTTGCTTGTACGTACAGTGTACGGTACATTGTACGAGCCATTCGAGATGCGCGACCGAGCCTAGGGGGACCGGAGTGACCTCGACCGCGTACGCCATCGTCGCCGAGGACCTGCGCAAGCGGTACCGCGAGGTGGATGCCCTCGCCGGGTTCGACCTCGCGGTGCCGGCGGGCACGCTGCGCGGCCTGCTCGGGCCGAACGGCGCCGGCAAGACCACGGCCGCGCGGATCCTGACCACGCTGCTGGACTTCGACAGCGGCCGCGCCGAGGTGGCCGGCTTCGACGTCGCCCGCGCGGCGGACGAGGTGCGGTACCGGATCGGCCTCGTCGGCCAGCATGCCGCGGTGGACGAGATCCTCAGCGGCCGGCAGAACCTGGTCATGTTCGGCCGGCTCTACCACCTGGGCCGCGCTGCGGCCCACCGGCGCGCGGACGAGCTGCTGGAGCAGTTCGGGCTTGCCGACGCCGGTGGCAAGCCCGTCGGGCAGTACTCCGGCGGCATGCGCCGCCGGCTCGACCTGGCGGCCAGCCTGATCCTTGCGCCGCGGGTGCTGTTCCTGGACGAGCCGACCAGCGGGCTCGACCCGCGCGGCCGCAACGAGGTGTGGGAGGCCATCCGCTCGCTGCTCGGCGCGGGCACGACCGTGCTGCTCACCACCCAGCTCCTGGACGAGGCCGACCAGCTCGCCGACACGATCACGATCATCGACCACGGCCGCGTCATCGCGGACGGCACGCCCGACCGGCTGAAGTCCACGATCGGTGGCGACCGGATCGAGGTCGCGCTGCGCAGTGCCGACGACCTGGCCGTGGCCGCCGCCCTCCTCGACCGGGCGGCCGACGGCGCCGGCGCGACCGACGTCGACCGCGACACCCGCCGTGTCAGCGCCCCGGTGCGTGACCGGGTCAGCGCGCTGTCCGAGGTGGTGCGGGCGCTGCACGACGCCGGCATCGCGGCCGAAGACATCGCGGTGCGCCGGCCGACGCTGGACGAGGTCTTCCTGCAGCTCACCGGGCACCGCACCGAGGAGGTGGTGGCCGCCTGATGGCCGCGACCGCACCGACCATGCCGCGTACGCCGCTCGAGCGGCTCCGCTGGGCCGCGCTCGACGGCTGGACCGTGACCGAGCGCGACCTGCTGCACTGGGCCCGGCAGCCGGTGCAGGTCATCGTCGGCCTGCTGTTCCCGATCATGGTCGTGCTCCTGTTCGGCTACCTCCTCGGCGGCGGGATGGCGGTGCCGGGCGGCGGGGGTTACCGCGAGTTCCTGATGCCGGGGATGTTCGCGATGACGATGCTCTTCGGCGTCGAGACGACGTTCGCCGCGGTCACCACGGACGTCACGCGCGGTGTCACCGACCGGTTCCGCTCGATGCCGATGGCGCCGTCGGCGGTCGTCGTCGGCCGCAGCACCGCCGACATGCTGAACGCGGTGCTCGTGCTCGCGGTCATGATCGGCTGCGGCCTCGCGATCGGGTGGGGCTGGCACGAGGGCATCGGCCCGGCGCTGGCCGCGTTCGGCCTGCTGTTGCTGCTGCGCTTCGCCCTGCTCTGGGTCGGCATCTACCTGGCGCTGCTGGCCAAGAGCCCGGAGGCGCTGGTGGCCGTGCAGATCCTGGTGTGGCCGCTCGCGTTCCTGTCCAACGCGATCGCCTCCCCCGCCACCATGCCGGGCTGGCTCGCCGCAATCGCCGAGTGGAACCCGCTGTCGTCGACGGTCGCCGCGAGCCGCGAGCTGTTCGGCAACCCCGGCTGGGGCGGCGAGTCGTGGATCGCCCAGCACGCGACCCTGATGGCGGTGGTCTGGCCGCTGCTGCTCACCGCAGTCTTCTTCCCGCTGTCGGTGGGGCGCTACCGCCGCCTCAACCGCTGACCGAAGCCCGAGCCGGAGCCGGCGCCGGCTTCTCGGCCGGCGTCGGCTCGTCCGCTGCCGGACTGTCCACTTCGGCCACCGCCTCGGCGGTCATCACCCGCAGGTACGGGATGATCAGCGCGGCACACACCACAGCGAAGGCACCGAACGCGACCCGGTAGCCGACCGCGCTCGCCAGCACGCCGGCCATCGCTGCGGCGATCGGGGTCGTACCCCACCCGACGAGACGGCTCGCCGCGCTGAACCGGCCGAGCATGTCGTTCGGCACGAGGGTCTGGTAGATCACCCGCGAGTTGACCGTCCACATCGTCCCGCCGAGGCCGGCGACGAACGCGGCGGCACCGACCCACACCGCGCTGCTCGGCGTGGCCGGCACGACCGCCGGCACCGCGACGAGCGCCAACGAGCCGAGGATGTCGACGAACATCGACCAGCGCCGGCCGAGCATGCGGTTCACCGGGCCGACGACGATGGTCCCGATGACGCCGCCGGCGCCGAGGCAGGTCAGCAGCAGGCCGTACTGCCGCTCGTCCAGCTGCAGCGGGCCGCCCACCGCGTACGCCGGGATGATGGCCAGCCAGGCGCTCCAGCAGCCGGCGAGGACGGCGATCAGCAGTGCCATCGTGCGCAGCAGCGTGTGCCGCCACAGGAATCTCAGCCCGTCCCGGATCTCGACGGTGACCGGTTGCCGCTCCTTCGTGGGGGTCACCGCGAAGTTCCCGACGAGCATCGCCAGCAGCAGGGCGCCGATCACGTAGATGACGCCGGAAGTGCCGAGCGCGACGGCGAAGCCCGCCGCGACGAGGAAGCCGCCGACCGGGGCGCCGACGAAGCCGTTGCACAGGTACTCCATCGCGGTGATCCGCGCACTGGCGACCTGCCACCGCGCCTTGGGCACCGCGCTCGGGATGATGGACGCGCCGGACGTCGTCGCCACGACGTCGGCGACGCCGAGGGCGATCGCGACGACGTAGATCAGCGGCAGGCTCGCCACGCCCGCCAGGTACGCCAGCAGCAGCACCCCGACCGCGACCATCCGGGCGGTCTCGGCGCCGAGCATGAGGGAACGCCGGTTCTGCCGGTCGACGAGAACGCCGACGTGCAGCGCGGTCACCAGCCACGGCAGCGTCATCAGCACGGCCACCAGCGCGATGAGCGCGGGCGAACGGGTGAGCTGCACCGCCAACAGCGGCAGCGCCACCCTGGTCACCGCGTCGCCGATGTTCGTGGACGCCGTGAACACGACCAGCAGCCACTCGTTCCGGCTCGCCCGTACGTTCTTGGACACAGGTCGCTCCAACTGATGAAGCTGCGATTACCGGTAAATCAGACTTCACCGGTTGGCGCTGCGATGTCAAGCCCTCAGCGGTAGCCGGTGGGGTCCGCGGGCCGGCCGGCGTCCTGGACCTCGACCATGTAGCGCCAGCAGTCGGGCTGGGAGCCGTCGACGTCGGTAAAGCCGTACTCGCGCGCCAGGCCGCCAGAGGAAAACGAGCCGCGGTTGCGACGCTGCAGGTCAGGATCGGCGGCGAGGGCGGCGACCGCCCGGCCCACGAACCGGGGGCTCTCGGAGATCGCGGCGAAGTGCGGGTTCGCCGCGTCGCGCCAGGTCGCCTCGGTGACCCCGAAGTTCTCGAGCATCATCTCCGAGCGCAGCCAACCCGGGGTAAGCGCCACGGCGGCGCACCCGTACGGCGCGAGCTCCTCGCCCTGCGCGAACGCGAGGCGGATGACCGCGGTCTTCGCCAGGTCGTAGAACGTCGAGACCCGGTAGTGCTCGTCGTTGTACTCGCGCGTGCCGTCCGTCATCTCCACCACCAGCCCGCCGGGCCTGCGGATCAGCGGCGGCAGCGCGTAATGGCTGGTGATCAGGTGGGTGTCGATCGCCAGGCGCAGGATCCGCAGACCCCGCTCGAGATCGTGCTTCCACACCGGCGTGTCCCACTCGAACAGCAACTCGCCGCCCCAGATGTCGTTGACGAGCACGTCGAGCCGCCCCCGCTCGGCGTCGATCCGCCGGACCAGCGCTTCGACCTGCCCGGCGTCGAGGTGATCGACGCCCACCGCGACCCCGTCGCCGCCGGCGGCCGTCACGAGCTCGGCGGTCTCCTCGATCGTCTCGGGCCGGTCGTACTCCGACCGCCGCTCGCGGGTGGTCCGACCCGTGCAGTACACGGTCGCCCCCGCCTCGCCGAGCGCCACCGCGGTGCCGCGGCCGGCACCTCGCGTCGCGCCGGTAACGAGCGCGACCTTGCCGTCGAGTGATCCGGGCATGCGTTGCTCCTATGTCAAGCCGCGGCGGGTTGGCAAGTGGCTGTGGCGGTGGTGGGTGGTTGGAGGTGGTGGTGGACGACGCGGGCGTCGAGCGCTACGTCCGACTGCTCTCGCTCGTCGAGCTGAGCCGGTTGGCCAGGAAGTCCTCCCAGGTCCGGCGGCCCACCGCGCGGTCGGGGGCGAGGTTCGCGCCGGCCCGGAACGCGCGCGCGGCCCTGCCGGGGAGCCGGACCGGCACGAGCAGCCGGTGCTTCCGGCGCGACCGAAGGTACCCGCGGAGCACCTCGGCCATCCCGTACACCTTCGGCCCGGCCATGTCGGGCACCAGGCCCGCCGGCGCGCCCAGCGCGAGCTCCACGAGCCGGGCCGCCACCTCCCCGGCGTCGACCGGCTGGAGCCGGAACCCGGTCGGCACGGGTATGACCGGCATCTTGGCCATTTGCCGGACGGTCGTCAGGACCAGGTCGTGGAACTGGGTCGCGCGCAGCGTCGTCCACGGCAGGCCGGAGTCGGCCACGGCCCGCTCGGCGGCGAGCTTGGACGCGAAGTAGCCGAACATGGCTCGGTCGAGGCCGCTCACGACCGGGACCCGGTCGGCGCCGACGACCGAGATGAACACGACGTGCGGCGCCCCGGCCCGCGACGCCGCCCGGACCAGGTTTCTGGCCTTGACCTCGTCGCCCTTGGAGGTGCCCGCGAGGTGCAGGATGATCTCGGCCCCCGCCAGCGCGGCGTCGATCCCCTCGCCCGTGGCCAGGTCACCGGTCACGAACTCGATGCCCTCCGCGGCCTCGCGGGGGCGCCTGCTGAGCACCCGGACCGTGCGGCCGGCGTTCAGCAGCCGCGGGACGACGAGGCGCCCGAGCGTGCCGGTGCCACCCGTGACGAGAATGAGGCCGCCGTGCTCCGCCGGCGGTCCCATGACGTTGTCCATCATGCTGTCCTCCTGGTTGTCAGGCGATCGCCGGTCACATTGGCGGCATCTCGCCGGTCTAGCGGGTAGACCGATCGCGACGGAGGAACGTGACGTGATGACCGAGGATGACTGGCTCGCCGACCGCTTCGAGGCGCACCGCAGCCGCCTGCGGGCGATCGCCTACCGGATTCTCGGCTCCCCCAACGACGCCGACGACGCCGTGCAGGAGGCTTGGCTTCGCTTCAGCCGCGCGGACACCAGCGGTGTCGACAACCTCGGCAGCTGGCTCACCACGGTCGTCTCCCGCGTCTGCCTGAGCATGCTCCGGGCCCGGAGGTCGCGGCCCCAGCCGTGGGCCCACCCGGACCTGCCCGACGTGATCGCCGAGCCCACCGAGTCCGACCCCGAACACGAGGCACTGCTCGCGGACTCGGTCGGCCTCGCGCTGCTGGTCGTGCTCGACACGCTCACGCCGGCCGAGCGGGTCGCGTTCGTCCTGCACGACGTCTTCGCGATCCCGTACGACCAGATCGCCCCGATCGTCGAGCGCAGCACGCCGGCGACCCGCCAACTCGCCAGCCGCGCCCGCGCTCGCGTGCAACATCAGGACACGAACCGGCAGGCGGACCGGCTTCGCCAGGCCGCGCTCGTCGACGCCTTCCTCGCCGCCGCCCGGCGCGGCGACTTCGAGGCGCTGCTTGCCGTCCTCGACCCCGACGTCGTCCTCCGCGCCGACGAGCGCGCCGTCAAGCTCGGGGCGGCCAGCGAGACCCGCGGGGCGGAACGCGTCGCCGCCTTCGCGCAGTACGCCCGCGGCGCCACACCCGCGCTCCTCGACGGCGCGCCGGCAGCGGCCTGGATGCCCGGCGGCCGACTGCGCGTCGTCTACGGCTTCACCACCCGCCGCGGCAAGATCACCGCCATCGAGCTCATCGCCGACCCCGACCGCCTCCGCGAGCTCGACCTTGTCATCGGCGAGTGAGCTGGTCGAGGCGCTGCGGGTCGGCGATGATGTCGATCTTCACGATCTTGCCGTTCGTGATCGTGAAGGTCATCACCGTGGCAAGGCGCCCGTGGAGTGTCACCAGGATCGCGAGCGCGCCGTTGACGAGCCCAATGTGGGCATGCTTGGCCCGATGCGAGAAGGCCAGTGCCTGGCGCGCAACGGCATGGGCGCCGCGCACGCTGGTGGGGGTCCCCGCTGGTGCTGCGTCGGCGCGGGCGGTGACGTCCGGGTCGAGCAGGTCGAGCAGCGCAGCGAAGTCGCCTTTGCGCGACGCGGCGAGAAAGGCGTCAACGACCGCCCGTTGCCGGTGGAGATCGGTGTCGGGTAGCTGAGCTGTGCGCACCCGGCGACGGGCGCGGCTGGCCAACATCTTGGTCGCTGCGGTCGAGCGCCCGATGATCGGAGCGAGCTCACCGAAGGGCACGGCGAAGATGTCGTGCAGCACGAAGGCCAGCCTCTCCTCGGGGCTCAGCGTGTCCAGCACGACCAGCAGGGCGGGCCCCACGGAGTCGGCCAGCATCGCCTCCTGTTGCGGGTCGGGGCCGGCTGCG
>JBKOXW010000317.1:0-21765 GCA_046744115.1 Actinomycetota bacterium | reverse complement strand
CGGGCCACCCGCGCGGATCTGGATCTGCACGCCGGTGTCCACGCCGCCGGCGATCAGGCGGCCGGTGACCCGCTTGCGCTTCTCGTCGACCTGGTAGCCCTCGCCGAGCAACTGGTACGCGACCGCGTGCTCCACCTGGGGGGCCCAGCTGCTCTGCACGACCACCGTGTCCGGGCAGACGCCCTTGAGCAGCCGGACGTCGCCGGAGGCGGCCGGCGATCCCGTCCGGCCGCCGCTGCCCCTCGCATCCTGGGCACCGGAGCACGCGGTCGGCAGCACACACAGCGCGACGGCGACCGATGCCAGTCTCGCGCCGCGACGGGCGCGGGACGGCAACCGTGGACCTTCATCACCACACGGCACAGCAATCCTCCTCAATGGAATCGGTGGGGTGGATGGCGCCCGGGCGGCGGACTCGGAGCGTCATCGCCGCCCGGGCGCCTGCTGGACCGGGATCGGCCGACGTCCGGAGAGGTGGGACGGGGCCGGTCCCGGGGATCATGGGCCGGGTCCCGACTGCGCGGCCGGCGCGGCCGGCGCGCTCGGCGCGGCGACCGCGAGCAGCGACTCGGTCGGGTCGTCCCGCGGGACGAGGAACGGGATCTCCTCGACGACCGCCGCGACCGGCAGCACGGCGTCGACGAGCACCACCCGGGTCTGCTCCACCAGCGGCGCCGCCGGCGGCGCCCAGGCGAAGGATTGCGACCCGTCCGCGACCGTCACGATCTCCTGGTCGAGCGGCGTCGAGCTCCAGCGCAGCCCGCGCTCGGTCAGCACCCGGTCGAGCGAGTCGCCGCTGGTCCGCAGCGTGTCCTGCGCCGCCGGCGGCAGGCGCCACGGCACGATCAGCGTCCAGACCATGGCCAGCGGGAGATGCGGCGCGAGCGAGTCCTCCAGCACGACGTGCCGCTGCAGCACCGGCCCGGTGGTCTGCAGCCGGGTCAGACCGGGTGGCTCGATCCGGGCGATCTCCGCGCGGGCCAGCACCCGGGCCTGCGCCGGCCGGCCGAGCAGGTCCTCGACGAGGTCGGTGAGGCCGCGGCTGCGCCGCACCAGGAGCGCGAACAGGAGCGTTGCGGCGGAATCGGCTCCGCTGTCGGTCATGGCCCGCCTTCCGGGGACGTGATCACACATGCCGACACCAATGTAGCCACATTGCATCACGGTGATGCAAGATCGCTGTAGAGTGATGGCAGCAGAATCCCTAGCGTCTTGCTCCGATGGATCACGACGACGGTGCGAGCGGGCCGGAGGATCGGACCCGGCTGAAGGCGTTCGGGAAGCGGATCAAGCTGCTGCGGACCGCCCGCGACTGGTCACAGGAGCAGCTGGCCGACGCGGCCGGCATGCACCGGACCTTCATCGGGCAGGTCGAGCGGGGTCAGCGCGGGATGAACGTGGTCCTGCTGTGGCCGCTCGCGAAGGCCTTTGGCATCCCGATCGGCGACCTGTTCCTCGACGAGCGAGGAAACCCCATCCCGTAGCCTCCGAACCACTGATGTGGCCGGACCCGGCGCCTTGGCCTTGCGGGCAACGCCTGGTTCGAGACGCACTCCGTGCTGACGCGGCTACCCCCCGGCGCCCGCCGCTCTCCGTCGGATGTGTCTCGCCTGCTTGCCCACGACTTTCCGGGCACCCGGTTCCTCGACGAGGAGGCAGCCAGTGCCCTGCGGCAGCAGCTTCCCGGCCTGGGTATCGCGGGCGGGGCGGTGTACGACGCCCTCGTCGGCGCCACGGCTCGGCGACACGGGATCCGGCTCCTGTCGCGTGACCGTCGAGCGCTCGCGGGCCGCGGCGTCCCACCGCTTGGCGTTGAACCGGTAGACGTTGTCCTGCTCCTTGTCCGGGTTCGCCGGATCCGGCTTGTCCGCGCCGGTGAACTGCTGGCTGTCGTCCTTGCCGTAGGCGGTGTAGCCGTAGGTGTCCCGGGTGTTGCCGTCCTGGTCGGTGACCGCTTCGACGTCACCGAGCGGGTGGTAGGTGTAGTAGGAGTGTTGCTTGGTCCCCTCGTCCTTGGTCTTGACCTTCGACAGCCGCTGCCCGGCGCCGCCGACGCCGCCGTAGGCGTACAGCTCCTTGACCTGCCCGGTGGCGGCCGCCTCCTCGGCGATCACTTCGGAGTCCAGCCCGAGGTAGAGCAGATTGGTGGTCTTCTGGTTCGGGGTGCCGGCCTTCTCGGTGCGGGACACGGTCCGGTCGAACGGGTCGTAGGCGTAGCGGGTGGTGGCCGACGGGGTGCGGTGCTCGGTGGTGCGGTCGAACCCGTCGTAGGTGTAGTCCTCGGCCACCGTGCCGGCGGTGATCACGGTGTCCAGTCGGCCCCACGGGTCGTAGTTGTAGGTGGAGGTCAGCCCGCCGACCGCGGTCGCGGACTGCAGCCGGTTGCGGTCGTACGCGAACTGCGTGGTGAGGCTGCCGATGGTCTGCTCGTAGACGTTGCTGTTCGCGTCGTGGAAGTAGGTCTCCGTCGTCGCGGTGTCACCGGTCTTGACGACCTTGGCGATCCGGTCCCGCGGGTCGTAGGTGTAGGTGTAGACGTTGTTCAGGTGCCGAGTGGTTGTCGGCGTTCATCACCTTGGCGGTGTCCTTGGCCAGATCGCTGTTGGCGGTGTACTCCAGCGAGTGGTCGGCCACCACCGTGCCGCCGGCCTTCTTCTCCACCTGGGTGCGCACCAGGCCGTCCAGGTAGTAGGTCAGGTCGACGGTGTTGCCGTTCGCCTTGGTGATCGTCTGGGTCTCGGCACGCGGGGTGTAGCCGAACGTGGTGACCTTCGGGTTCGGCTCGGTTGCCGAGGTGGCGTTGGTGACCTTCCGGATCAGGCCACGGGTGTCGTACTCGAACGTGCCGCGGGCCCGGTTGTGGACGTAGGTGAGCGGGTTGCTGTTCGCGTCGTAGGTGTAGGAGGTGCTGCTCTGGAGCGCCCCGTTCTTGCGTTCCTCGACCAACGTCAGCCGGTTCAGCGTGTCGTAGGTCATCGCATAGGCGTCGACCTTCGCCCCCGGACTGGCGTCAGTGACGGTCTTCTGGCTGCCGTTGACGTCGTAGGTGTAGCTGAAAGTCTTCTTCTCGTTGTCGACGTCGCCGGAGTTGTCCCGGACCAGCTTGACGGCGTCGGCCAGCACCGTGCCGCCGGCGTTGTCCGACAGCCGGATGCTGTGGCTGATGCCCTTGTTGAAGGTGTAGGAGCCGATGCTGACCCAGTTGCCGCCCTGCTGGGTCTGGTTGACGGTCGTGGTAGTGCTGCCGCCGGCGTGCGAAACGGTGTATGGGGCGTTGGTGGCCGCTCCGCTCACCCCGGACGGGTACTTGACGAACACCTGGTAGGTGCCGGCCGCCGGGGTGACCAGTCTCCAGGTGAACGTGTCCGCGCCGGTGCCAGCGGCGTTGGTCCGGTAGTCGTAGCCCTGGAACTTCGGCTACACGCCGCCCGGAAGCATCCGGAACCTCATCCCGGTCTCGCTGCGCCTGGCCCACACCCCGAAGCAGTCCGACCCCGTCTCCCAACCGCTTGGCAGCAGCGCGCGTACGTCTGCGGCGAGACAGTCCAGCGCCGCGGCCGGCAGGGCTCGGTACGCCGCGAGGTCGAACGAGTCGAGGCTGTCAAGCTCGGCACGGCCAGCACGATCACCCTGTCGCTATTCGGAAGGCAGCCTCCCCGACTCGAGCTGTTCCCGGGCGAAGCTGCTGACCTCCGTGTCCGACGAGGCCGCGGCGTGGCGCAGGAAATCCCGGTCCCGGGGGGCGAGGCGCACGGTCGCCGCGGCGGCGAACAGCCGCGCCAGCCGATCCGGCCCGTCCAGGGCCGCCAGCACGTCGCTCGCGGCGACCGCCCCGCTGCCCGCACCGGTCAGCCACTCCACCCGGTCGCGCAGTGGCGATGGCAGGTGCTCGAGGGCCGCCGCCAACTGGCCGGCGTCCGCCCACGCCAGGAACGTCAGCGCCTTCCACCGGACCGCATCGTCCGGGTCGTCGATCAGCCCGACGGCAGCGGCGACGGCCGCGCCGTCCTCGGCGGTCGCGCCGGCCAACACCGCATCCACCGCGAAGAACCGTACGTAGCGCAGGGGATGCCCGAGCAGCGCCACGATGTCGGTCATCATCGGCGCAGCGCGGACGCCGAGTTCGGACAGGATCCAGGCGCCGGCCTTCACGGCCGACTCCTGGTCACTGTGGAGCAGCCGCCGAAGGCTTTCCACGGGGTAGCCGCGGAAGATCTCGGTCAGCAGGTCGTTGGCCGCCGAGTCGTTCTCCCCGGCGCACAGCCGGTCGATCAACTCGTCGCCACGACTCGCTGGCACGATCAGACTCCCCTGCCGCCTCATGACCCGCTGAGCTTCTTCTGCACCTGCCGGAGCAGTTGGATCTCCTCGTTGATCCGCCGCCGGTGCGGACCGTCCTCGCCCAGCCGCTGCTGCTCAGCCTGCCTCGTCCGGATGCTGGTCTGCAGGTCATCCTGCAGTTCTTCGAGTTGCTCCCTGGTCCAGCTGTCCGGCACGTGGTCCGGGATCTCGCCGTGCACCTTACCGGTGCTGTCCAGCCGCGGCGGCTCGGGTGCGTTCCGCCCGGACCCGCCCGTGGACTCCAGCCGCCCGAGGTCGTGGCCGAGGTTGGACCCGCCGTGCACCATGGCCGCGATCCCGGCTCCAGCGAGAGCGACGCCGCCGGCCATGCTGCCCCAACCAGCGGTGCACACCCCGGCCGTTATCGCCACGCCGACCACGGTGACCACGGCCGGTGTGCTGGCCGCGCAGGCCGCCGCGCCAGCGAGGATCATCGAGCCGCCGGCGACTATCCCGGCACCGCCGAGGAGCATCTCACCGAGATCGAGGGCGATGTCGCCGAGCGCGTCGGCGTTGTGCACGATCCAGTCGCCGACGTCACTGGCCACATCCCCGAACCAGCTCACCACGTCACTGCCGGTGTCCCAGGCCCAGTCCCAGGCGCCCTCGGCCTTGTCCCAGGTCCAGTCCCACGCCGTGTCGACCGCGCCGGTGACCGCGTCGCCGGCGTCGTTGGCGCAGTCGAGCCACGTGGTGGGATTCCAGCCGCAGTGACCGTCGATTTCGATCGTGGATATCGGGTTGCCGCCGCCGAAAGCATACCGGTTGCCGGTCCACGGGTTGAGACCGAGGCTCATGTCGGCCAGGGCGCCGTTGTAGCTGTCCCGGGTGAGGAACCGGTTGAGGCCCGGGCTGTAGTCGCGGAAGCCCATGTCGTACGAGCCGGAGCCGGAGTCCCAACGCTTGGCGTTGAACCGGTACGAGTTGTACGGCTGCGCCGTCGGATCCTGCGGGTTGGGTTTGTCGACGCCGGTGAACTGGGCGTCCTCGTTGCTACCGTAGGCTGTATAGCCGTACGTGGCCTTAGTATCGCCGGTGTCGTCGGTGAGTTGCTCCACGTCCGTGTGCGGACTGTACCCGTAGAACGTGTCCTCCTCGGTACCGTCGGTCTTGAACGTGGTCTGGGCGAGCAACTGCCCACCCGGGGCGTACTGGTAGGACTTCTCGATGCGCCCGCCGGACTCCTCGTTGAGCACCTTGTTGGACAGGCCAAGGTAATTGAAGGTGGTGGTCTTCTCGCTCGCCGTGCCGGCATTGGTCGTCGTGGTGGAGGTACGGTCCAGTGGGTCGTAGGTGTACGTCGTCCTCGTGGTCGACGCCCCGTTGTTCCGGACGTTCTCCTTGATGTGGTCGAAGCCGTCGTAGACGTTGCGCTCGATGATGACGCCGCCCGCCGTGACGGTGTCCAGCCGGCCGAACGGGTCGTAGTTGTAGGAGATCAGGCTGCCGGCGACCGTGGCCGTGAGCAACCGGTTGCGGTCGTAGTTGAACGTCGTCGGCACGCCGTTGACCGTCTGCGAGATGACATTGTCGTTCGCGTCGTGAACATAGGTCTCGGTGCCCGCGCCGGTGCCCGTCTTGGTCACCGAGGCGAGCCGGTCGCGCGGGTCGTAGGTGTAGTCGGCGGTAGTGGTCAGGTAGGCCGCGTGGTTGTCGGCGTTCATCTTCCGGCTGGCGTCCCGGGTCCGGTTCCCGTTCAGGTCGTACGTCATGACGTGGTCGGAGACGAGCGTGCCGTTGGCCTTCTTCTCAGTCTGCGTCTCGAGCAGGCCTTCGAGGTAGTAGGTGTAGTCGACGGTGTTGCCGTTGCCCTTGACCTGCCGCAACCGTTCACCGCGGTCGGTGTACGTGTAGGTCGTGGTCTTCGCGTCGGGGTCGGTCGCCGTCTTACCTGTGGTGACCTTGGAAAGCAGGTCCCGCACGTCGTACTCGTAGCGGGAGTACTGCTTGTCGTGGTTGGTCGTGGCCAGAGCGCCGTTCTCGTTGTATCCGAACGAGGTGGTGTTCTTGACCACGCCGAGCTTCGACTCCGCAACGGCCGCAACCTGGTTCAGCACCGTGTGGTCGACCGTGTAGAGGTCGATCCGGGCGCCAGGGCTGGCATCGGTGAGCCGGATGAGGTTGCCGTTGGGGTCGTACTTGTAGCCGTAGTCGTGCTTCTCGGCGTCGGTCTCGCCGGTGTTGTTCCGCACCAGCTTGACCGCGTCGGCCACGACGGTCCCACCGGCCTGGTCGGACAGCGTCACCTTGTGCGTGTTGCTGCCTGCGGTGAACGCGTAGGAACCCAACGACACCCAGGTTCCGGTGTTGGTCGTCTGGTTGACGGTCTTGACGGTGTTGCCGGCGTTGTGCGAGATCGTGAACTTGGCGTCGGTCGCCGCGCCGGACACCGCCGGATACTGCACGAACACCTCGTAGGTGCCGTCCTGCGGGATGTTCGCCCGCCACGAGAACGTGTTCGTTCCGGTCCCCGCGGTGTGGGTCTGGAAATTGCGCCCGTACAGTCCCGCGCCACTGGTCGAGGTCGGCCACGTGCCGGTCGCGGTGGCGTTGTTGAAGTCGGAGTTGTCGACCAGCACCACGGCCTTGCCGACCGGGACACCGTCGTCGGAGCGCGCCTTGAGTTTCCCGTCCGGGTAGTACTGCCAGGTCATCGTCCGGCTCGACGAACCACCCGCGGAGGTGATCGTGCGCAGGCTCTGCGCACCCAGCACGGTGTAGTCGTAGGTGGTGAGGATGTTCCACGGGTCGGTGGACGTCCTGGTCCAACCGTTGTCGAAATAGGAGTACTTGGTGTCGTTCCGCACCGACTCCCCGGACGACGGCGGCGCTGACACCGTGGTCAAGCGGCCGACTGTGTCGTAGGAGTAGATGGTCTTGTCGGGCGTGTTGTAGCGAGAGTCGTCCCGGTCGTAGGCGGTCTGCGTCTCCTTCACCCGGTTCAGCTCGTCGTAGACGGTGACCGTGGCGAAGTCGTCGGCGTCGTCGGTGGTAGCGACTCCACGCGGGCTGATGATCTTGGTCTTGTTGCCGACCTGGTCGTACTCGTACTTCGTGACATGGTACGTCGTCGTGCCGCCAGCAACGTCGTGCGGAACCTTCACCTCGGTGGTCATCCCGCGGGCGTCCAAAGTGGCCAGGGTCTGGTTGCCCAGCTCGTCCGTCGTCGCAGTCACCAGGCCGTCCCGGTCGTAGGTCGTCGTGGTGAACTTCCCGAGCGCGTCGGTGGCCTTGGTATCGCGGTGGTTGTAGTCGTAGGCGTACTTGGCGGTGTAGTCGGTGATGTCGGCGGTGGCGTTCTTGCGCGGGTCGATCACCGTGACGACGTTGCCTACGTTGTCATAGTAGTAGCTGGTCCTGTTGCTGCCCGCATCGACCACGCTCGTCAGCTGGTAGATCTCGTCATACGCGTTCGTAGTGACGTAATCCCCGACGGTGCTGGTGAGGTTGCCCTTCGGCTCGGTGGTGCTGAGCAGGTTGCCGACCTTGTCGTAGGTGAACGACGTCTTCCGCTGCGGGTCGCCGGCCTCGTCGACCGGCGCGAGCGTGTAGCTGAGCTGGTCGGCCGCGTCGTACACCGCCGTGGTGACCGCGCCGGTGGGAGCGGTGGACGTGGTGACGTTGTCGTTCGGGTCGTAGACCGGCGCGGGGGTGGTGATGTAGACGGGCGGGCTGGCGCTGAGGTCCTTGGGGGTCTTCGTTTCCAGCGGCCTGCCGTAAACGTCGTAGGTCTGGGTGGTGTCCTTGCCCAGGGTGTCGACCACCTTGGTGACGTGGCCGCGCACGTCGTAGACGAACGTCGTGGGGTTCGTCAGTGCGTCGGTGATGGTCTGCGGGTAGCCGTTGGGGTCGAAGCTGGAGTTGGTCGTGGTGTGGCCGTTGGCGTCGGTGGCGGTGAGCATCTGACCCCACGTGTCGTACGTGTAGGTCGTGGTGTAGTCGCCGGTGGTGGGAGTGCTGGTGCCAAGCGGATCGGTGACGGTGGCGAGGTCGCCCTCGAGCGTGTAGCTGAACGTCCACTTCCGACCGGCCTGGCTCTGCTTGCTGGTCAGGTCGGCGAGGTATCCGTTGAGCTGGGTCTGGTAGGTCAGGATCGTGCCCGGCCAGCCGTTCCGGTTGGCTTCGGCGTCCTTGATCTCGGTGGGATAGCCGGTCTTGGGGTCGTAGGTCCAGGTCGAGACCGCCCTGTTGTCCTCCTCCAGCCGGGTGACGTTGTTCTCGACGTCCCAGCCGAGCTTGGTGACCTGGTTCTTCGCGTTCGTGGTTTGGGTCGGCCGGCCGAACCCGTCCATCAGGTTAGTGGTGGCGTGGTTTTCCGCGTCGGTGACCACGGTCTGGATCACCGAGCCGGCCTGCCCGTCCGGGTCGGTGTACGCGAACTGGGTGGGGTTGGTCAGCCGGTCGGTGTAGGTCTTGGTGGACCACTTGAACTTCGGGTCGTCCTCCGGGCGGGAGTAGTAGTCGAGGGTGGTGGCGCTCCCCCGTGGGTCGGTGACCCGGATGAGTTTGACGTTCTTGTTGCCCTGGGTCATGTCGTAGCGGAAGGCGAACACCTTCGGCTGCACCGACCCGGCGCCGTCGATCAACTCGCCGAGCAGGCCCTTGTCGGTATAGGTGAACGTGAGTTTCCGGCCGGAGATGTCGGTGATCTGCTTGATGTGGTCGATGATCTTCGGGTTGGTCAGGTTCGCCTGCCCGGTGACCTTCGTCCAGGTGGTGTCGTCGATGTAGTCGTAGGTGTCGCCCTTGGCCCAGTAGTCGATGGTCAGCGTCTGCCGGCCGACCGGGTCGGTGATGTAGCGCAGGAACTTGGTCGGCTTGTTCTGCGACCGGCGCACCTCGTAGGTGAACGTCATGACGTTGCCGTTGTTGTCCTCGACCGAGGACAGGTAGCCGTCGCAGTCGTAGAAGAACACGGTGCGGTCCGGCCGGGTCAGCGACCAGGCCCGGGACTCCTCGGTCTTCGGGTCGCAGACCACCAAGCGCTGCAGGAACAGGTGCACGCCCCTGGGGCTGCGCCACTGGCCGGTGCCGGCGTCCCAGGAGTAGGTGTGGCTGGTGCCGTCCCCGTCGGTCAGGGTGACCGTGGTCGGGTTGGGGTTCGGGTGGAAGTCCAGCGGCGTGCCCAGCCGCATAAGCGACGACGCCTGCACCGACCAGCCGTAACCGGCGACGGTGTCGGAGGTGTCCTTCGAGTTGTACGCCAGCCGCAGGAACGTGGCCAGGCCGCGGGACGGGTTGGAGAACGCGTTGTAGGACCAGACGGTGTTGCCGGCGTACAGGTTGTTCATCAGCGCGCCACCGGCGCCGGTGTTCTTACCGGCGTAGGAGTAGAACTTCTCCAGGCCGAGCTGGTCGGAGGTCGGGTCCTCGACCGCGACGGCCTGGCCCAGCGGGGCGATCCCGGTCACCTGGGACAGCCACTGGTTAGTGGTCTTGTTGTGCAGCTCCCACTTCAGCAGGTAGTCGGTGCGCTTGTTCCCGGCGTCGGATTGGATCGGGGTCTTCAGCTGCGCGGAGATGTCCACCGTGTCGCCGGCCACGATCGTCTTCGGCAGCGGCGTGAACAGCTGGTTGCCGGGGTTGCTGACCTCGGTCAGGTCATCGGGCAGCAGCCAGTGGTAGGACAGCTCCCAGTCCGCGGCGTTCCACGCGGTCAGGGTCGGGTTGGAGACGGTGACCGGGATGGTGTAGAGGTCGCCGGGGATCATCCGGGACGGGGTGTACGGCGAGTGGTAGGTCGAGGCCGGCGTCGCCTCCAGGTAGCTGACCTCCAGGGTCGGCCGCAGCATCGGCTCGGCGCCCTCGCTAGCCAGCAGCATGATCCGCGCGCTGGCCGGCACCTCGTCGCGCATCTTCAGCAGCAGGCCGTAGTTGTTCGCCGGGGTGCCCAGCCAGTTGTTCACCGCGGCCTTGACATCCCACCGCTGCCACTCCGGGTCGTTCGTCAACCCGTTCACCCCGGACAGCCGGGCCGGGTCGTAGTCACCGCCCGGGGTGGACCACGGCGTGGTGGAGTTGGCCCGGTTCCAGGTCGCGGTCGTCTCGGTGAACGCTCTGGTCAGCCGGTGCACGTCGACGTAGTCGCTGACCGTGCCCGGATACACCTGGTTGTTCCACATCCGCAGGGTGGCGTCGGTGACCTGCGCCCCGGTCGGGATGCCGGTCAGGGTCGGGAACTTCACCAGCCCGCGGGTGTCGCCGTAGTAGGTCGAGTTGTTCCCGGCGGAGACGAACGGGTCCCCGTCGTAGACGTCCACATTGGTGTCCGGACGCTGCTTGGACAGGGTGGTGTCCACCACCCCGGTCCGGAAGATCCTCGTCACCCGGCCGGCCTTGGGCAGCCGCACCCCCTCGGTCGGCGCCGGGATGACCTGCCCGTCGGCGGTCTTCACCGCCACCATGTAGTAGTAGTACTGGCCCAACGCGGTGTCCGGGGTGTCCGCCGCGGTCGGCGTCGCCGACGTGTCCTGATAGGACAGCGTGCCCGCCGGCAGTGGTGCCACCAGGGTGGCCGCCGACGGGACGAACGTCTGCCGCAGGCTGCGGTGCACCTGGTACTCGACCAGGTTGTCCCCGGGCGCCGTCGACGGGTCCACGTAGGACGACCAGGACAGCGCCGCGCCGGTCGCGGTCACCGTGGTCGGCGGGGCAAGCGTCACCCCGGGCCGGCCCCAGGTGAGCACCAGCTTCGGCAGGTTAAAGTCCCGGCCGCCGTTCTGGTAGAAGTACTCCGACCCCTCGAAAATCGGCCCGCCCCGGCCCTTCGGCGACTCGTCCACCGCCTTGACCATGAACCCGTGGTTCGGCTGCGTCCCGTTCACCCACTCCTGCACCACGTTGCGGACCGGGAACGACGACCACACGCTGGAGATCGCCCGCTTCTTGGTGGCCACCCCCCACCGGGTGAACCGCACCGCGTCCGCGATGACCGCCTTGCCCGCCACGTCACCGAGCACCACCTTGCCGGTCGTGCCGGCCACGAACGGGTGCACCCCGAGCGTCTTCCACTCGCCGGCCGGGCCGCCGGTCTGGTCGACCTGGTAGGTCTTCTGCCCGCCGGAGTAGTAGACGGTGTACGGCGCGTTCGTCGCCCGGTCGGACTCCGAGACGTAGTGCACCTCGACCTGGTAGTCGCCGGACTCGGTGATCGTCGGCACCCAGCTGTGCGTGTGCCCGGCGGTGGCGTCGTTGTTGTACCGGTAGTCCGCGTTGATCGCGAACGGGGTCAGGGCCGTGTTCGTCGAGTACGGCCATGTGCCGACGACCGACGTGCCCGGATCGCCGTCGTCGACCCGCACCATGTTGCCGGCCGGCTGCGACGCCATGTTGGCGCTCATGTTCGCCCACGTCGCCGTGCCCTCCGACCACGGCTGGGTCACCCGCCGGGCCTCCATCGCCACGTCGTAACCCCAGGCGGTGTGGGTCTGCGAGTAGAACATCTCCAGCCGGGCCGCATCCAGCACCGTGCCCGCGGGCACCCCAGTCAGCGGGAACCGCACCAGCGTCCGCCAGGTCTGCGCGCTGTCGGTGCCGACCTTCAGCTGGTAAGTGCTGTTGTAGTTGGTGGTGGTGGCACCCGAGTAGATCTGCACGTCCTGGCCGTCGGTCGGCACCGGCTGAATCTTGATCGTCGGGTCCAGCACCACCGGGTACTGCCGGGCCGGGTCGGTCAGCCAGGCCCGGTCCGGGGTCACCGTCACGGTGGTCGTCCCGCCCCGCTGCGCCAGCCGCTGGGTGACCTTGTCGCTCCACGCCTTCCCGTACGGCGAGTTCGCGTCGTCCCGGTCGTCGAACATGAACGGCGGCGGCATCACGAACATCGGCTCCCCGCCGGACGGGCGCACGAACTCGATCGACCCATCCGACCCCTGCCGGGCGGTCAGACCCCCGGTCCGGAGCGTGAACGAGTACGACACATCCCCGGCCGGAGCAGCGCGCAGGACGATCTTCTCCTTCACCGCGCCCGCCGACACCTCGTACACCACATCCGCACCACCGGCCAGGCCCGGATACGTCACCGTCGACCCGGCCACCCGCGGCGCCACCCGCCGCGCCCCACCGGCCAGCCCAAGCTCCACCAGCCGGCCACCCTGCTCGACCCGCACCAACCGGGCAGACGATCCCCCGAACAGACTCGTGAACGCGTTCGTCCTGTTGCCCACCGCGAAGCCCGGACGGTCTACCGCCGCGACGCGCGTGTCGATCGGCCGGAACCGGCCTTCGCCGTCCCGGTAGTTCGCGGGACCACCGGAGATCTCCGCCTGTACCCGCCCATCGGCCAGCTGGAAGAACCGGCCGTTCGGGGTGCGCCGGCCAGCCAACTCGCGCACGCGCCGCTCCGCCGGCCACGCCTTCCCCGCGGGCTCAGCCGCCGGCACGGTCGCGGGCCGCGCGGTCGCCCTCCGCGCGGTCGCGCCGGGTAGGTCAGCCCGGCTGGCTGCCGCTGCGCGTGTGGCGGTCTCTACCTCGGAGTCGACATTCGCGGCGACCGCATCGGGCCCGCCGACCGGCTCCGCCCAGGAGGTCCCGCCCATCCCGACGATGAGCACAAGCGCGAGAACTATGCCCAGTCCGCCCCGCAGTCTCTGCACGAACCCGCCCCTTCCGCGCATAGCGGTCTGCCCGCCCAAACGATCACAGGTGACACTTTCGCCGCGCTAACCTAACAGGACGTGCACGCGTGAACACAACTTGTTTGCTGAACGCATATCGGGCAGGGACGTGATGCTCGTCACATCGCCGCCCGGGTGCGCGGTCGGGCGCGGGGGTCCGCGGACGAAGCCCATCTTGGCGGCCAGGCCCAGCCGGCCAACGGGCCGAGCAGGCCACGCGGGGGGTTCGGGGGGGTCGGCGCCCCCGGTCAGCATGACGAGGGGCCAGCGGCGAGCAAGCTGTCCGCTTGCGGGCACGCTGGCCCCAGGCGTCTCGTGGAGGTGGCGGGAATTGAACCCGCGTCCTCCGGCGGCTCGACAGGGCTTCTCCGGGCGCAGCTCGCGGTGCCTTTCTCGGCCCCACCGGTCCTGCGAGCGAGCCGGTGAGACGGGCCCAGCTGCTGTGCGTGTCCCGTACGGTCCCGCAGCCGGCCCGTACGGTCAGTCTCCTCGCTGATGCCAGTTACCGGGCCGGAGACGCTCCCGGGCTGACAGACTTGCTACTCGCTCAGGCGGCGAGAGCGAAGTCGGCGCGACTGTTGTCGGCGCTTAATTGGTTCGCGACGCATGGTTAACGAGATCATCGTCGCCTTCCTCGGCCCGCTTCCCCTGCCTCGACGTCCGGAGTCGAGACCATTCACCCCCTCGGTGTGTGACCAAACCAGGGTAACGCCTAAACGCCGGCCGGATCATCCGGCCGGCGTTCCTGCCATGTCCTTGACGTAGCTCACCCGGCGGGCGTCGACGACGAAGCCGAGCCGCTCGTACAGTCCGAGCGCACCGCTGGCGTTCTCCGAGTCGACGCTCAGCGCGGCCCGCTGGTAGCCGGCGTCGGTGCAGGCCGCCAGAGTACGGGCCAGCAGCGCCGAGGCCACCCCACGGCCCCGCCACGCGGCCCTCGTGCCCACCTGGCCGACCCACGCCTCCTTCACGCCGGTCGCCACGGTGTCCGCCTCCCAGTGGTAGGCGAGCACATAGCCCGCGATCTCCTCGCCGTCGAGCATCACAAAGCTGACCTCCGGGCGGAACGCGTACGAACCGGTGTACCACTGCGCCCACTCGGCCGCGTCCCGCTCGCTGGAGCCCCAGTGGCCCGCGAACGCCTCGTTGTGCGCGCGCCGCACGGCGTCGTCGTACGCCGGGTCGAACGACTCCAGCCGCAGCCCGCCGGGCGGTGGCGTCGGCTCCGGCAGCGGCGCCGACAGGTCGGTCTCCATCTCGTACCACCACCGCACCGGGCGGTAGCCGGCCCGTTCCAGCAGCCTGACCTGGCCGGTGACCTGGACGTACGGCGTGACCTCGTACTCGCCGGGCAGGTGCGGGTGCCGCTCGGCGTGGGCCTGCCCCGCCCGTGTCTCGAGCCAGCCGAGCAGCCACCGGCCGAGGCCACGGCCGCGGTGGCCGGGGTGCACGCAGCCCTCGATGTACACGCGGTGTCGCCCGGTGGGCGCACGCTGCGCCCGGACCACGCCGACCGCGGCGAACTTCCCGTCGGGGCGCACCGCGGCCACCGTGTCGCGGGCGAGGTCGATGTTGTCGTCCGCCAACTCCTCGGCCAGATCGCTCTCGCCGAAGTGCTCCCCCGTGCGGTCGACCTCCTCGGCCGCTGCCAGCAGGCGCGTCCAGGCGCCGACGTCGTCAGCGGTCAGCGGCCGCCACGCCAGCCGGGCGACCTCGCCCGGCGTGTCGGTGCTCGCGTCGGAAACCCGCGCAGTACTAGCCCGGCGGCCCCCGTCGCTGCGCTCCTGTGGTGTGCTCGCGCCGGGGACCGCCTCGGTGTGGGTGCTCACGGGCGGCGACGGTACGCGCTGGAGCCGGTCCGGTGCCGCCCATTTTCGCCGCCCGGCTTGCCGGCCACCGCCGCCGGCGGGGCCGCTGGCGTCGCCGTCATCGCCGCCGTGGTCGCGGACGTGAATTCGTCCATCGCCGCTGCGAACAACGCCGGGTCGAGCGTGACCGACGGCGGCCAGCCGGCCATCGACGCCGCGCCGGCGGTGGCGAACGCACGCGTCCACCGACCGGCGGCGCCGAACGCGACCGCGTACGGCAGGTACCGGGCGAAGACCCCGGGCCGCCGCTCGGGCGCCAGGCCGCTCGGGTCGGCGCTGCGGACGTACCGGCGGAACGCCTCCATCCGCGCCCGCAGCGCGACGCCGGCCGGCGTGGGGGCCGGCGCCATCAACGCGCCGGCCAGCAGGGCGGCGCCGGTCACCATGATCCCCACCCCTACGATGCCGGCCCTCCCGACGCCGCCGAGCATCGCGAGCACCGCGAGCCCGAGGCAGGCCACGCCGAGCGCGACGCACCAGCCGCGGGCGCGATCGGGCCGGCGGCGGTACCAGCCGCGGTCGACCACCTCGGCGTAGACCTGCCGCCGCACCCGACCCGCGGTGTCGCCGAACCGGTAGCGCAGGTCGGACACTCGCACCGCACCCCGGCCCGCGAAGAGTCCATACAGGACGGTCAGCTCGTACGGGCGCAGCGAGGGGTCCGGGCCACGCAGGGCGAGCAGCCGCCAGTCGCCCGCGGGCAGCGGCCCCACCGAGCCGATCGGCTCGATCGCCAGGTAGCCGCGGCGGGCCAGATCGACGAGCGCGGCGATGACGTCCCGATGGGACGCTCGGCCGCCGAGCAGCGTGCCGGCGAGCCCGGCCGGCACCTCGTCGGGCGGGGAGGTCTGCACCACCGAGTCCCCAGCGGCGGGTCCGACCCGCTCCCGCCGGCGGCGGGCGAGCTGCGACGCCAGCCAAGCCAGCGCCGCCGCCGGTAGCGCGACCGCCACCACGACGCCGAAGACGTCGCCGGCCAGGAACCGTGCCACGGGGGCGATCCTGGCAGACCGGAGACGCTAAGGCAGGGTCACACGATCAGCGGCCCTTCACGCGGCGGCCCAGCGCGCGGCTCATCTCCCGCTGCGCGTCCCGGCGCGCGAGGTCCTGGCGCTTGTCGTAGGACCGCTTGCCGCGCGCAAGCGCCAGCTCGACCTTGACCTTGCCGTCGCGGAAGTACAGCTGCAGCGGCACGAGGGTGAGGCCGCTCTCCCGGGTCTTGCCGACCAGCCGGTTGATCTCGTCGCGGTGCAGCAGCAGCTTGCGCGCCCGGCGCGGCTCGTGGTTGGTCCATGTGCCCTGGGTGTACTCGGGAATGTGCACGTTCTGCAGCCACACCTCGCCGTTGGAGATCGTGGCGAACCCGTCGACCAGGGACGCCCGGCCGGCGCGCAGCGACTTCACCTCGGTGCCGGCGAGCACCACCCCCGCCTCGTACGTGTCCAAGATCGTGTAGTCGTGCCGGGCCTTGCGGTTCTGAGCGATGAGCTTCCGCCCGGCTTCGCGGGGCATGGCGCTACAGCCGTACGTACAGCCGGAGCGTGACGTAGGCCGCGACGCCGGCGAGCAGAACGCCGACGCCCGCCACGTACGGGCTGATCATGAGGATGGCGCCGGCGTCCACCGGCGGGATGATTCCGGACCGGATCGGCTCGGCCAGGGTCTTGTCGACGAACAGGAACTTCGCGCCGAACAGCCCGATGATCGCCAGCGCCGCGCCGGCGAGGCCAGCGACCACCGCCTCCAGCACGAACGGCAGCTGGGTGTACCAGCGGGAGGCGCCGACGAGCCGCATGATCCCGGTCTCCACCCGCCGGTTGAACGCGGCGACCTGGATCGTGTTCGAGATCAGCAGCAGCGCGGCCAGCGCCTGGATCAGCGCGATCGCGATCGCCGCGTTCCTGATCCCGTTGAACAGCGAGAAGATCCGGTCCAGCACCTCGCTCTGGCCCTGCACCTGGTCCACCCCGGGTGCGCCGGTGAACTGCTCGGAGATGACCGTGTAGCGCTCCGGGTCGCGCAGCCGGACCAGGTAGGTCGCGGGCAGGTCGTCCGGCGTGGCCTGCGCCACCAGGTTCGGGTTGCCGCGGAAGAGCTTCTTGAACCGCTCGTACGCCTGGTCCTTCGTCAGGTAGTCGTACCCGTTGACCTCGGGCGACTCCTCCAGCTGAGCCTGCAGGGTGTCCAGCTGCTTGTCCGAGATGTCGTCCTTGAGGTAGATCGAGACCTCGAGCTTGTCGTAGTAGAGCTCCTTCATCTCCCCGATCTGCCGGGCGACCAGCATGCCCGCGCCGAAGAAGCCGAGCGAGATCGCGGTGGTGATGATCATCGCGATCGTCATGGTGAGGTTCCGGCGCAGGCCGGCGGCCACCTCGGAGAGGACGAAGTTCGCGCGCATGAATTCCTTACCGTGTCGGGCGGGTCTCTAGCGGCCGACGCCGTAGACGCCGCGGGCCTGGTCGCGGACCACCTGGCCGTTGTCGAGCTCGACCACCCGGCGCCGCATCGAGTCGACGATGTTGTTGTCGTGCGTGGCCATCAGCACGGTCGTGCCGGTGCGGTTGATCCGCTCCAGCAGCAGCATGATGTCCTGGCTCGTATCCGGGTCGAGGTTCCCGGTCGGCTCGTCGGCGAGCAGCACGAGCGGGCGGTTGACGAACGCGCGGGCGATCGCCACCCGCTGCTGCTCGCCGCCGGACAGCTCGTGCGGCATCCGGTTGGCCTTGCCGTCCAGCCCGACCAGCTCCAGCACCTCCGGCACGACCTTGCGGATCGTGTGCGCCGGCTTGCCGATGACCTCGAGGGCGAACCCGACGTTCTCGGCGACGGTCTTCTTCTCCAGCAGCCGGAAGTCCTGGAAGACGCAGCCGATCGTGCGGCGCAGCGCCGGCACCTTCCACTTCGAGAGCCGGGTCAGGTCCTTGCCGGCGACGTGCACCCGGCCCCGGGTCGGGCTCTCCTCCTTCAGCAGCAGGCGGAGGAACGTGGACTTGCCCGAGCCGGACGGCCCGATGAGGAAGATGAACTCGCCCTTGTCGATGTGCACGGTGACGTCGTCGAGAGCGGGGCGGGCGCTCGTCGGGTACAGCTTGGTCACACGGTCCAGGCGAATCACGGGGCACGAGTCTACCTGCGGGTACCGGGTGGTCCCGGCAGCCGGGCCGGTCGAGGCGGTGGCGGTTGGGCCCGCCGGCCCAGGGCCTCCTAGCTCCGCGCCGCCTCCTGCTGCCGCTTCCAGCGGATTTCGGCCTCGATGAAGGCATCGATGTCGCCGTCGAGCACGGCTGCGGTGTTGCCCGTCTCAACCTCGGTGCGCAGGTCCTTGACCATCTGGTACGGGTGCAGCACGTAGCTGCGGATCTGGTTGCCCCAGCTGCCGCCGCCGTCGCCACGCAGCGCGTCGAGCTGCGCCTGGTCCTCCTGGCGCCGCCGCTCCAGCAGCTTGGCCTGCAGCACGGCCATCGCGGTCGCCTTGTTCTGCAGCTGGGAGCGCTCGTTCTGGCAGGACACCACGATGCCGGTCGGCAGGTGGGTGATCCGGACCGCCGAGTCGGTCGTGTTCACGCCCTGGCCGCCGGGACCGCTGGACCGGTACACGTCGACGCGGATGTCCTTCTCGTCGACCTCGATGTGGTCGGTCGGCTCCACCACCGGCACGACGTCGACGCCGGCGAACGAGGTCTGCCGGCGGTGCTGGTTGTCGAACGGCGAGATGCGGACGAGGCGGTGGGTGCCGTGCTCACCGGCGAGCGTGCCGTAGGCGTACGGCGCGTGCACGGTGAACGTGGCCGACTTGATGCCGGCCTCCTCGGCGTAGGAGGTGTCGTACACCTCGGTCTTGTAGCCGTGCCGCTCCGCCCAGCGCAGGTACATGCGCAGCAGCATCTGCGCCCAGTCTGCGGCGTCCACCCCGCCGGCCTCGGACTGGACGGTGACGACCGCATCCCGCTCGTCGTACTCGCCGGACAGCAGCGTGCGCACCTCGAGCTCGTCGATCTCCCGGCGCAGCGAGGACAGGTCGGCCTCGGCCTCGGCGCGGGCGGCGGCCGCGTCGGCGGTGTCGCCCTCCGCCTCGGCCAGCTCGTACAGCACGCCGAGGTCGTCCAGGCGCCGGCGCAGGTCCTCCGGCCGGCGGATGTCGGCCTGCACCCTGGACAGCCGGCTGGTGATGCGCTGCGCGGACTCCTGGTCCTGCCACAGGTCCGGCCGGCCGGCCTGCTCGGAGAGCTCCGCGGCCTCGCGGCGCAGCGCGTCGAGGTCGAGCACGGCCTCGATGCTGGCCAGCGTGGTGGAAAGCTCCTTGAGCTCGGCGGGTATGTCGACGGTCACGCTGAGCCAGGGTACGCGGGGGACGTCTCACCCAGCGCGGGTTGCCCGCCCCAGCATCGTGGTGCCTGCGCCCTGGCTATCGGGTCGGGACGCTGTCGAGCCAGCGCAGCAGCGCCCGCTCGTATGCCACCCCGAACTCCGCGGTGGCGAGCATGAACGGGTCGCCCCCGGCCCGCTTCAGGTCGCTGGCCCGGGCCCGGTGGGCGGCGAGGGCGACCTGGTGCTGCTCCTTCGCGTCCTCGACCAGCTGCCGGACCTGCGCCGGCGAGTGGTGCGCGCCGAAGCCGAGCCGCAGGATCAGCGGGTTGCGCTGGTGGTCGGCGCCGGCCGACTGGGCCAGCCAGTTCTTGAACGCGCGCCGGCCGGCCGCGGTGATCGCGTATGGCTGGGCGGCCCGCGGGCCGAGCTTGCCGGGCTTGACGTAGCCGGCCTCGGCCAGTCCCGGCAGCTCTCGGTAGACCTGGCTGCGGGTGACGCTCCAGAACGAGCCGAACCGCTGCTTCGCGGCGGCGACCAGCTCGCCGCCGGTCATCGGTCCATCGTGGAGCAACCCGAGCAGGGCCGCGGCGGTGGAGTTGAGATTCATGGCCACGGTCCAACGCTGCCATGATCCCGGCGGCGGCGCCAGCGGACGCGCCGAACGCATCGTCCACAGTGGCCGATATCGTCCGGTATGGACCAACTCCGACTGTCCGTCGTGGCCGGTCGTCGCGTCGTGCGTCGCTAGTCCAATGGGGAGCGTGCCCGGGCGACGGCTGTCCGTTCGAGACCGTCGCCATAGCCGAGCACGGCTCCGAACGGGATGCGCACCGTGCGCTGGCAGGTCACGGTGACCACCCGGCCGTCGGTGGTCGCCGACATCTCGAGCGTGCGGTCCGCCTCGGACAGCTGGTGCGCCCGGTAGAGTGCCACCGCTGCGGCGACCGACTCGTCCGACAGCGGCAGCGAGTCGGGTACGCCGCCGGTGACCTGGCTTGCCTCGCCTCCGGCGATCGGGCTCGCCTCGCCTCCGGCGATCGGGCTGGCATCGTGGCCGGCAAATGCGTTCGCCGCGGCGATGGCGGCGCCGTCGCAGACTCCGGCGAGATCGCGCTGGGCGAGGAAGGCGGCCGAGGCGGCGATCGACGTGGTCACGAAGAGCCCGGCGAGCAGGAAGCACAGCACGATCATCGGGATCATCGTGCCGGCATCGCCGGCCAGCCAGCGGCGCTGGGGCCTCCATGGTGGACTCACGGCGGGTCCTCCCCGGGCGGCGGCGGTGCGGGTGCCCGGAGGTCGCGGAACTCGTCGACATGCACGACGTACCGACCGGTGACCGTGCTGCGGCCACCCACCAGCACGCTCGGTACCGCCGGCACCGTGATGGGCAGCGCGACGCAGATCGCGAACTCCGCCCCGGGCGTGAGCGGCCACGGCTCGGGCCCGGCAGCGGCGCAGTCGGCATCGGCCGGTCCGTACCGGATCGTGAGGGCGCCGGCGGACAGCCCCTGGTCCTCCAGCGCCAGCCGCGCCGCGTACTCGGCACGGGCGGCGGCGTTGTCCGCGGTGCCCGTCGCATACGCTCGGCCGGCCTCCCTCGCCGCGTGGGTGACCCCGTACAGGCCGCGCTGCACGGCGGAGACCGCGAGCGCCAGGTACATCAGCGGGACGAGCAGCAGCACGCCGAGGAAGACGAACTCCACCAGCGCGTTGCCGCGGTCCCGGCCGTGCCGGCTCACACGCCCTCCTTGATCGCACGAGCCGTGGCGTCGACGGGCAGCAGATCGCCGGCGACGGCGAGCAGCGTCGGCACGGTGCCCCGGCAGCGCACCGCGACCAGCACCGTGCCGCCCGCCTCGGCCTGTTCGGACGCCGTGCACCGGACGCCGGCCGCGGTCCGGGCGGACAGGCCGCGGGCGAGCACCTGCTCGGCGTGCGGCCCACCGTCCTCGCTCGGGCGGTCCGCGTTCGCGCCGTACCGGGCGCCCTCCGCGGCGCTGGCGACCACCACGTTGCGGACGTGCAGGTACGCCGCCACCTGCAGGACCGCGAGGAGCAGGAACAGCAGCGGGATGGAGACCAGCACGAACTCGACCACCGCCGCGCCGCGGTCCCGGGCCGGACCGACCACCGCCGCTACCGCGCCTGGCCGAACATGTCCTCGATCGCGCCCGTCATCGCCGGGATGATCGTGTTCCGGAACGGCACCAGGATCGCCACCACCAGCGCGGCGGTCATCACCGCGATCATCACCCAGCCCGGCACGTCGCCCCGGTCCGGCCGGCCCGCCACGACCTGCCGGGTCACGCCTGCGAGCCGGACGACCGCCGCGCGGCACCTCGCCACCGGCGCACCTGACTTCACCCCGATCCCGCCTCCTTCACGTCCCGCCTCCTTCACAGGCACCCTCCTAGCTCGCCAGCTGCGTGATGCTGACCAGCCCCGGGAACAGCGCGAAGACAACGGTGACCGGCAGGATGAGAAACACCACCGGCACCATCATGGCGATCTCCCGCCGCCCGCCCGCCTCGAGCAGCGCCCGCTTGCCGGCCTCCCGCACGTCCGCGGCCTGCGCGCGCAGGACGTCCGCGAGCGGGGTGCCCCGCTCCATCGCGACGATCAGGCCGTCGACG
>JBKOXW010000315.1:0-3196 GCA_046744115.1 Actinomycetota bacterium | reverse complement strand
GCCTGGCCGCGCCGGACGGCACCCCGCACCCGGTGCAGCGTGCGTTCCGGGAGTGCCACGCGCTGCAGTGCGGCTTCTGCACGCCGGGCTTCCTCACCACGATCGCCGCGTACCTGGACGAGCACCCGGAGCCGACCCGCGAGGAGGCGGTAGAGGCGATCGCCGGGAACCTGTGCCGTTGCACCGGCTACCAGAACATCGTCGCCGCCGTGCTCCGCGCCGCCGAACTGCGCCGGGAGCGGGAGCACGAGCACGAGCCCGGACCGGTGACGTGATGGCGACCCGGCTGTTCGGCGAGCGGGTGCAGCGCCGCGAGGACGCCCGGCTCACCACCGGCCGCGGCCGGTACGTGGACGACCTCGGCCCCGGCGCGCTGGCCGCCGCGTTCCTCCGCAGCCCGCACGCCCACGCGCGGGTGGTCGACATCGACGTCACCGGCGCGCTCGAGCTGGATGGGCTGGTCGCCATCTACACGTACGAGGACCTGTCCGGCCCGCTCGCCGAGCCGCTGCCGGTGCTGATCCCGCACCCGTCGCTGACCCGGCCGAAGACCGGGTACCCGCTGGCCAACGGTGTGGTCCGGCACGTCGGCGAGGCGGTGGCGATGGTGGTGGCCGCGGACCGGTACGTGGCCGAGGACGCCTGCGCGGCGATCACGGTCTCCTACGAGCCGCTGCCGCCGGTGGTCGGCATCGAGGCGGCGGAGGCGGCTGAGCATGCGGTGCACCCCGACGTGCCGGACAACGTCGCCGCCCGGCACCTGCAGACGATCGGCGACGCACCGGCCGCGATCGACGCCGCGCCGCACGTGCTGGAGTTCACCCACCGGATCGAGCGCAGCGCCTCCACGCCGCTGGAGGGCCGCGGCGTCTACGCCCGCTGGGATCCAGCCGACGGGTCGCTGCGGGTCTACTCGTCCACCCAGACCTCGACGTCGGTGCGGGCCGCGATCGCCGCCAAGCTGGAGCTGCCACCGTCCACAGTGGAGGTCATCGCCCCCGACGTCGGCGGCGGCTTCGGGGTGAAGATCGTGCATCCGTGGCCGGAGGAGCTGCTGGTGCCGTGGGCGGCCCGCCGGCTCGGCCGCGAGGTCGCCTGGACCGAGGACCGCCGGGAGCACTTCACCGCGTCGGCGCACGAGCGCGGCCAGCTGCACGCGATCCGGGTCGGCTTCGACGACGAGGGCCGGCTGCTCGGCCTGGACGTGCGGATCCTGCACGACAACGGCGCGTACACCCCGTACGGCGTGATCGTGCCGCTGGTCTCCTCGCAGCAGCTGCTCGGCCCGTACAAGCCGGGCGCCTACCGGGTGGAGTTCGTCTCCCTGTACACGAACACCGTCCAGGTCACCCCGTACCGCGGCGCCGGCCGGCCACAGGGCTGCTTCGCCATGGAGCGGACCATGGACCGCATCGCCGACCACCTCGGCCTGGACCGGGCCGCGGTGCGGGCGGCGAACTTCATCCAGCCCGACGAGTTTCCGTACGACTTCGGGCTGATCTTTCAGGACGGCCGGCCGCTGATCTACGACTCCGGCAACTACCCGGAGCTGCTGCGGATGGTGACCGACGCGATCGGCTGGGCCGACTTTCCCCGGCTGCGCACCGAGGCGGCGGCCGAGGGCCGGCGGCTGGGCATCGGGCTGGCCTGCTACGTCGAGGGCACCGGCGTCGGCCCGTACGAGGGCGGGCACGTGCAGGTCGACTCCGCCGGCCGGGTTCTCGTCTCGACCGGGCTGACCAGCCAGGGCCAGGGGCACGAGACGGTGCTCGCGCAGATCGTCGCGGACGAGCTCGGGGTGCCGCTCGACGCGGTGACCGTGACCACTGGTGACACCCGCCGGTTCGGGTACGCGGTCGGCACGTTCGCCTCCCGGGCCGCGGTCACCAGCGGGAACGCCGTGGCACTCGCGGCCAGGGCGGTGCGCGCGAAGGCGCTGCGGATCGCGGGCGAGGCGCTGGAGGCCGCGGCGGACGATCTGGAGATCGTCGACGGCCTGGTCCGGGTCAAGGGCGACCCGTCGGCCGGGCTGCCGCTGGGCACGGTCGCGGTGCTGTCCAACCCGCTGCGGTACGCGTTCGACGAGCAGACGAAGGTGGCCACCCAGTTCGCGCGGGCCGGCGACTACGACTCGCCGCCGGTCGGCGACGACGACGAGCCGGGGCTGGAGGGCCGGGACTACTACTCACCGATCCGCTCCACGTTCGCGGCCGGGATGCACGCCGCGATCGTCGAGGTCGACCCGGACACGGCGGAGGTGCGCATCCTGCGGTACGTCGTCGTGCACGACTGCGGCCGGCTGGTCAACCCGATGATCGTGGAGGGGCAGATCCACGGCGGGGTGGCGCAGGGGGTGGCCGGCGCGCTGTACGAGCGGATGGTCTACGACGACGGCGGCCAGCTGCAGAACGCGTCGTTCATGGACTTCCTCATGCCGTACGCCACCGAGGTGCCCCGGATCGAGATCGACCACCTCGAGACGCCCTCGCCGCTCAACCCGCTCGGCATCAAGGGCGCCGGGGAGGCCGGCGTCATCCCCGTGTCGGCGTGCCTGGCGGCGGCGATCGAGGACGCCGAGGGCTTCCGGGTGGACCGGATGCCGCTGTCCCCGGACGACGTGTTCCGGCTGCGGGCCGCGGCCGCCCGGGGCGAGGTCGAGACCACCCGCGAGCACCGGGAGCGAGCATGAAGATTACCGGCAGCCATACCCTGCACGCGCCGGCCGAGGACGTGTGGACCGCGCTGAACGACCCGCGGGTGCTGGTGCGCACCATCCCCGGCTGCCGGGAGCTGCTCGCCACCGGCGCGGACAGCTACCGGATGAGCATGGCGGCAGGGGTGGCCGCGGTCCGCGGCACGTACGCCGGTGACGTCCGGCTCGCCGACAAGCAGCCACCGCAGGCGTACACCCTGGTCGCCTCCGGCGCCGGCAACCCCGGCACCGTCGACGCCCGCTGCCAGGTCCGGCTGGCCGACCTGGGCGACGGGACCACCCGGGTCGACTACGACGCCGACGCCACGGTCGGCGGCGTGGTCGCGGGGGTCGGCCAGCGGGTGCTGACCGGCGTCGCCCGGAAGATGGCCGGCGACTTCTTCACCGCGGTCGACGACGTCCTGCTCGACCGGGTGCCCGCGACGGTCGCGCAGCCGGCCGGCGCCGCGGCCGCGGGACTCGGCCCGCTCGACGGTGCAGGCC
>JBKOXW010000049.1:0-5752 GCA_046744115.1 Actinomycetota bacterium | reverse complement strand
GACCTCGCCGCCCGCCTCGGCACCCGGTTCCCGCTCCCGGAGGAGGACATCGCCGGCGCGGTGCAGCGGGCGATCGGGCAGGCCGCGCTGGCCGGCCGCGCGCCGACGGCCGACGACGTGTGGGCGGCCGCACGGCACCGCCCGGAGCACGAGCTGCACCGGGTGGCGACGCCGGTGGTGCCGGCATTCACGCTGGCCGACCTGGTGCTCGCCCCGGACGTGCGGGCGCAGCTCGACGAGCTCGTCGCCCACGTGTCCCTGCAGCACGTGGTGCTCGACCGATGGGGCTTCCGGGCCCGACTGCCCCGCGGCCAGGGGGTGGCGGCGCTGTTCTACGGGCCGCCCGGCACCGGCAAGACGATGGCGGCCGAGGCGCTGGCCGCCGCGCTCGGTCAAGACCTGTACCGGGTGGACCTGTCCGCCGTGGTCTCGAAGTACCTCGGCGAGACGGAGAAGAACCTCGGGCTCGCCTTCGACGAGGCCGAGCGGGCCGCGGCGGTGCTGTTCTTCGACGAGTGCGACGCGCTGTTCGGCAAGCGGACCGAGCAGCGCGACGCGCACGACCGCTGGGCCAACCTGGAGGTGAACTACCTGCTGCAGCGGGTGGAGACGTTCACCGGGCTGGTGATCCTCGCCACCAACAAGCGCACCGCGCTGGACGAGGCGTTCGGCCGCCGGCTGCGGTTCGCGATCCGGTTCGACCTGCCGGACGTCGCCCTGCGCCGGCAGTTGTGGCAGCGGGCGTTCCCGGGTCCGGCGCCGGTGACCGCGCTCGACCTGGACGGGCTCGCCGGCCGCGAGCTGGCCGGCGGCAACGTGCAGTCCGCAGCCCTGGCCGCGGCATTCCTCGCGGCCAGCGACGGCGGCGCGGTACGGCCCGAGCACGTCCGGCACGCGCTGCGCCGCGAGTACGACAAGCTCGGCAAGACATGGACCGAGCCGCGCGCTGGTGGTCGCGATGGCTGAGCGTCCACAGCGGACGGTGCTGCCGGCGCTCACCGTGCCGGTGTGGGCCGCGCCGGACCCGCACCGGCTGCGTTCCGCGATCGAGGACGCGCTGGCCGGCCGTCCGACCGGCGCCGGGCCGGAAGCGGCCGTCGGTGGGGTAGTGGCCGAGGCGGTGCGCGCGGTGCGGCCCGCGACGGGAGCGCCATCATGGCGCTGATCAAGGGGATGCTGCTGTCGTTCTCCGACCCGCTGCTCGGGCTGGTCCCGACGATCGTGCTGTTCCAGTACAACCCGACCGACATCACCCGGACGTTCGCCGCGGCGGCGGCCGGTGGGGCGGGCCCGGGCGCGGACAGCGCGGCGAAGCGGACCGCGCCGATGCCGGCCGGCGAGGACTACACGGTTCGCCTCGAGCTGGACGCGACGGACGGGCTGGAGGCCGGTGGCCCGCTCACCACCGCGTTCGGCATCTCGCCCCGGCTGGCCGCGATCGAGATGCTCATGCAGCCGGTCGGCACGTCGCTGCTCGGCGGGCTGGTCGGCAGCCTCTTCGGCGGCGGCGGTGGCGCGGCGATCCCGGTCGGCCGGCCGCCCCTGGTGCTGTTCGGGTGGGGGCCGACCCGGATCACGCCGGTACACCTGAAGTCGCTGACGATCAAGGAGACCGCGTTCGACGAGCTGCTCAACCCCATCCATGCCACCGCCGACCTCGGGTTGACCGTGCTGCGCAAGGAGGAGCTCCCGAAGGACGAGACGGTGGCCCGGATGGCGGCGGACTACTACCAGGGCGCGCGCGAGGTCAAGGCCGTGCTGCAGCTGCCCCAGATGATCGAGTTGGGAGGCTGACATGCCCGTCGACCCGGCGTCCCGGTACGCCCGCCAGCCCACGATCACAGTGTCCACTGCGGACCCGTCCACTGGGGACACAACCAGCCGGCTGATGTCCGCGCCCAGGGTGGCGCCGGCCGGCGCCTTCCCGGTCCGCGGGTCGCACTCCACCCGCGCCGGCGACCGGCTCGACCTGCTGGCCCGCTCCGTGCTCGGCGATTCCACCGGGTGGTGGCGGATCGCGGATGTCAACCCGTGGCTCGACCCGACCCGGCTGGAGCGGCCGGGCCAGACGATCGACCTGCCGGGCGGCTGAGGGACGCGCCGATGCCGACCATGCTGCTGCTGGAGATCGACGGCGCCGAGGTGGAGCGCGAGGACCTCGACGCGCTCGTCGAGGTCCGCGCCGAGGAGGCGACCCGGGAAGCGGACGCGGCCACGCTGACCGTACGGGTGGACCCGACCGACGACGGCGAGTGGGCGAGCCTAGCGGACGCGCTGGTCACCCCGCGCACGCCGCTGGTCGTCCAGCTCACCTGCGGCGACGCGGTCTACCGCTTCGACGGCTACTCGACCGAGGCCAGCTGGCAGCTCGACGCGATGGGCTCCTCCGCGCTGACCGTCAAGGCGCTGGACCGGACGCTGGACCTGGACGCCGAGGAGAAGGTGGTCGGCTGGCCGGGCAGCGCCGACTCGGCGATCGCGCAGGCGGTGTTCGCCGACCACGGCCTGTCCGCGCGCGTGGTCGACACCCCGGCCGGCCCCGACCCGGACGTGCACGTCGCGTACCAGCGGGGCACCGACTGGGCGTTCCTGCGGGCGCTGGCGGACAAGTGGGGGTACGTGACCTACCTGGAGGCCGACGGCGATGACGTCGTCGGACACTTCGAGCCGCTCGACCCGCTGGCCGATCCGCAGGGCGAGCTGGCGCTGGGCTTCGGCGGCGACGCGTACGCGGTCAGCGTCGAGGCGAAGCTCACCGCCGGCCAGCGGGTGCAGGCCAGCCGGGTGCCGGCGCTGTCGGCGGCAGCGCAGCAGGGCGAGTCGGCCGGTGACGACGAGGCGCAGGGCGCCTCCTCGCTCGGCGGGGCGGTGGCCGTCCTGCTCACCCCCGACGACATGACCGGCGAGGTCGACCCGGCTCGGGCCGCCGAGTCGCTCGCACGCCGGTCGGCGTACGCGGTGACGCTGACCGCGGAGGTGGACACCGAGCGGGTCGGCATGCTGGTCCGGGCCCGCCGCCCGGTGCTGGTCCGAGGCCTGGGCACGGTGCTGTCCGGCCGCTACCTGGTGGACAAGGTCCGGCACGTGGTCACCCTCGCCGGGCACACCCAGCAGCTGGTGCTGACCCGCAACGCCCTCGGCCTGACCGGCGACGAGCCGTTCGGCGGCGGCGGCCTCCTGGGCGGGTTGGGGATCTGATGGACCGGTTCCACGGGCGCTACCCGGGCACGGTCGTCGACAACGACGACCCGAAGGCGCTGGGCCGGATCAAGGTCAAGGTGCCCGAGGTGTTGGGCGAGGAGACAACCGGCTGGTGCCTGCCCAGCTCCCCGTACGCCGGTGCCGGCGCCGGGTTCGCCGCGGTGCCGCCGAAGGACAGCGTGGTGTTCGTGGAGTGGACCGCCGGCGACGTCAGCCGGGTGCCGGTCTGGTGCGGCGCGGCCTGGACCGACGGGTCCGGTGTGGACGGTGCCGGACCGGAGACGGTACTGCTCGTCACGCCTGCCGGCAACAAGGTCGAGCTGCGCGACACGTCCGGCGACGAGGCGATCGAGCTCACCGCCGCCTCCGGCGCGGTGGTGCGGCTGGACTCCTCCGGTGTGGCGGTGGAGTTCGGCTCGCAGAAGGTGGCGATCACTCGGTCATCGATCTCGTTCAACGACGGCGCGCTGGAGATCCGCTGATGCCCGGCTACGTGCTGCACCAGGGGATCACGATCGCCTGCCCGCACGGCGGCAGCGGCCAGCTAGTCCCGGCCACCACCCGGGTCTCGGTGGGCGGGCTGCCGGTCGCGGTGGCCAGCGACGTGACCACGATCGCTGGCTGCGCGTTCAACGTCAGCGGCGCGCCGATGCCGTGCGTGACGGTGCAGTGGCTAATGCCCGCGACCCGGGTCGCCATAGCTGGCACGCCGGTGCTGCTGTCCACCTCGGTCGGGCTGTGCCAGGCCGCCACCGGCGCGCCGCAGGGCCCGGCCCAGGTCTCCGGCTTCCAGACGAAGGTGCGTGGGACGTGAACCCGGCCCGCCACCCGTACCGGCTGGCCGCGTCCCGGCAGCTGGCCGACGCCGACCTGGCCCGGCACGTCGCCGATCTGGTCCGGCTGGTGCTGCTGACCGGGCCGGGCGAGCGGCTGCACCGGCCCGACTTCGGCGCCGGTCTCGGCCCGGGCGTGCTGTTCGAGCCGGTGGCCGGTGCGCTGGTCGGCCTGGTGGAGATGCGCGCCCGCGGGGCGCTGGCGGCCGCGCTCGGCGACCGGATCACGGTCGAGCAGCTCACGGTCGCCGTCGAGGGGGAGAGCACGATCGCCGCCACCCTGGTCTACCGGCTGCGTGCCGCCGCCGCCACCGAGACCCTCACGGTCCGGGCAGGTGGCTGACATGCGAGGGGTAGAAGCGCTATGAGCGCGCCGCACTCGGACCTGCGGCCGGCCTGCCCGGGCGTGCACCGGCCGGCGCAGCTGCTCGACCCCGGCGCGACCGTGCACGGGCTGCGGGCGGCCGGGGCGCGGCTGTCCGGCGGCGACCGCATTGTCGACGTCTGGCTGTACGGCGACCCGCCGCCCGAGCTGGCGGACCCGCGCCGGTGGGTGTTCACCCCGGCGCCCGGCGGCGTTGCGGTGGATGCCGGCGCCGCCACCGTGGCCGGCGATCACGTCGAGGTGACCGTCGCCGGGTCGCCGGACCTGGGCCGGTACCGGCTGGCGGTGCGGCCGGAGCTGGCCGAGGACCCGACCGCGGCGGTGTTGCCATTCGACCCACTGCGCACGTGGCTGCCGGTGCGATTGCGCACGGAGTGCCCGGACCCGGGCAGCTGCGTGCCGTCCGCCCCGGCGCCGCGGCTCGCCGGAGCGTCGCCGGTGCACGACTACCTCGCCCGCGACTACGCCTCACTGCGCACCGCGCTGGTCGAGTTCCTGGTCCGAGAGCAGCCCGGCGCGGACCTCTCCCCGGCCGACCCGACGATCACCGTGCTGGAGCTGTTCGCGCACGCCGGCGACCTGCTGCACTACCGGCTCGACCGGGTGGCGACCGAGGCGTACCTGGAGACCGCGCGGCTGCGGACCTCCGTGCGCCGGCATGCCCGGCTGGTGGACTACCGGCTGGCCGAGGCGGTCGCGGCGACCACCGCGGTGCTGCTGCAGCCGGTGCCCGGCGGCGCGGCGGTGAGCGTGCCGGCCGGCGCCGTCGCCCGTGACCTGCCCGGCTCGCCGGTCTGCTTCATGCTGGAGGCCGGCCGGCAGGCCGAGCCCGGCCTTGGCGAGATCGCCGTTTACGACTGGGGCGAGGACGCCTGCTGCCTGCCGGCCGGCGCAACCGAGGCCGTGCTGGTACGGCCGAGTCCCGCCGACCCGCTCGGCGACGGCTGGCTCGCCGCCGGCGACCTGCTCGCGCTCGAGGTGGTCGACCCCGGCGACGCGCAGCGCCACCGGGACTGGACCCGGCGGGTGGAGGCGTGGCCGGCCGAGGACGGCGCGGGCGATCCGGCCTTCCGGGAGCCGCTGCCGAGTCGGCGGGCGGCGGTCGTCGAGCTCATCGAGGTGAGCCCGCTTGCCGACCCGCTGGTGCCCGGGCTGCCGCTGGCGCTGGTGCGCTGGTCGGCCGCCGAGGCGCTGCCGCGGCCGTACCCGGTCGGCATCGACTCCGGGGCGGGCGGCGCCGAGGTGACCGTCGCCCGGGCCAACCTGGTGCCGGCCCACCACGGCCGGCTGGTCGACGGGCCGGGCGCGCTGAGGCCGCGGCCCGACGGCGCGC
>JBKOXW010000116.1:0-13299 GCA_046744115.1 Actinomycetota bacterium | reverse complement strand
GGCCGAGGCCGTCGCTCGCCGCGCCCGCCTCGCCGCCGCAGGCTGACGCCGCGGCGCACCGAGCCGCCCGCCCTCTCCCGTGGGGCGGGCGGCTCCGCCGCTCCCGAGTGCCGCGGGGCGCCGCTCAGCGGGCGAAGCCCGGCAACCAGCGCTCCACGATCGACCGGTACGGGGCCTCCGCACCGAGCTGGCAGAGGACGCCGATCGACCCGAGCGTCACGCGATGGATCAGCAGGTACGACGGCGGCAGGTTCAGCTGCCGCCCGACCTGGCTGGCCTCGCTGCGCGGGTCCGCCAGCCGGGCCGCCTGGCGGCGCATCCACTCCCGGGTGAACCGGAACGTCTCGTGCGCGAGCGGATCCAGGATCGGCCGGAAATAGAGCATCACCCGCGGGGCGTCCACATCGACGCCGGGCCGGATGAACCCCGCCTCGCGGAGCCCGGCCTCCACGGCCGCGGCGTCCCCGTCGAGGGCGAGCCGGGTGAGCCGGCCGATCGGCTCGGGTAGCCCGTCCGGCAGCCGGCTCACCGCACCGAAGTCGAGCACGCCCAACCGCCCGTCGTCGAAGAGCCGGAAGTTGCCGGGATGCGGGTCCGCGTGCAGCAGCCCGGCCCGCGCCGGCGCGGAGAAGTGCAGCGTGGCGAGCAGCTCGCCGGCGCGGTCGCGTTGCCGCTGGCTGCCGCGCGCGATGATGGTGGACAGTGGGGTGCCGTCGATCCACTCGGACACGAGCACCCTCGGCGCGCTCGCCACCACCCGCGGCACCGCGATCTCCGCATCGCCGGCGTACGCGGCGGCAAACCCGCGCTGGGCGTCGGCCTCCAGCGCGTAGTCCAGCTCCTCGACCACCCGAGCCCGCAGCTCGGCCAGCAGCGGCCGGACGTCCAGGCCGGGAGCGAGCACCGCGAACATGCGGGCGAACCTGGACATCTGCGTCAGGTCGGCGAGCAGCGCCGGCCCCGCGCCCGGGTACTGCACCTTGACCGCAACCACGCGCCCGTCCCCCCACGTCGCCCGGTGCACCTGCCCGATGCTCGCCGCGGCGGCCGGTTGGTCGTCGAAGTCGGCGAACCGCCGGGACCAGTCGCGACCGAACTGCTCGGCGAGCACCCGGTGCACGGTCGCCGCCGGCATCGGCGGCGCGGCCTCCTGCAGCTTGGTCAACGCCTCCCGGTACGGGGCCGCCAGGTCCTCAGGAAACGCCGCCTCGAAGATGCTCAGCGCCTGCCCGAACTTCATCGCCCCGCCCTTGAGCTGGCCGAGCACCGCGAACAGCTGCTCGGCGGTGCGCTGCTGCAGCTCCAGCGTCACCTCGTCGGCCGAGCGGCCGCCGAGCCGCTTGCCGAGCCCGAGGGTCGCCCGGCCCGCCGCCCCCAGCGGGAGCGCGGCCAGCCGAGCCGTCCGCGTCACCGCGCGGCGGGGGATGTCGGTCACAGCCATCATTCTCCCTGCGCTTGCGCGGGCACCGCGGGAGCGGGTCGGCCGGCGCCCCCGGTCCACGACCCGCAGTCGCATCGCCGGTGCGGCGGCCAGCTGCGGCGGCGCAGCCGCCAGTCGGGCAACGCCAGCTCGAGCGCGCCGCCGCGGGTCACCGGCTCGCCGCCGTCGATCAGGGCCAGGCACTGCAGCGCTCCGGTCGCGGCCGCCATGGCGGCGAGCGCGACGTCGCACGGCTCGGTGCCCCGGCGGTCCCGGCCGGTCAGCTGCGCCGCCACCATCGGCCAGGACGGATCGCGGTCGGCCCGGTGCAGGTCCGCACAGCGCAGGCAGCCGGTGCTGCCCGGCAGCACCAGCGGCCCGACGACCGCGGTCGTCTCCCGCACGCCGACGACCAGATGCGGTAGGCCCGCGCTGTGCAGGGCGGCCCGCAGCCCCGACTCGACCGGTCGTGTCGAGCCGATGACGACGAGGTCGGGCAGCCGGTGCGGCGGGAGCGCCGCGGTCCGCGCCTCCGGGGAGCACCGCCGGATCGCGTCGGCTGCTCCCGACGCGCGCGACCGGTGCACGTCCGCCGCGCCGAGTCCGCCGGGAATCACGTCGGCCGGTCGCGACGCTCCCGAGTCGACCACGTGCACGTGGCCGACGCCGGCCGCGCCGAGCAGTGCGGCCAGCGGCACGCCGACCCGGTCGGCGCCGTGCACGACGATCGCCGCCCGCCGGCGGTGGTCGAGCACCTCGTCGGCGTCCTGCCCGGTGCCGAGCAGCGACAGCGAGGCGTGATCCGGGGCGAGCCGGCCGGCGACGTGGCGAGGCAGCTCCCGCGCAGCCTCGGTCGCCGGGCCGTCCTGGTCGCGAACGATGCCGCGGTCGCGCAGCTCGGCCAGGAGCCGGGCGAGCGACCGGCGGTCCACTCCGGCCTCCGCGGCCGCCGCCAGCACCTCGGACTCGGTACGGCTGCCGTCGAGGCCGAGCAGCACTCGCGCGACCGGCTCGTCGACGCCGTCCACCACGACCGCTCGCGCCGGGTCCAGGCCCAGCTGCAGGCAGGTCCGGCTGCGCCAGACCGGGCGCAGGCCCGCGCTGAGCACAGGCCGCCGAGCAGCCCTCGGCATGGCGGACGCATCGATCAGGGCGGTCACGGGCACCTCTGCTGGCTCGACGGGGCTGGCTCGGTCGGTCGTTTCAACGCGGACGCACCGGCGTGATCACCGATGCGGGGACGAGCCTGCCACTGCCGGCCGACGGAGGTCGTCCGTCGTCCACAGGCCGAAGGGTCGTCCACAGATCCGGGCAACGACCTTGCGGCCGCGCCCGGCCCGCACCCGACATGCAGGAGGGCGGTCCACGATGGACCGCCCCTCCGTCGAGCGCCCTCGGCGTCAGGCCTTGCCCAGGATCCTGTTCATGGTCGTGCCGCACACCGGACAAGGACCCTTCGCCATCCGGCGGCCGGACTGGCTGACCGTGACCTCGCCTTCGAAGTCGCGCTTCTCCCTGCACTTCACGCAGTAGCCGTTGAACGTCTCGGCCACGTCGCCTCCTCCGTCGTACGGTCGCCGACAGCTACATCGGCGACTTATCGTGCACAGAACGTACCCGCCGGGCATGCGCATACCCGCATCCGCCACGCCTGGTGAGTCTCATCACGGTGCCTGACCTGGACACTGAGCGGGCAGGGCAGACAAATGCCGGCCGAGCCGGCAGACCCGGCCGGCGCGTAACGTGCCGGCCATGACCCCGCTCCGAGTGGACCGCCTCGACGACGGCGTGGTGCTGCTGACACTGGATCTGCCCGACCGCCGCAACGCGATGACCGAGGAGCTCACGGCCGAATGGGGTCGCGTGCTACCGGCCGTCGCCGCGGACCGGGCCACACGCTGCCTCGTGGTGACCGGCTCGGGCAGCGTGTTCTGCGCCGGCGGCGACCTGTCCTGGCTGGAGCAGGGCGGAGACCTCGGGGTCGACCAGATCCGCGCCCGGATGCTCCCGTTTTATCGGACATGGCTGCACATACGCGAGCTGGAGGTGCCCTCGATCGCCGCGTTGAACGGGCCGGCGATCGGCGCCGGGCTCGCGCTCGCGCTGGCGTGCGACCTGCGGTACGCGGCGCCCGGTGCGAGGCTGTCCGCCCCGTTCACCTCGCTGGGCATGCACGCCGGGATGGCGACGACCTGGCTGCTGCCCGAGGTGGCCGGCCTCGCCGTGGCGAGGGAGCTGCTGCTGACCGGGCGCTCCGTGAGCGCCGAGGAGGCGGTCGGCCTCGGTCTGGTGAACCGGGTGTTTCCGGCCGAAACGCTCATCGACGACGTACTCGGCATCGCCCAGACCGTGGCCACCCGGGCGCCGATCGCCACCCGGCTGACGAAGGTAGCGTTGGCAGGCGGCGGGCATGCCTCGTTCGATGCGGCGCTGGCGTGGGAGTCGCTGGCCCAGCCCGTCACGATGACCACCGAGGATCTGCGCGAGGGGATTCGGGCCCAGCGCGAGCGGCGGCGCGCTCAGTTCACCGGGAGGTGAGAGAGCCAGCAGGTGCGGACGGTAGCGGGCCGGCACGCGCACCGGCCGGCGGGCGAGGGGTGACCCACCGGCCGGACGTCCGATGACGCTGTCATCAGGGGCGCGAGACGGACGCAGCCCCCGGTCTCACGTGCGGCCCGCTCGCCTTCCCCTTACGAGCGGGCCGCCCGGAGGAGGCCGGGGGCTCCGTTGGATCGACGCTAGGCCCCGCCGTCTAAGACCGTCAACGACCGTTTCGCACAGCCTGTGGATAACGCTGTGGACGCCGTGGGGACGTACCGGGGTGTCCCTGTGGACGGTAGGGGGACAGGCGTGTGGAAGCAGGCCGCGCTGACCCTCCGTCCGGAGGTCTGACCTGCGGCGACGTCGTCCACCGGCTGTGGAGCGAAAATAGTTGGGCCCAGTGCGGACGAGGCCCCGGCGCGCACCGGTGGGAGGGCGGCTACGGTGCCACCGTGGCCCGTAGCTCCGCCAGCGACCGCGCCGCCCACGCCGTGGAGGTACGCCGTAGCGCCCGCCGGCGGCGCACCGTCTCCGCCTACCGCGACGGGGACCGGACGGTCGTCCTTATCCCGGCCAGGTTCAGCAAGGCCGAGGAACGCCAGTGGGTCGCCGAGATGTTGGAACGGCTGGCAGCTCGGGACCTGCGGAAGGTACGCGGGCCGCGGCGCAGCGACGCCGCCCTGTTGAGCCGGGCACGGCAGCTGTCCGCGACGGTGCTCGGCGGGCACCCCCAGCCGACCAGCGTCCGCTGGGTGTCGAACATGACCATGCGCTGGGGGTCCTGCACGCCGGCCGACGGCAGCATCCGCGTCTCCACCCGGCTGCGCGAGATGCCCACCTGGGTCCTCGACTACGTGCTCGTGCACGAGCTGGCGCACATGCTCGTGCCGGGTCACGGCGCCGACTTCTGGCAGCTCGTCGGCCGTTACCCGCGCGCCGAGCGGGCGCGCGGCTTCCTGGAGGGCGTCGCGGCCGCGGCGCATCTCCAGCTTGCCGACGACCTGCCCGACGCGGCCAACACCGACGGCGGCTGAGTCGTGGCCGGGCGCGCCGTGGTCCTGCTCCTCACCGGGCCGCGGGCGGTCGGCGGGTGCCCGCCCGGCGTGTCGGCGCCGGACTTTGCCCAGGCGCTCGCCGAGGACGTGGCCGACCTGCTCGCCGGGCTCGCCGAGGTGGAGCCGATGGTCGCCGCCGCCCCGGCACGCCGGGGCGACGCGGAGGCGGTGGTCTGGCCCGGCATGCCCGTGCTGCCTGTTGCTGCCGGAGCCGGGCCGGTCGCCGTGCTCGCCGAGCTCGCCGCGTGCGGGTACGCGACGGGCGCGGTTGTCGCGCCCGACGCGCCGGACCTGCCCGGCATGCTGATCGCCAAGGCGTTCAGCGGGCTGACCGGCGCGCCGGTGGCCGCCGTGCCGTCCGCCGGCGGTGGGCTAGTCGTGCTCGCCAGCCGGCTGCCGCCGCCACACTGGCTCGCCGGCGAGTCGAACGAGGGCGGCGGCGTCGGCCTCGACGCGCCAGATGCGATCGAGCGGCTGCGCCGGGCGGCGCCGCGGCGGCGGGAGCTGGTCGTGACGCCGGGCTGGCATCGGCTGCGCGCGCCGGGCGACATCGCCGCGCTCGACCCCGGACTGGAGGGATGGGAGGCCACCCGCGCCCTGCTCGCCGGCGGCCCCGCTCGCTGAGCGCACCGCCCGCGCAGGCGGCCTAGGGCTCGTCGAGGGGTCCGGCGGCGCGCTCGGCGAAGCCGTCCGGGTCGTCGAGGTCGTCGGCGTCGGGCAGCAGGTCGGGGTGGCGCCAGATTTCGTCCCGCCCGTCGACGCCCCGCCGCTCGCGCAGCGCGCGCCACAGTGCGGCGGCGTCGCGGAGCCGGCGTGGCCGCAGCTCCAACCCGACCAGGGTGGCGAAGGTCTGCTCGGCCGGCCCGCCGGTCGCCCGGCGTCGGCGCAGCGTCTCGCGTAGCGCGGCCGTCCCGGGCAGCCGGTCGGCCGCCGCGGCCGCGGTCACCTCGTCGACCCACCCCTCGACGAGCGCGAGCAGCGTCTCCAACCGGACCAGCGCGGCCCTCTGCTCGGGCGTGGTCTCCGGCTCGAACATCCCACCCTGCAGTGCGTTCTGCAGGCTCTCGGGATCGTTGGGGTCGAGCTCGGCCATGGCGCGCTCGATCGCGCCGGTGTCCACGGTGATGCCGCGGGCGTATGCGTCCACAGTGTCCAGTAGCCGCTGGCGCAGCCAGGAGACGTGCCCGAAGAGCCGGTGGTGCGCCGCCTCGCGCAGCGCGAGGAAGACCCGTACCTCGTCCGCCGGCCGCTCCAAGCCCGAGCCGAACGCCGCCACGTTCTCCGGTAGCAGTGCCGCGACACCGGCGGGTCCGAGCGGGAGGCCGATGTCGGTGCCGGAGAGCACCTCCGCGGACAGGCTGGCCAGCGCCTGGCCGACCTGCGCGCCGAACATCAGCCCGCCCATCTGGCCGATCATGCCGGCCATCGGGCCGGCCTGCGCTCGCGCCTGCTCCGGCAGCGCTCCGCTCATCGCGGTGACCACCCTGGAGGCCACCGGGTCGCACAGCGCCGACCAGACCGGAAGGGTCCGCTCGACCCAGTCCACTCGCGACCATGCCTCGGCTCCGGTCACCCCGGACGGCAGCGCGGTGGTCGGATCGAGCCAGTGGTCGGCGAGCCTGATCGCCTCGGCGACCTCGGCGCGTTCGTCCGGCGTGGGCGAGCGGTGCGCGGAGGCCAGCTGCGAGACGGCGAGCTGGCGGGCCAGGTCCCAGTTGACCGGGCCGCCCTGCCAGGACAGCAGCTTCTGCAGCTCCGCGAAGAGCGGTACCTTGCCGGCGAGATCGTCGGGGATCGACCCGGGCACGCCGAAGCCGGCGCCGAAGGCGGGAACACCGGCCGGGCCACCGGGGCCGGAGTCGCCCTCGCCATCGCCCGGCTCGCGGTCGGGCGGACCGAACCCGAACGGGACGCCGGTCATCGGCGATCGCTCCGCGCTGTCATGCTCTCCACCGTAGACCTCAGCGGTGATCCGACCACGGGACGGGAGGCATGGTGGGCGATGGGCCGGTACGCCGTGCGCGAACCGCCGCGCGCTCCCGTCGGCCTGCCCGTCGTGCGGTGATCGCGGTGACCGGAGCGGGCGCCGGCGTCGGCGCGGCGGTGTTCGGCCAACTGGCTCGCTCGCCGCGGGTGGCGGCGCTGATCGGGATCGACACCGAGGTGGCGGCGCCGGCCGAGCTGCCGGGCGTACCGGCCGCCGAGATCCGGTGGGACCAGATGTCGCTCGTGGACCCTCGGCTGACGACCGCCTTCGCCGGCGCCAGCGCGGTGGCGCACCTGGCCGTGGACCTCACCCCGGCCCGCGACCGGGCGGCGCAGCGGCTGCGCAACACGCGCGCCGCGCAGACCGTGCTGACCGCCGCGTTCGCGGCCGGGGTCCGCACAGTGGTCGTGGTGTCCAGCGCGATGGCATACGGGGCGCGCCCGGACAACCCCGTCCCGCTCCTCGACGACGCGCCGCTGCGTGCGCAGCCGGAGGCCAGCGTGGTCGGCGACCTGCTGGAGATCGAGCGGATCGTGACGACGGCGCGCCGGATTCACCGCGGGCTGTCGGTGACCGTGCTCCGCCCGGCAATCGTGCTGGGCGCCGCGGACCGGGAGCCGATGGCGTCACTGCTGTCCGCGCCGCGGCTGCTCCGCATCCGCGGCGGCGACCCGCACTGGCAGTTCTGCCACGTGACGGACCTGGCCGCCGCGGTCGAGCTGGCCGCGCTCGGCGAGATCGACGGCACGGCGAACGTCGGCTGCGACGGCTGGCTCGACCACGCCGAGCTCGAGCATGTCAGCGGCCGGCGCAGCGTCGAGCTGCCCGAGCGGGTGGCGGTCGGCGCCGCGGAGCGGCTGCACCGGCTCGGCATCACGCAGGCCCCGCCGAGCGAGCTGGCCTACCTCATGCATCCCTGGGTGGTGGACACCGCGCGGCTGCGCGCCGCCGGGTGGCGACCGTCGCACACGAACGCGGACGCGGTCCGTGCCCACCTCGCCGTTGCAGCCGAGCGCGGCCGGCCTCTCCGGATCGATGCGCCCCGGGTCGACGCGATCAGCGCGACGGCGGCGGCCGGCGCCGCCGTGGCCCTGGTCGGTACGGCCGCGCTGGTGCGGCGGGCTCGCCGGCGCCGCCGCGGTCGGTAGCCGCATATCGCGCAGCGTGCCGACTCGGCAACTCTGAGGATCGCGACGTACCGTTGAACCGTGAGCTCGTTGGTCTGGTTGGCGATCCCGTTGCTGGCGCTGCTGGTGGCCGTGGCGTGGGCGACCTGGGCCGGCCGGCCACGCGGGCCGGCCGATCCACTGGACAGCGTGGAGGCTCATCACCGGTTCGTCGAGGCGCTGGAGCGGAGCCGGCTGCGTGAGGCTCCGCCGATCGGCGAGCCGCCCACGCCGTACCGGCCAGCCCAGGGCCGGCCGGCGACCGACCCGCCGGACCGCGACTGACCCGCGGCGCGCAGGCCGCGCCGGAGGTTGCACCACCCCACATTAGGCTGGCCGCATGAGCCGGCGCGTCGTCACCATGATCACCGGCGCCGTGCTCCTAGTCGCGCTCGGCGCCGCCGGCTTCAACCTGCCGGTGCCGTACGCGGCGCTCGGCCCCGGCCCGACCCTCGACACGCTCGGCACCGACCAGAACGGGGCGGAGATCATCCAGGTCTCGGGGCGTACCGAGCGCGAGACCGACGGCCAGCTGAACCTCACGACCGTGTCGGTGCGCGACCGGCTCGACCTGCTCACCGCGTTCCGCGGCTGGCTGGACGGGCGGGTGTCGGTAGTGCCGCGGGAGACGATCTACCCGCCCGGTGAGACCGTGGAGGAAGCCGACGAGCGCCAGACGAGGGACTTCGTCCAGTCGCAGAACTCGGCGGAGACGGCAGCGCTGGCCGAGCTCGACTACACCAAGATCGTCGTGACCAGCGTCGCCGAGGACTCTCCGTCCTACCGCAAGCTCGCGCCGCGGGATGTCATCACGAGCCTCAACGGCACGTCGGTGAACGACTTCGCCGAGCTGACTGGCCTGCTCGCCGACCTCAGCCCCGGCACGACGGTGACCGTCGGGTACGTCCGGTCCGGCCGCGAGGCCACCACGCGGATCGTCACGGGCGAGGCCCAGGACCGCGAGGGTGCCGCGCTCGGCGTCGGCGTGAGCCTGGAAAGCACCGCGCCGTTCACGGTCAAGATCGCCGTCCACGAGAGCATCGGCGGTCCGTCGGCCGGGCTCATGTTCGCCCTGGGCATCATGGAGAAGGTCGGCCCGACCGACCTCATCGGCGACCTGCGGGTGGCCGGCACCGGGACCATCGACGCGTCGGGCACGGTCGGTCCGATCGGCGGCGTGCAGCTGAAGATCATCGCGGCCCGGGACCGGGGCGCCTCGGTTTTCCTCGTACCGAAGGACAACTGCCGCGACGCCCTGCAGTCGCCGCCGGACGGCTTGCAGCTCGTCCGGGTGGAGACCCTGCACGGCGCCGCCGAGGCGCTCACCTCGATCAAGTCCGGCGGCAGCGCGCCGACCTGCGACAGCGGTACGAGCTGACGGCCGATCAGCTCAGGGTGTTGAGCAGCGCGTCCGCCAGCTGCGGTGCGAGGTCGGCACCGACCAGCAGCTCGTCGTCGGCGGGCGCATCCGAGCGCAGCCGGACCGCGCAGGCCCGCGAGCCGTCGCGCAGCACCGCGACCGCGAGCCTGGCCTCCCGCCGCTGCGGATGCTCGGCCACCCAGTCCAACGCGTCAGTATCGGTGGGCATCGTCGCCTCTGCCTCCGGCGGCAGCACCAGGACCTCCTGCACGAGGGCGCAGCCGAGCACCTCGGGCGGCCAGCCGATTTGGGCCAGCGACTCGTCCAACGGGGCGTCCGGCAAGGGGTCCTGCTCGACCGGGGTGAGCGCACCCTCGGGCAGCTCGTCGGCGGTGAAGCCGAGCGAGGCGGCGAAGTCCGGCTCGCGGGCAAGCAGGTCTGCCGTGCTGGCCAGGGCGAAGATCTGCGGCGCCTGATCCCAGCCCGATCGGGCGACATGCCGCTCGATCTCGACGAGCGTGTCCTGCAACAGCTCGGTCACCTCATCATCCTGGCAGGGCAGGTCCAGCGGGCCACCCCGCGGCCGGGACCTGGCCACGTGGGGAACCTCCGCCCCCGGCGGTAAGTTGGTCTTTCGTCAGAGCTGTCCGAACCCTGGAGCCAGATCGTGGCCATGCGGCCGCCATTGCCGGTGCCCTCGCTGTCCCGCCGCGCCAAGATCCTCATCGGCGTCGCCGTCCTGCTCGTTTTCGTCCTCAGCCTGTTGGGCTCCGCCGTCCGGCTGTACGTCGACTGGCTGTGGTTCGGCGAGACGGGCTTCCGGACCGTGTTCACCACCGGGCTGCGGACCCGGGTCTTCCTGTTCGTGCTGTTCGGCGCGCTGATGGGCGCCATCCTCTGGGCCAACCTGGCGATCGCCTACCGGGTGCGGCCACCGTTCCGGCCGATGTCGCTCGAGCAGCAGAACCTTGAGCGGTACCGCACGGCGCTCGAGCCCCGCCGGCGGCTGATCGCGATCGCGGCGAGCGCCGTGATCGGCGTGTTCGCCGGCATCACGGCGCAGGCGCAGTGGGAGACCTGGCTGCTCTGGCGCAACGGGACACCGTTCGGGGTGAACGACCCGCAGTTCGGCCGGGACATTTCGTACTTCGTCTTCACCTATCCGTTCCAGCGCATGGTGCTGGGCTTCCTGTTCACCGCGATCGTGCTCGCGCTGATCGGCGCGCTAGCCGTGCACTACCTGTTCGGCGGGGTGCGGCTGCAAACGCCGGGGGAGAAGATCACCCCGGCCGCGCGGGTCCACCTGTCCGTGCTGCTCGGCGTGTTCGTGCTGCTCAAGGCGGCGGCGTACTACCTGGACCGGTACGGCCTGGTGTTCTCCGACCGGGGCGGGATCACCGGCGCGGCCTACACCGACGTCAACGCGGTGCTGCCGGCGAAATCGATCCTGGTCGTCGTCGCGCTGATCTGCGCGGTCGCCGTGCTCGCCAACATCTTCCTGCGCAACATCCAGCTGCCGGCGATCGCGCTGGTGCTGCTCGTCGTGACCAGCATCGTGACCAGCGGCATCTACCCGGCGATCGTGCAGCAGTTCACCGTTCGGCCGAACGCCGACCAGCGGGAGCGGGAGTACATCGGCCGCAACATCGAGGCCACCCGTGATGCGTACGGGATCACCCGCGCTACCGAGGGTCAGCCCGGGCAGGTGGAGTACGTCGAGTACGACGCGAAGACCAACCTCACCTCGGCGGAGTTGCGCGCGGACAAGGGCACGATCCCGAACGCGCGGCTGCTCGACCCGAACGTGCTGTCCCCGACGTTCACCCAGTTCCAGCAGATCCGGAACGTGTACGGCTTCTCCGACAAGCTCGACATCGACCGGTACACGATCGACGGGGCCACCAAGGAATACGTGGTCGGCGTCCGGGAGCTCGTCTCCGACGACCTGACCGGTAACCAGCAGAACTGGATCAACCGGCACCTGGTCTTCACCCACGGCAACGGGCTGGTGGCCGCCGAGGCGACCAAGGAGGTCGAGAACACCGAGGACTTCGCGGTGGGCGACCTGCCGCCGGTCGGCCCGATCGAGATCGACCAGCCGCGGATCTACTACGGTGAGCGGATCACCGACTACTCGATCGTCGGCGCGCGCGAGGGTGAGGACCCGCGCGAGTTCGACCGCCCGGCCGGGGCCGGGGACGAGAAGAACACCTACGACGGCAGCGGCGGCGTGAACGTCGGCAGCCTCGTCAACCGGCTCGCGTTCGCCGTCTACTACCGCGAGCGCAACGTCCTGCTCTCCGGGGCGATCAACGACCAGTCCAAGATCCTCTTCGTCCGGGACCCGGCCGACCGGGTCAAGAAGGCGGCGCCGTTCCTGCAGGTCGACGGCGACCCGTACCCCGCCGTGGTGGACGGCCGGATCCTCTGGATCGTCGACGGCTACACGACGCTGAACACCTACCCCTACTCGCAGCACGAGCCGCTGGGCGAGGTGACCGCCGACTCGCTCACCGGGCAGCAGGGCACCCGACGCCAGCCGAACCGGGACGTGAACTACATCCGCAACTCGGTGAAGGCGACCGTGGACGCCTATGACGGCACGGTCACCCTGTACGAGTTCGACACGCAAGACCCGCTGCTGAAGACCTGGCGCAAGACGTACCCGGGGATCGTCAAGCCGGAGTCGGAGATCAGCGACGAGCTCCGCTCCCACTTCCGGTACCCGGAGGACCTGTTCAAGGTCCAGCGCAACCTGCTGACCCGCTACCACGTCGACGACCCGGTGCGGTTCTTCAACTCGCAAGACTTCTGGGCGATCCCGGACGACCCGACGATCGAGGGCACCGGCGACCAGCCGCCGTACTACATCCTCGCCCAGGCGCCGGGGCAGACGAAGCCGACGTTCCAGCTGACCAGCGCGCTGAACGCGTTGAACCGGCCGAACCTGGCGGCGTATGTCACCGTCTCCAACGACCCGGAGCAGTACGGCAAGCTGCAGGTGCTGGAGTTACCGGGCACCCAGGCCGTCCTCGGTCCGGGCCAGGTGCAGGGCCTGTTCAACTCCCAGCCGGAGATCTCGCAGACCGTCTCGCTGCTCAACGGGCGCGGGTCGCGGGTGGTCTTCGGCAACCTGCTGACCCTGCCGGTCGGCGGCGGGCTGCTCTACGTCGAGCCGCTCTACGTCGAGGCCCGCGGCAACCCGTACCCGCTGCTGCAGTACGTCCTCGTGGCGTTCGGTGACCGGATCGCGTTCGAGGGCACCCTGTCCGATGCGCTGGACGCGCTGTTCGGTGCCGGGGCCGGCGTGCAGGCGCCGGACGAGGGAGGCGGCGGCGCACCGCCTGCGACCGGCACGCCGAGCCCGGGCGCCACGGGGAGCCCGTCCCCGACCGCGCCACCCGGGGCCGGTGGCACGATCTCGCCCGAGCTGGCCCAGGCCATCGCCGACCTGCAGAAGGCCCTCGCGGATCTGCGCAGTGCCTACCAGGGCGGCGACTTCGAGGCGATCGGCCGGGCGCAGGCTGCCCTGGAGCGGGCGGCGGACGCGTTCGATCGGGCCAGTCGGGGCGTCAGCGACGGCGGCGGAGGAGGGGCGACGCCCACGCCATCGCCGAGCGGCTGACCCAGCCGACACCCTGTCGGGCTATTTGCCCGCGCCGGTCGGCCTGCGTACACTCGACGGGCCGACGCGGGGTGGAGCAGCTCGGTAGCTCGCTGGGCTCATAACCCAGAGGTCGCAGGTTCAAATCCTGCCCCCGCTACCAGGA
>JBKOXW010000268.1:0-10726 GCA_046744115.1 Actinomycetota bacterium | reverse complement strand
ACAGCGCACCCCTGGTCACGGGGTGTTTGTATTGGTATGGGTGGGCAGCGCTGGACGACAAGTGCACGCCGAAGGCATCAGTAGGCAGAAGTTCGTGGACCAACTCATGGACCAAGATCGACTGTTTGTCCTAAGAGGACGCACCCTCCCCCTTCAGCCTCGTCCGGTGCACCACATGCCCGCTTCCAACGCACCAACATGCCGATGTGAGTGCATCCCCACGCATGGCTGCTAGCCGGCGGGTTGGGTGAGCCGGCGGTGCACGTCGAGGGTGAGTTCGAGCGCTGGGAGGGCGCTGGCGGGTTCTATGAGGTTGTCGGCGGTGCCGGCCAGGCAGGCCAGCACGTGGTCGATCATCGCCGCGTATGGGTTGCTGGTGGGCAGCTCGGTCGCGTGCTCGCCGGCGGCGGTGTACTCGGTGAGAGTGGCCGGGCCTTGGCCGGTGAACCCCGCGCTTATGGCGTATTCCAAAACCGCGCCGGTGAGGGTGGCGCGCCAGCCGCCGCGCATGCCGTACGGCTGAGGCATCAGCGAGGAGCTGGTGCAGCGGACCACCGCATCCGGGTAGCGCAGGAGCACCTCGGCGACCGAACCGCGGCCATTGGGCCCGCCGGCGCCGGCGACATGGACGGTAGTGGGGTACCCGAGCAGGCTAGTGGCCAGGTCGAAGTCGGCGTGCATCATGTCGAGCGCCAGGGTTTGCAGGGTGAGGTCGTATCCCGGCCAGAGCAGTGCCGTGCGCCCTTCTATCTCCAAGACCTTCAGAGGCCCGTATCGGTGGTCGGCCACCGCTTCGCGTAGCTGCTGATTGGCGGGGCTGAACCGAGAGAACATGTCTACAAACGCCCGTCGGCCGGTGGCCCGTTGAGTGGCGACAACGTGCTGCGCGTCGTCGAGTGTGGTGGCTAGGGGCAGCTCGATGAGGACGTCCTTGTCGGCCTGCATGGCCCGTACCGCAACATCGGCGTGCAGCCGGGTCGGCAGGCAGATGTCGACCAGGTCCACGGAGACATCGGTGATCACGGCGTCGAGGTTGGTGGTCGTGGCGAACCCGAACTGGTCGCCGATCTTGGCTAGCTTCTCCGGTGTCCGGCCGAAGACGACTACCTCGTCCACGTCAGCGCGTTGGGCGTAGACGGCGGCGTGGGCTTGGCCAAACCCCACGCCCAGCAACGCGATCTTCATGATGTCGGCCCCCTCTCTCGGCGGTCAGGCTGCCTGTGCCCTCGCCACCGGACCGGGCGAGGCGGGGCTGGACCACCGTAGGCGCCGTGTCGGACAGTTTCGGTCCTCAGCGGTCGGGCGCACGGGCCTTGAGGAACAGCGGCGGCTGACATTCGTCCGCTCGTGCCGCGATGCGGCTCGTTCGACTGGCGCACGATGGTCAGCGGGATCACGGCCGGCATGGAGAGCCCGCGCTCGCTGGCGCTCTCGGCTCAGTAGTAGAGCGCAGCAAAGCGGCTGAGCAGGTTCCAGTGCCTCGTGGGCCGCATCACCCGTAGGCCCGTCTCCCGCTCGATGAACGCCGCCGCGGTGGGCAGCCGGCGCTCCATGGTCATGAAGGCGTCACAGCGCCAGTCGAGGGCCTCCTGCAGCAACCGGCGGTCCTTCGCGCTGATCATCCCGAAGCGACGCTCCTCGAAGGTCGTGCCGGACGTGGGCGGCTCGTCGCCCTCGGACTGGATCAGCCACGTGTCGAGGACGTCCAAGACCCACCGGGTGTAGCCCGGCTGCGTGCGGTTGACGACCTCGCGCAGGCTCGCCTCGGTGACGACGAACTCGAACAGGGCCCGCTCGTTGACGGCGAAGATCATGCGCAGAGCTTCGATCTCATCGCCGAGCCCCTCCACCCTCGCTGCTCGACCTACCGGCTCGAAGGGCTCGTTCTCGAAGATCTCGCGGCCGAAGTCGTAGAGTTTCTGGAGCGTCGAGGTGTCGGGTAGATCCGGCGAGGCAGCGACAGCCAGGCGCTCGCCACCTCGGGCACGGCGTCACTCAAGAGCGCGCTCCAGGGTCGCCAGCACCCTCTCCTCCATGCGCAGATCGATGAGGCCGATCGCCCCATCGGCCTGCTCGCCGATGATGGTGGTCGCCAGCGTGCCGGTGGCGGCGATCTGCCGCATGCGCTCCAGCTCGGTGTTGCTCGGCCGGGGTCCGGTCAGCGGGATGGAGGGCTGCAGCGGCTCGTGCTTGTCCTGCGCCATGGGCATCCGGCCCACGAACAGCGTTCCGTCGGCGTTTTTGCCCGGCCCGTTCAGGTTGGCGCCCGGGCGCTCGAAGTACACGCTGAACGCCACCGCCTGGGTCTCCGGCGACACGGGGATGAGGACTACGTCGTCCGGCACCGGCTCGTTGTGGTGGGCGACGGCGATGGGCTGCACGATGCCGATGGCCCGGGTGTAGCCGGGCACCACCTCGGGCGGCCTCCTCCAGAAGAACCCGAGGGCATCGGCCTCGCGCTGCTCGGCTTCGGGCAGGACGCCGCGGGCGAGCTCTACGTGCTCGGGAACATCAACGGCACGCCGTTCGGGACGGACGGTCGCGTCCTGCGGCTCGCGCCGCGCCCGTAGGGCGCCGTTCAGGCGAGGTGTGGCTCGAGCATCGCCGATCCGCGGCGCTGGGGCGGGGGTCACTTGCAGCCAGACACTCGGCCGCTGAGGCCGGCTCTGCCGGCGTCAGCCCACGGCAGCTGGCCCCACACCGACGAAACCCGTGAAAGTCGAGGGCGAAGCGGCTGGCACCCGCGGCCTGGCCAGCCGACGCCCGCGCTGGCGTTGGCCGCTTTGCGGCGCGCCGCCGGCGGCTGAGCTGTAGCCGTCGCCGAGGTTCAACCACAGGGTGCCTTCGGGGCGCAGGACCCGGCGGACCTGGTCGAACACCGCCCACACCACATCTACGCGGCGGTCGGGTCCACGGCGAAGCTGGCGGAGACGGGGATGTTCCCGCCGGTTTTCGGCGCAGAGGCGCGTGTCGGCTGAACGCGCGGGCTGGTCATCTCGACAGTTCTCGTGCTGCTGCTTGCGAGCTTCAGCCTTCGACCCGGTCTCGGCCCGGAGACGGAGGGCGGCTGTCGAGACGATGAGGAGCGATGCGATGGCGGTCAGGTCAACGAAGATCCCGAGCGCTACCGCGCTGCCGAACGTTCGTCGCGATGATCTCCATCATGGCCTTGTCCGTCGTCCTTGACCTGACGTGGACCCGGGTTCGGAGACGACGCGACCGGGCACGCGGCGCAACGTCCTGAGCCGTTTCGGATCGGACGGCGGCGTGGGCGCACATCCCAGAACGACGTGGTCCGGATCCGCTTAGCGGCATGCTCACCCACCAATGAGCTTCATGATCGAGTCAGGCGGTTGAGCCGGAGCTGGCTCATGCGGTGACGTCGCAGGTAATGCCATGTCACCGAATGCCGTGGCCAGCGGCGTGGTCTCGGCCTCGCCTACTCGGCCGGGGTCGACGGGGGTGCGGCGACGGCCCGGGGTAGGACGAACCGCTCGATCGCCGTGGCGAAGCCTTCGTCCTCGTGCGAAGCCGTCACGTAGGTGGCCTGCCGTTGCACCTCCGGGCTGGCGTTGCCCATCGCGATGCTCATGCCGCTGCGCACGAACATCAGCACGTCGTTCGGCTGGTCCCCCACCGTGGCGATTTGTTCCAATGGGATGTTGAAGTAGTGGGAGAGACGCTCGACCACGACACCTTTGTTCGCCGTCGGGTGCGTCACGTCGAGGTAGTGGGGCTGCGACCGGCTGGCTGACACATGCCCAGCGAACTGCGCCTGAACGTCTGCTTCGCATCGCGCGACCAGGTCGTGGTCATCGCTGACGCCGACGATCTTGACTGCTCGGTCGAGGAAGCCGTCGTACGACGGCACCACCGTGGGCGGAAACTGGACCGTCCTGGATTCCCGCTCCGCGTGCGGGGCGTGGGGATCGGTGATGTACCACTCGGTGGAGCGGTAGATCCAGGGATAGAGGCCATGCCCGCGTATCGTCTCGATCACGGCCGGCGCGACGTCTGCCGGGACCGCCCGTTCGTCGACGACCGTCATGTCGGGGAGGATGATGATCCCGCCATTGAAGGCCGCCATCGGCACCGTCATGCCTAGCGGCTCGACGAGCATCCTCATGCCCCGCGGAGGACGTCCGCTTGTCACGGCGAAGAGCACCCCACGCTCCTGTAACTGCTCCACCGCCCGAATCGCGCGTGGGGTCAGCACCTTGGCCCTCGTGACAAGGGTGCCGTCCACGTCCGCCAACACCGCGGCGATCGTCTGGTTCCCCCGATCAGGCATCACGGCTCAGTCGGTCCACACCCAGTCGCGGACTTCCGGCTGGTCCTCGAAGTGCTCGCGCGCGTACGCATTGGCCTCGGCGATCCGAGCCTCGCACCCCGCCACCAGGTCCGGCACGCGATCGCGCAGGCGTGGCACCCGCCGGATCGCTTCCGCCGCTAGGTGGAAGCGGCTCATCTCGTTCAGCACGACCATCTGGAACGGCGTGGTGGTCGTGCCCTGCTCGTTGAAACCGCGCACATGGATGCGGCCAACGTGGGGGTGCCCGTGCACTATCTCGTGAACCGCCCGCTGGTAACCGTGGAAGGCGAAGACGACCGGCTTGTCCTCGGTGAAGAGCTCGACGAACTCCGCCTCGGTCGTGCCGTGCGGGTGGTACGCGACCGGGAAGAGCCGCATCAGGTCGACCACGTTCACGACGCGCACGCGCAGGTCCGGCACGAGTTGGCGCAGGTACCACGCCGCGGCCACCGTCTCCATGGTCGGGATGTCACCCGCCGCCCCGAGCACCACGTCCGGCTCCCCGCCGTCGTCGCTGCTGGCCTGGTGCCAGATCGACGCACCGTTCTCGCAATGCTTGATCGCCGTCTCCATGTCCAGGAACTGGAGTTGCGGCTGCTTGTCGATCACGATCAGGTTCACGTAGTTCCGGCTGCGGAGGCAGTGGTCGGCGACCGAGAGCAGGCAGTTGGCGTCGGGCGGCAGGTAGATGCGTGTCACCGTGCCACGCTTGGAGAGCATCACGTCGATCAAGCCGGGTCCCTGGTGGCTGAAGCCGTTGTGGTCGTTCCGCCAGCACGTCGACGTGAGCAGGATGTTGAGCGAGGCGATCGGCTCCCGCCACGGGAGGTTGATTGCTTCCTGGAGCCACTTGGTGTGCTGGACCGTCATCGACGCGGAGACCATCGCGAACGCCTCGTAGGTCGCGAAGAGCCCGTGCCGTCCGGTCAGCGTGTAGCCCTCCAGCCAGCCCTCGCAGAGGTGCTCGCTGAGCACCTCCATGACGCGGCCGTCCGGTGACACGTGGTCGTCGATGTCGAGCGTGGGGCCGACGAAGCAGCGGTTCTGTACCTCGAAGACGTTGCCCAGCCGGTTGGAGTTCGTCTCGTCGGGGCAGAACAGCCGGAAGTTCGCCTGCCCGGCGTTCCGGACGTACACATCGCGCAGCAGCTTGCCGAGCTCGCGTGGTGACTCCCGCCGTACGACGGCAGGCCGCTCGACCCCGACCGCGTAGTCGCGGAAATCGGGGATGTCCAGGTCAACCAGCACCTTGCCACCGTTCGCATGCGGATTGGCGCTGATGCGGCGGTCGCCCTCCGGCGCCAGAGCGGCGAGTTCAGGGATGAGCTTGCCGTCCGCGTCGAAAAGCGCCTCCGGCCGATAGGAGCGCAGCCAGGTCTCGAGTTGCGCCAGGTGCTCCGGGTTGTAGCGGGTGTCTGCCATCGGCACCTGATGCGACCGGAAGGTGCCCTCGGCAGGGCGTCCGTCGACCTCCTTCGGGCCCGTCCAGCCCTTGGGCGTACGCAGGACGATCGCCGGCCAGCGTGGTCGCTCGAAGGCGCCGCTCTCCCGGGCCTCCTGCTGGATCACCCGGATGCGCGCATAGCACCGGTCGAGCGTGGTGGCGAACGCCTGGTGCACGCGCGGCGGGTCGTCGCCCTCGACGAAGTGGGCCTCATAGCCGTTGCCCTGCAGGAACGCCGCGATGTCGTCGTCGCTTTCGCGGCCCAGCACGGTGGGGCCGCTGATCTTGTAGCCGTTGAGGTGCAGGATCGGCAGCACCGCGCCGTCGCGGACCGGGTTGAGGAAGGCGGTGCTCCGCCAGGCGCCCGCCAGCGGCCCCGACTCCGCTTCCCCGTCCCCGACCACCGCGGCGACGATCAGGTCCGGGTTGTCGAAGGCCGCACCGAAGGCATGGGACAGCACATAGCCCAGTTCGCCGCCCTCGTGAATGGAGCCCGGCGTCGGCACGCTGACGTGGCTGGGGATGCCTCCCGGCGTCGAGAAACGGCGGCACAGGAGCCGGAGGCCGTCCACGTCCTGTGTCACGTCCGGATAGACCTCCGAGTAGGTGCCCTCGAGATACGCCTGGCCGACCAGCGCCGGACCGCCGTGGCCCGGGCCGGCCAGGTAGATCACGTTGGCATCGTGCTCCTTGATCAGCCGGTTCAGGTGGACGTAGACCAAGCTGAGACCGGGGGACGTACCCCAGTGGCCCAGCAGCCGCGGCTTCACGTGCTCCGGCCGCAGCGGCTCGCGCAGCAAGGGGTTCTCCAGCAGGTAGATCTGCGCGACGGTCAAATAGTTGGCGGCGTGCCAGTAGCGCTGCATCTGGTCCAGCAGCGTGGGCGACAGCGGTCCGGCCGCAGCCTGCCGCCCATCGGCCGAGCTCACCGCGCTGGAGAGCCTAACGTCGAACGTGTACATGGACGGCTCCTGCCTCCGCGATCACAATGTGCGCCGCCGGAGATGATCGACGCGTGCACAGCGTTGCCCGAGCCTCCATGGTCGGCTCAGTCGGGCGGTCTCCTCCTCCATGGAAGACTCCAGTGTCACCTGGTCGCTCCGGCTACGAGCAAGGCATCGGGATCCACCGCACGCAGCGGCGAGTTGTGAGCCTACTCACGGATCGGCGTCGATGCAGGACCGTCGCGCGGCCAGCGTCGCGCGGCCAGCGTTGCGCTGCGTGACCCACTGCAACGTACTCCTCGAAGCCCAGATGGGCGGGCGTCGCAGCGAGACATAGGTGGTCTCGCCAGGAGGGAGACGACGTAGCTCGGGGATGTAGCTCTCGATGACGAGTCATCGTGCGCCTCCCGAGCCGTTTCGGGTCGGCCTATCGCCGGTAGATCTCGTGGATCGCGCCCTGGTCCAGCGATACGACGACGAGCTTGCCGTTCGGACCGGTCTCGATGTCGGCCACGATCCCGAAGTGCGCGCCGATGAGCAGGCTTTCGCTCTCGGTGATGTCGAACTTGTGGTTGTTGTCGGCGACCCGGTCCTCCAGCCGTGGATCGTCGACGCCGATCTTCCGGCGTTCCCGGTCAGGTTGAACCGGAAGAGCGGCCCGACCTCGAGGAACGTGCGCGCACCACCGACGAAGAGGTCTCCGTTGAACTGGGCGCCGAGCCCGGTGCCGGCGACGAAGCCGATGGCGCCCGGGGCGACCTCGAACTTCCAGCTGAACTCCGGCGCGCTGTAGCGGGCGCCGGGCAGCGTGAACAGCCGGGACAGGGCCTCCTGGGCAGAGTCGGCGATGTTCGTCGGCGGCCACCGGACCTGCTGCAGCCCGAAGTAGGCCGTGCCGGTGACCGGATCGACGGCGGAGCTGGTCTCGATCGCCTTGTACTGGGCGATGCGCTCCGGTGGTCCCTGGATCTGGACCCAGCCGGAGTTGAAGCCCGGCTCGACCCGGTTGAGCTCGGTGAAGGAGTCGTCCCCGTTCTCCTCCTCCCACAGGTCACCGGAGGTCGGGTCGAACGCCATCCCGAAGCTGTTCCGCAGCCCGTACGCGAAGATCTTCTGGATGTTCGCGCCGACCTCCCCGCCGACCCTCGCGCCGACATGGAAGAACGGGTTGTCCGACGGCGTGCTGCCGTCGTCGTTCAGCCGCAGGATCACTCCGGTGAGATGGGCGTCATCCGGCTGCGGGCCGCCGAACTGGTCGTCGGGCTGACCGGGCCCGAACGGGCCATCGCGAAGGTTCTGCAACTGGCCGCGGCGGCCCGCATCGCCGACCAGGATGTAGAGCCTCCGGTCGGGTCCGAACGTGATCACCCGCCGTCGTGGTTCCCGCGCGCTCACCTTCTACCTGCGCAACCCACGGACCGCGAGAAGGCAGGCCCCGAGACATCCGCTCGTGCCGCGCTGTGCGCGGGGCGCGCTCGTATGCGCTCCGCCTGCTGGTGACCCGGACGGCGATGGTCTACCGGTTGACCACGACATCTACCGCCTTCCGACCTGCACCCCGGACGCCGACTCCTGGTGACCCGAGGAACCGCCCTCCGTGTACCACAATCCGGTTCTGTGCGGCTCCCGTCGCCGAGCATCGCGCCGAGGTGATCGCGGCCTTCGAAACACGGATCGCCCGGGTTCGCGACGAACCGTGCGTTGCGCTCTACGCCGCAGCGGCGCTCATCCACCGGCGTCGTCGCCCGAACGGCGGGCCGGGAGACGGTAGGTGCGTCCAGGGAGGCCCCACTCGCCGAACGACGGTCGCTCGCCGGCGTCGATCGCCTCGAGGGAAGGCCTGCCGATGTGAGCGAGGACGAGCCGGCGCACGCCACGCCAGCGCGCCTCCTCGGCGACGTCGTACGCGGCCATGTGACCGCCGACGCCGCGGGCGAAGCGGACGGGCCGCCGCCAGCCCGCCGCCTCGGCGAAGAGCAGGTCGACCCCTTGCGCCCAGTCGGGGAACGTCCAGAACTCCGGTGCCCAGGCGGCGGCCGCGCCGCCGGCACGGATCAGGTACCCGACGGTCGGGTGGGCGGTGTGCCGCACCGGACGCGGTTCGACGTCTAGATCACCAATCACCACGTGGTCGACCACGGCAGTCGTGCCGCGGTCGGCGGCGAGACGGCGGAGCGGGCGGATCAGCTCGGCCTGCTCGTCGGTGACCAACCATGCGTCGACCGGCCCTTCCGGTTCCGCCCCGGGTCCGCCGTCGAGCATCACCCGACGCCGGCGGTAGCGGACCAGCAGCCCAGCCGGCGGGTACCGGGGACTGTTCATCGCGCCGACCCCGAGCAGCGTCAGCGCGAGCCAGTCGGTCATGCCTTCCATGATTGGGTGCGGAGCCACGTCGACGTCGGAGCTCGGCACGGCGCCTTGCCGGCTGCCCAGACCGGGTACGCGCGTTCCGTTGTCGTGGCATCGTCGCTGGTCAACGCATGTCCGGAGGGACCGTACACAGCATCGACGTCGGCGCGCCGAGAGATCGACCTGATCTGGCAAGGGGTGAGCTCGACGAAGACAGCGGGCGCGTACTGCGGCGCTCGGGCCGGGGCGCCCATCCGCGCCAAGGCGTCGAACACGCCCTGCCGGCGGCCGGCCATGTACTGCCGCACCCCCTGCCTGGCGCCAAGCTCGTGGCCAGAGATCGACTTCGGCGTGTCGAGAGTAGCCCCGAGTGTCACCTTCAGGGGTCTGACCTGGGGGAATGGAGCGCGCTCGGAGGGACTCGAACCCCCAACTTCTTGACGCTTCTATGTTTGTCAAGGGCTCATGGCCGTGGTCAGGTGCCGGTAGAGCTCGCGGCTGATGTAGCGCTTGAGGGCGCGACGGATTTCGCGGTCGGTCTTGCCTTCGGCTCGGCGGCGGAGCAGGTAGGCGCGGGTGCGGGCGCAGGATCGCATCCGGACCAAGGCGATGGTGTGGATGGCGCGGTTGAGCGCCCGGTCGCCGCCGCGGTTGAGCCGGTGTCGGATCGTGCGGCCGCTGCTGGCCGGGATAGGGCAGACGCCGGCGAGGGAGGCGAAGGCGGCGTCATTTCGGATCCGACCGGGGTGGGAGAAGCTGACGATGGCCTGCGCGGCGCACACCGGCCCGACGCCACGCCTGTCGAGCAGGCCGGGAGCGAGGTCGGCGACTAGATCGCGCAGCTGCCGACGGTTGGCTTTCAGCTGGCGGTTTGCCTCCCGTAGCGCGAGCGCCAGCCGCCGGATCTCGGCCTGCCGGACGGCGTGCTCTCTACTGGCGTCGTGGTGAAGCCGGCGTCGGGCCAGGGCGGCCAGGCGAGCGTCGGTCAGCGCGCCCCGGCTGATGCCCCGGTCGGCGTCGTCCCCGGTCACCAGCAGGGCCCGCAGCCGGTTGCTCTGCCCGGTGGCGACAGCAGCCAGGTCGGCCCGAGCGCCGAGCAGGATGCGCAGCGCTTCCCGGTCGCCGTCCGCTCGAGGCACCGGCAGCCGGGCCGGGTCCAGGCGCAGCGCGGCGAGCACCGCCAAGTGCGCGTCGATGGGATCGGACTTGCCACGACGCGCGCGCTGGGTACGAGCCGGTCGCTCCACTTCTACGACGAGGTGGCCGGCGGCCGCCACCGCCCGGGCCAGACCGGCCCCGTAGCTGCGGCTGCCCTCGATCGCGAACAGGATGCGCGGCCCCGGACGGTGCCGAACCATCCAGGTCAGCAAGCGGGCGAACCCCTGACTGGTATTCGGCACCCGCACGGTCGCGATCGGCACGCCAGTCGCGGTAGCGATCTCGGCGTCGTGAGTGTCGCGGTGGGTGTCGACGCCGACCACCGCGTCGACCACATCGGCCACGTTCGGCACGGTCGAGGTTCTCCTCCCCTGACAAGGCGTTGCCTGACAATGGCGGTGTCGGCACCGGCCTGGGTGGAGTCACCGAGCGGCACATCTGTGAGGGGTCACGCCAGACGGCGGACAGGCTTCTGATCAGGCCAACTGGTGGGCCAGGCCGGTGCCGGCGACCCGACGG